>PLZC01000055.1 GCA_003151985.1 Acidobacteriaceae bacterium
TATTCATGCGGTCATGGTACTAGTACCGTGACAGCGTGGACTCGTGCTTTCCCAGGTCTCAAAATCGAGACCTGGGGCACCCAGATTAACGGGCACGATTACAAAATCACGAGGTCTGGGTCTTTCAAAGCTTTGAATTGCTTTGGTGCGGAGCCGCAACTGATGAGTCTTTTCGAAGTTCTCTTTTTAAGATCTTTCCCGTGCCGGTCTTTGGCAGACTCTGGTAAAACTCAATGAATTGAGGGCATTTGTAGCGCGCCAAACAAGAGCGGCAGAACTCGATCAGCTCAAATTCAGTCGCAAACGCACCAGGTTTTAATACCACACACGCCTTGGGAACCTCTCCCCACTTGTGATGCGGTACCGCGACAACGGCTGCTTCATACACGCTTGGGTGAGCCGTAATGGCTCTTTCCAGTTCCAAGGATGAGATGTTTTCCCCGCCGCTCACAATGATGTCTTTCTCGCGGTCAACGATAAGCAGGTAGCCATCTTCATCGATGGTGGCCAGGTCTCCGGTATGAAACCAGCCGCCACGGAACGCGTGATCGGTTTCATCAGGCTGCCGCCAATAGCCCTCCATGATGCCGTCGCCCCGGGCTACGACGTGACCGACAGTTTTCCCGTCCGAGGGCACATCGGCTTCGTCCTGGTCCACCACTCGAAGCTCCACACCGGGAATTGCAAACCCCGCCATTGCCTGACGCGCCTGGCGTTGATCCTCAGTAGACTGCATGTCCTTCTTGATGGAAGAGAACGTCAATACCGGAGAAGTTTCCGTAAGGCCGTAACCGGATATGCAGGCGCATCCAAGTTCTTGTTCGACCTCGCGGACTAAATGCGGGGAGGAAGCGGCGCCGCCAATGATCACCCTCCGCAAGCTGCGCAGATCGTACTCTTTTCGTTCCGGGCAGTTGATGAGCGCGGCAGCCATGGTGGGCACCAGGCAACAACACTGCACGCGTTCACGTTCAATAAGGCGAAACACTTCTGGCGGAAGGAACTGGTGAATCATCACGTGTGTGCCGCCGGCAAGAGTTGTCGTATGCGCTTTCCCCCATCCATTGGCGTGAAATAGCGGAATAGTATGAAGCTCCACAGTTTCGCCCGTGATTTGAAGGGCGATGGCGGTATTCAAAGCATGCAGGTAAATGTTGCGATGGCTGAGCATGACGCCTTTGGGATTTGCGGAGGTCCCGCTGGTGTAGAAGAGTTCGGCAAGGGAGTTCTCGTCGATTTGCATTACGTCGCGTTGATATATGTTGGCGGCCTCAAGGATCTCCTCGTAGTTATCACGCGCCACCCAATCCACTTCGGGTTTGGCATCGAGCGAGATGAAGGAACTTACCGAAAGAGCGGCCTTGCGAAATGCGTCCACGGCGCTTAGAAACTGGTTTTCAAAAAAGAGAACCTTCACTTCGGCATCGTTGAGGATATATGCAAGTTCCTGCGGAGCAAGGCGAATATTCAATGGCAGCAACACCGCGCCGGCTTCCAGGACCCCATAGTACGCTTCCAGGAGACGATGGCAGTTCGAACTGAGGAACGCTACGCGGTCGCCGGGTTCGATGCCCATGGCGCGAAGCCCGCCCCCCAAGCGACCGGCTCGCTCGGCAAATTGGCGGTACGTAAACCGCCGGTCGTCGCACACGACGGCTGTATTCCCTGGAAATTGTTCTTCAGCGTAACGTAAGCACCGAAGGGGCGTAAGAGGAACTATCACTTTTTTGCTCCTGCCGGCCGAGAACTGCCGCGCAAACATGGGGAAGAATGGGGAACGCCGACAAGCGATTCGTGCGGTTCAGGCCGGACTTTTCACTCCACAATTTCGGAGGACGGCCAATTATACTCCGGCGTGCAATTGTTGCACTTTGCATTTATTCACCGGCCCCTGCCGTCTTTGCAGGCAAACAAGCTTGGGGCGGCAGCGCACGGCGACCCATTGGGCGGGCGCTTACGCCTGTCTCGAGGAAAACCAGCCACGACTGATTCTGCGCCAGCACTTCCTCCAGCTTCGGCTCACTCAACACCATGCACGCCGTCGAGAGTGCGTCCGATTCAGCCGCGGTATCGGTGAGAGCCCAGGCACGATTTTGCCGCAAGGCCGGCTGGCCGGTGCGCGGATCAAGAATATGGCTTCCCTTCACCGCCAGCCCGGAGCCGCTCAGCGAAGCGTGCGTCAGAAGGAATCGCTGCGGCGCATTGTCGTCACCCAGGCCGCAGGACCAACCGGCGGCATCCTTCGGCGCGTCACCCGCCAGAATGCTGCTGCCGCCCGCGACCAACAAAAAGGACGAGCAATCCCAGCTACACAGCAACTCCGCCGTGCGGTCCAGCGCAAACCCCTTTCCGATGGCGCCCAGATCGAATTCGAGGCGCCCGCTTTCGCAGCGGATAGAAAGCTCCTCCGGCAGTAGACTCCACTGCGGCAAAGAGGTCTGCGTTTGCAGGGCAGCGGCGGTGGGGGAAAACGCGCCGTGTGTGGCCAATTCCATTTTCTTTGCGATTTCCAGGCAGGCAAAGGTGGGCTCGCTCAAGCGCATCTTTTCATGGGGCGCGAGTTGAGCGATCTGCGCAATGCCGCTACTTGGGCGAAAGCGGCTTAACTGCGATTCCAGCTTATCCAGAAGATCGAGCGCGGCCTGCGCAGCCTGCGCGGCATAGGTGCGTTCTTCATCGGCGATGCGCACCTCGATGTATGTCGCCATGGCGCGATGGTTGAATTGGTGAATGTCAGCCATGCGATCTCATTTCGGCGCGGGTGACCACAAGACGATCAGCACGCCTGGCCGGACTCCGAAAAAATCCGGGTGAAGATCCTTCAATTGATCGCCGTATTGGTCCGCGGCCTCGGTGGAGGTGATGTAGAAATCCGCCTGTCCCACCTGCTGCCCCGGCTGCCAGAATCCGACTTGGGAATAGTGCCGCAGATACCACGGCAGCGGCCACGGATCGGAGGCGATGACGGCAATGCGCGGCGCCGCGAGTGCATTCTGGTGCGCCACCAACTCGATCAATGCGGGCAGTCCGAGCAAATCCTCGGTTGTTTGGGCGTAGGCGTACGGATTGGTTTCATCGGCGGGAAGGGCAAAGACGCGTTGGTGCGTATCGCGGGCGATCAAAACCGCGGCGATCCCCCCCACGAGGATGCAATAGGCCGGAATCGCGATGCGAAGTGCGGGCGTCGTCGCCGGTATGCTCCAGAGCGACTTGAGCGCCAGGCCGGCGAACAAGGCTATAGGCAACCAGAAATTCAAGGCCAGCCACGGCGTTTTGTACGGGATCGAGCTGTGGATGACGACGAGGAAGATGGCGTAGAAAGCGAGAAATCCATACGGCGAGGGATCTCGTTTTCTCAGGGCCAGGAAGAGGCCGATGCAGGCCAGGGCGGAGATCAATCCACCCGACCAGCCGCCGATTAGAAGCCGGGAAAAATACCAGAAAGGTTTTTGATGGCCCTCTCCACCCGCCCGCGCAAGAAGCTTGGGAACTGCATGCAGCAGCGCAGGCAGCGCACTCCAGTTGCTTCCAAACCAGGTGAAAAGTATCACGCTCAGCAGCACAAAAACCGCCAGCGCGGGCAGCGCTGCTTTTGGCCTCCACAAGTTGCCAAGATGCGTTCTGCGCAGGTTCCACAGCCAGAAGACGAATGCGGCAGCAGTCAGCGCGAAGAAATGAAGAACGGCGGTCTCCTTGGATACGAGCACAAGAGCCGCGCAGGCGGCGGCCAACGCGCCCAGCGGCGCTGAGTGCGTTTGGTGTGCGCGCCAGCCCGTCACAATCAGTCCAAAGGTGGCGGCGACAAAAATGGATTCATGAATGAAATACCGGCCGTAATAGACGGGCAGCGGTGAGACGGCGAACAGCAGCGCGCCGATCAGGCAGGGTACGAAGCCGAACATTTCGACGGCCGCGCCAAAAAGAAGAATCGTGACCGTCCCCGCCAGGACCGATGTGATGCGCAACTCCGATTCCGTCAACTCTGCAAATGCTTTCGCACCCTGTAACTTGGCCAGCGGGAAGGCAAGTGCTGCCAGCGCCGGGCCGTGACGGTCCTGAGGATCGTAGGTGTAATTCTCCCCAGCCAGCAATTGCCCCACAATGTATGCGTTGACGGCTTCATCCGTGTGCATGGGACGCGCACCGAGTTGCGGCAGACGGAGAAGCAATCCGAAGAGCGCGACAGCAAGAAATGCCGTCCAACGAGTCCACTGCGATTGGAAGGCGGAATTACTCATTGCGGGCCTGGGACGGATCGAAAGGCGGATCGGCGCTCATCGAATCGATACGCCGAATTGCGGCATTCTCGGAGATGGAGGGTCCTTTGCGGGAGACTGCGAACTCAGGCGGCCGGTTTGCCCCACACTTCAGCTTCAATATAGTCGTTCAATTTGTTAGCCGTGTTCCCGTTGCTGTAGAAGCGGACATAACGCCCCTTCACACCCTTGGCGTCGATCAACTTGCCCTGATACGTTTCGACGTAATTCAGATCCTTGCCCGCTCCAAGGCCAAGCTCGTTGTGAAAGTCATTATTGAAGATGGTCGCCACACCCGCCCGGAAGGTGGGATCGTCGGAGACCTGAACAACAACATCGCGATATACGCGCGCCTGCGAATGGAAGTGCCAGACGAGAACGGCGTAGATATTCGCACTCTTCGCCAGGTCGATTTGTGCCCATTGCTTGCCGGGCCCAAGCTCGACCCAGGATCCTTCGTTGCCGTCTTTGTCTCCATCGTCGATCATATCCAGTGTTCCAACAATGGGATTGTTGTCGCTGGAGCTGACTTTCTTGTTTCTGGCGAGGTTTGCAGTGCCGGCGGGAACCATGAAATCGGGGCGTTTGCTTCTCGTCGGGCGCTCAAGATTGGTCACATTGAGGGGCACGGGCGTTCCCACGAAGAGAGGCGGCGGCAATTTCGTCTTCAAAGGGACTTTGTCCTGCGCAACCGCGGCGATCGTAACAAGCAGTGCCGTCAGAACGGCAAGATTCTTGACTAGTATTTTCATCATTGTCTCAGGCTTTCACTTCTTCGGGAGTGATGGCAAGTCTCGTCTGCGCGGCAACGGCGTCGTTCGCTTTGTGGATAGTATATTCGCTGCTGAACGCTTCATCGCCGGGGCAATTCAGTTTTGCCGTGCCGCGGATGGCGTTGAAAAAGTTCTCCAGGTGGGGCTGATGCGGCGGCTTATTGAAAAATACCGGAATTTCATATTCCGCGAGTTGTGCGGTTTCGCGCACGTCAACCTTTGCGGCGTCTGCTGCAGAAGCCGCTTTGGCGCGGACATAGCCCTTCTGGATCAAGTCGTCCCATGAAACTGCAGTGGCGCGAGCCTCGCGGTAAATCGCGCAAAGGGACGGGTCCTCCGACATCTTGATGGTGCCGTCGTCGCCCATGAAGGTCTCAAAGTAGCCGCCGCCTGAGGTGGTGGTGGTCTGTACCTGGTAGAACGCGCGTGCCACGCCCTCAGCCAGCGGATACTCATAGATGACCATCGCGTTGTCATACCAATCGTGGTTTTTGTAGTAATCCAGTCCCCCACTGGCGATAACGGACTTTGGCGTCGTGCCCAGCCACCAGTTGAAAATGTCGATCTGATGCGAGCCGAGATCGGACAAAGGCCCGCCGCCGAGTCCCTTGTACCAGCGCCAGTTGCGGTACTGGTGCATGTCTTTATAGCCGTATTTGGCAAGCGTGGCGGCGGGCATCTCGTATTTTTTGGGCCAGCCGAAGTCTTCCTTGACCGCTCGGTTCCATTGAGCCTGCACCGCTGTCAGGCGGCCGCAAAACTGCGCCTCATTCAGCAGGCGGTTCAGGGTGAAAAGGTAGCGCGGGTTGCTGCGCCGCTGATGACCGATCTGCAACAGCTTTCCGGTTTCGCGCATGGTCTGCACCATGGAGCGCGCTCCATCGATCGTGTTGCTCATCATCTTTTCGCAATACACAGGCAGGCCGGCTTTCAGGCATGCATTGGTCATCGGCGCATGACAGAAATCCGGTGTAGCGATCACAACCGCCTGCAGGTCTTTTTCCTTGGCGAGCAGGTCCTCATAGTTTTCGTAGGTGCGGACTTCATTGCCGGTCTTCTGCAGGTAGCGCGCGCCCGCGTTCAGGTGGTAATCCCAGATATCGCACAGCGCCACGAGCCTGACGCCCTCGATATTCAAAATGGATTCCAGCAATACGTTGCCTTCCTCGCCAAAACCGATGAGGGCAATATTGAGGGTATTCAGTGAGGATTTCTTGACAGCCGCGGTGTGTTGGCCGGAATCGGACTTGCAGGCGTTTAGCAACAGGCCGGCCCCGGCCACTGCGGTCGCGGCGATGAAATCACGACGATTGAGGAGCGGATCTACCATTTTTTCAGGACCACAAATCTGTTGTGTTCGGCGAGCAGGAAAGCCGCTGCGACCAGGCCGATGTGAATGCCCAGATACGCCACTCCGTCGTTCTGATCGATTAGAACCAGGCCAACGGTCAGTGCGATAAATAGCAACCCCTGGGCAAGCAGCGAAAGGCGAGTGCCCAGGCCGACCAGGAGCATGATTCCAGTGAGAATAAATGCCGGGCCAAGCATGTAGTTGAATGGAACCATTGCGAATTTCGGCAACAGCGGTTGATGGGCGAACTTCTCGCTGAGCCCGGCGGGGATGCCCGCATAATTGGCCAGTGCATAGGACTTGATGTTCACGTTCACCATCACCCCGCTTGCATCCGGCTGGCCGGTGGCGGGATCGATGAGCGGGATTGCCACGGACTTATACGCGGCAAATTTCTCAATGCCGACAAACAATGCGCGCGCACCGAGCCAAAGGCGCAAAAGCAGAAAGGCGAAGGTAAAATCCCAGTTGACCTTCCGGCCAGAATTTAGTTCTTTTTCAGTCGAATCAGTCATGTCTCCTCGGTCGATGCCAAGGTTAGATTGAGGCGTTTTCAATGTGTTTCCGTGTCAACAGGCGGAAACATCGGTAGTGGGCTGCGGTTACAGAATAGTTCAGCTCATTTTCCAGGGCGCGCGATATTCGCGCGTCGTCAGCTTGCTGGCTTCGGCATCGCCGACGATCTTCTCTTCTTTCGCGTCCCACCGGATCTTTTTTCCTGTAAGCATGGAAATCAGACAAAGGTGTCCGGGAATGGCCGAGTGATGCCCAACTTCCACAGGCGTGACGGTTGATTGGCGGGTTCTTACGCAGTCCAGAAAGTTCTGTTGGTGATTGGAAGAGGTGTATAGCTTCACCTTGCGCAGCTCTCTGGGCAGGTATTTGCCCTGCTTCCAGGCAGGATTCGAGGCCTCAAATCCGCCACGATCCACCCAAACCCAGCCTTCGCTGCCAATCCACTTCACGCCGCCCTTGATGTCGGGATGGCCGCCGGCGATGGTCATTGTGACGCCCTGCGGATATTTCAATTCAAACCGGTATTTCGGCGCGGTATTCCAAACCGCGTTGGCCGGCGGCAACTCGCCCGAGCCTTCCACCTCCGACGGTCCGGAGTTATCGAAATCCAGGCCCCAGTGCGCGATATCGCAATGATGGCCGATCCAGTCCAGAAGCTCCCCGGCGCCCGTGTTGTAATTCCAGCGCCAGGATTTGTGGGAGCGCGCCCTCATGTAGGGCTCCATTTTGGCGGGGCCAATCCAGGTGTTGTAATCCAATTCCGGAGGAGGGTCGGTGACCAGCAGGTTCCAGGCCTTCGTGCCGGGCACAACCTGCTCCAGGCTCGCGGCATTTACTCCCTGGGCAGCCAGCTTGGCCAGCGCCTCTTTGCCTACATCGTCGAAATCCGAGTTGCCCCCGGGCAGGCCTACTTCCACGTGGGTCACGGTGCCGATGAGTCCGTTTCGGACGATCTCAGCGGCTTTGTGAAAGGTTGGAACCGAGCGCTGCCATGAGCCCATCTGCCAGATAATGCGGTTCTGCTGGACTGCACGAACAATGGATTGCTGTTCGGCGATTGTGTGCGCGAGTGGTTTTTCGCCGTAGATGTCTTTCTTGCGGCGCGCGGCTTCGGTTGAGACGATTTCGTGCCAATGATCGGGCACCGCGATCATCACGGCATCGATATCGTCGCGCGCGAGCAACTCACGGTAATCGTGGTAGCCCTTGCAATCTTCGTTGCCGTAATTGTCGTTAATCATCTTGAGCGCGGCCTTCAGATGATTCGCGTCGATATCGCATGCCGCGACTACCTGGCAATCCTCCGACGGCAAAAAGGACTGAGTATTGCCCGTCCCCTGCCAGCCCATGCCGATCACACCAAGATTGATGCGGTTGTTGGCTGAAGCTCCCGAACTTTGCGCGGCGTGGCCGCGAAGAACTACAGGAAGGACCGCGGCCGACCCGGCAGCCTTCAGGAAGTGGCGGCGATTGAACAAGCGAAGCGGAAGCGTATCTTCAAAACCGGAATTTTTAGGCATTATGCACAAAAATATCACTTTCCCCAGTGGGGCTGCAAACCGCGCATGGGCTTTTTCGAAAGATTTGGAGACAGTTGCGTTTCAGTGAGTGCAGGCACAAGCGGCACGGAAACTCTAGGGTTATCAAAAACCGGAGTGCGTTGCACACGATTTTCCAGCAAGAAGCACCTCGATCCGTCCGCTCTCGCAATGACATTGGAATAACGAGGGGCGTTTTGACAAAGGCCTGTTGATCCGGAGTTAAACTTACTCCGCGAGCTTTGTGAGGCGTACGCTTTTCCCGGTTCGCACAGACTCGCGCGCCGCATCCAGAATCTGCATTACGACAACGTTCGTGTCGAGTGCGGCCTGGTCACCTTTGGACACGATCTCGCCACGCACGACGGCACCCAGGTAACTCATCGCGTTGCTCTCGGCCGGAGGGAGCGGGTCGGCTATCGATGGCTGCTCCGCCGCATCGTGCTCATGACGAATTCGCATCTTGTCCGGACCCACAGTGATGGCGTAGCCGGTTGCGCCGTAAACCTCCATGTCCTTGCGGGCGAAGGGCCAATTCCACGAACCCTGAACGATAGCCTGCGCACGCGGGTAGGCAAGGACGATGGTGGCGTCGTCATCCACTTTTGGGTAGGTCTGCGGCTTGTCGTGGTTGGCAACCGCAGTCACGGTAAGCGGGGCTTCGCCGTGCATCAGCCAGGTCATCAGGTCCACGCCGTAGCAGCCAAAGTCGTAGAGGGCTCCGGCGCCGTTCCGGGCTGGATCCAGGAGCCAACGCAGGAATTCAGGCTGCAGGTTGAGGTCGGCCGGGCCCTGATGGCCGTCGTGCACAACCACTTTGCGAACCGGTCCAAGGCGGCCCTGCTGCACTTCGTCATATGCGGCGCGATTGCTGGAATACCACATGGTTTCGTAGTTCACCAGCACCTGTATGTGGTTCTCGCGCGCCACTTTGCGAATCGCCAATGCGTCGTCAAGCGAGATGGTCAACGGCTTCTCGGCCATGATGGGGAGGCCGTAGTGGGCTACGGTTTCTATGACCTTGCGGTGGTCGGCGGTCGCATTGTAAAGCAACAGGGCCTGGGGATGACGCGTCTCGATCATTTCATCAACACCCGTGAAGAACATGCTCTGCGGCAAGCCGAATTTCTTCGCATACCTTGCGGCCACTTCCTGGTCCGGCTCGCAAATGCCCACCAGTTCCGCATTTTTGCGTTGCGGCAGGTAGGTAAGAAAGCCGTCGGCATGGCCATGGACCAGGCCAATCACCGCCACCTTGATCGGCGTCGGCTGGGGCTGGGCGGTAGCGGGGCTTGGCGCGATTACAGGGAAGGCCATCAAGAACAGGCTGCTCAACCAAAAAGCAAAACGAGTAAAGGCACGCGGCATAAGGACTGGAGTTCCTCCTGACGCCCGATTCTACTCCGCTGCCCTTGGTCGTCCTCGCGTATTCGTAGATACTCTCGATTCGAGGCCCATGTTATTTGCAAATAACAGGCCTACAAAGAAACAAAAATGCAAGTTCAACAAAACAAAGACAAATCGCAGGATGCTGGTTTCATTCCCCGTGGGTCGGCAAAGCCGGTGGGGAACTAGGAAGAAACAAGACTGTTATTGGATGGCATTGGTGGCGTTTATTAGCAGGACCTAAGCTGACTTCGATGCGGGCCTACGGGACGCAATGGGCGGAGGGTGTTGCTTACCCAGGACGTCGCTACGCTCCGGCCTGGGCTATTCTCGCACTCTCCCTAACGGGAGAATGGACGTTGCCAGTTTCATCGCCCGTGGGTCGGCGAAGCCTGTGGGAGACTGATAGGAAACTGCGCTGTCATCAAAGCCGCAGTCCTGTAAGGCCCGGGCCTAAAGGCCGCGCCATTGAGGCGGTATTCAGGGGCCTGAAGGCCCCTGCTCCCTCCGTCCTCCCTGAACCGAGAGATCTGGCTTCTTCCATTGCGGGTCGGGAACGCCGGTGGGGGACTAATGGGGGACTAATAAGTAGCTGCCGGTCATGGGTTATCCAGCGCGTCATTGTTGCGTGGCAGAAAGGGACGCCTCTATAATCGTGACCACTATGCCTAATCTTCGCTGCTATTTTCAGTTGCTCATCATCTCGTTTGCCATTTTTGCACTTTCACCGACCGCCTCGGGGCTGGGCCCCAAAGGAGATGCATTCGTCGGATACAGCCGCCTGGGAACTGACGCGTTCTACCCTAACACGGGCGGCCTCAACGGTTGGGAAGGCGCCCTGCACTTGAAGGTGAAGCCGTTTGTCGGCGTCGAAGGCGACGTGGCTCATTATGGCATTGGCGCGAATTCGAACCTGATTCACACCACCACCTTTCTGTTTGGCCCCAGAGTGACCGTAGGGGCCGCAGGCGTGAAGGTCTTCGTGCATGGACTGGTCGGCGGCGAGAACTCCGGCCACACCGGTGGCGTTCCCATCTCCGGCGGCATGCTGGCTTATGCGGTTGGCGGTGGGGTAGACGTCCCGATCTTTCCATTTTTCGCCTGGAGAGTGGCGGGGGATTATCTTTCGGCCCCAGGACTATATTCCGCCAGCGGCACTCACGCCCGCGTCAACACCGGGTTGGTCTTCCGGTTCTAAGACACCTCAAAAAAAGCCAATGCCTTGGGCCGTCGAGACCATTATTGACAGCAGGATTAGAAATTTCCTCTTGACGAATTTCCGCCTCTCCTCGGGAATCCCGGTGACCTCAGGGGCTAAACAGACTGCGGAAAAAGGCTTGAATTCAAGAATAAGATCCCGAAGAGCGTCCCTCAGGGGCTAAAGCCCCACTGATTTTNNTTTTCCGCAGCCTGTAAAGCCCGCTCACTCTTTTGGCGTTGTCGGCACGACTGAAGTCGCACCCTGTAACAAGGCCTTGCGGATGGAGTTTATCAGCAACCTGCGATCCCGCGGCCTTTCAAAGCGGACCGGCGCATCACGATTCCCGTTGCCAGAAACACCGGCTTTGCTTACCATCGAAGCTACATTCGAACGCGACAAACTCGTCAAGCGGAGGTTGCACCATGAAAAGGGACTTCAACCGTAGAGATTTTCTTCAGGGGCTTAGCGCGGCGGCGTTGGGACTGTATCTTCCCCAGTCCCGGCTGCTGGCTGCTACAGCCGCCCCCACGGCTCCTGTAGCGGTAGCGAAATGTACCACTTACGGCCCGGACGTGATGACCACGCTTGCCACCATGTTCGACCAATTGGGCGGGCTGCGCAAGCTGGTGAGCGGCAAGACTGTGGCGATCAAAGTCAACCTGACGGGGAGTTCCACCACGCGGTTCAATGGCATATCGCAGGGGCAAACCTACTGGGTGCATCCGGAGGTGGTGACCGCCACGGTTCACTTGCTGGGCAAGGCGGGCGCGCGAAGGATACGGCTGCTGGAGAGCCCGACCTCATCCATGGAGCATACGCTGGAAGCGTTCATCTCGCAGGCAGGCTGGAGGATTTCGGATTTGACCAGTGCGGCATCGGGCGTGGAGTTGGAGAACACGAACTTTGCGGGCGCATCGAAGAAGTTTACGCGGCTGTGGGTGCCGGGCGATGGATTGGTGTTCAAGGCCTACGATATGAACCGCGCCTATGAAGATTGCGATGTTTTTGTCTCCCTGGCCAAGCTGAAGGAGCACAGCACTACCGGCATGACCGGGGCCATGAAGAACTCCTTTGGGATTACGCCGACCACCATTTACGGCGAACACGCCGGTGTGGATGAGCCGAGCAAGGAGTCGGGTGGAGGACGAGCGATGCTGCACATTGGCGACCGGCAGCCTTCAAAGACAGCGCTCTCAGAGCTTTCGCCGAATTCTCCGCGCGACCCGGGTTACCGCGTGCCGAGGGTAACCGTGGACCTGGTGGCCGCGCGCCCGATCCACCTGAGCATTATCGACGGCATTGAGACCGTAGCCGGCGGCGAGGGTCCCTGGGTAAAGGGCATACGGTCGGTTCGCTCCGGTTTGCTGATTGCGGGCACAAACTGCGTAACCACGGACGCGGTTTGCACTGCGCTTATGGGCTTTGATCCCATGGCGGAGCGGGGCACGGCTCCTTTTGAAAAATGCGACAGTACGCTGAAGCTAGCCGAGCAATTGGGTATCGGCACTCGCGACCTGAAACGCATTGAAGTGCTGGGGCTGCCCATCGCGAGAGGCAGAGTGGAATTCCGCAAGGCGTAGAAGCGGCCGTGATTTGGCGCCCGTGATTCAGGTGCGAGGAAGTTCGAGGGCGCCGGTAAGGCTGGCGACCCGCTCCACCTGGTTACTGCGACACCAGGATTCGAGGCCGCGGGCAAGGCGCTCACTGGCCCGTGGGTCGGCGTAGCTGGCCGTGCCCACCTGGACGGCGGTAGCGCCGGCAAGCATGAATTCGACCGCGTCTTCCGGCGTGATGATACCTCCCATGCCAAGGATAGGAATGTTGACGCTGCGGGCGGTCTCATAAACCATGCGCAAGGCGATGGGCTTGATGGCGGGGCCGGAGAGGCCGCCGGTTATGTTGCTGAGGCGCGGGCGCCGCGTTTGAGAGTCAATGGACATGGCAAGGAAGGTGTTGACCAGGCTGACCGCGTCGGCACCGGCGCCCTTGGCGACTTTAGCCATGTGGGCGACGGAGGTGACGTTGGGGGAGAGCTTGACGATGAGCGGCCGGGTGGAAGCAATCTTGGCACGGCGGACGAGGTATTCGAGCGAGCCAGGGTCGGCGCCGAAAGCCATGCCACCGGCGTGGACGTTGGGGCAGGAGACATTCAACTCATAGGCTGCAATGCCCTCGACCTGATTGAGTCGCTGAATGACGGAAAGATACTCGCCCACGGTGTAGCCGAAGACGTTGACGATGACCTGGCAGCGAGGATAGCGTCGCAGCGGAGGGAGTTTGCGCTCGAGGAAGTCCTGGACGCCTACGTTTTGCAGCCCGATGGCGTTGAGCATGCCGGACGCCGTCTGGATGATGCGCGGCGGAGCGTTGCCGGCCATGGGCTCCATGGAGATGCCTTTGGTGACGAAGCCGCCGATGCGCTCGAGGGAGACGATCTCTTCAAACTCGATGCCATAGCCAAAGGTGCCGCTTGCGGCGATGATTGGACTGACCAGTTCCAGTCCGGCGAAACTCACTCTCATGTCGGGTTTCACGCGCGGCAGTTTTCCTTGACCATGGATTCATTGCAGGGACTGGGGGCAGGTGCCGCCCGGAGCCTCCCATCCATGATACTCGCCCCGGCGCGGCCCGAACGCTGGACGAAATGGGACAGCACTGGATTTGGGCTGGATTAGAGTAGTACTGTGGATCAACCGAAAAAGACTTAGCCTGGAGATAGAACATGACGGATTCCTACACTTACGAAGCGATTGCGAAGATGATCGACCACTCGCTGCTGAACCCTACGCTGACCACGCGGGAATTTGAAGAGGGTTGCGCGCTGGCGATTCGCTATAACGTGGCCAGCGTATGCATTCTGCCGTACTACCTGGCCAGGTGCGCCGAGGTGCTGGCCGGAACTACGGTGAATGCAAGCACCACCATCGGGTTTCCGCACGGCGGACATACGACGGCCATCAAACTTGCAGAGGTGCGGCAGGCCCTGAAAGATGGCGGGCAGGAATTGGATGCGGTAATCAATATCAGCAAGGCACGCAGCGGCGATTGGCAGTATGTACAGGATGAGCTTGCGGCGCTTACAGAAGCCGTACACGAGGGCGGGGCAAAAATTAAAATTATCTTCGAGAATGCCTATTTGGACGATGCGGCGAAGATTCGCTTGTGCGAGATTTGCGGAGAAGTTGGCGTGGATTGGGTGAAGACTTCAACCGGGTATGCGCCGAGTGGAGCCACGCTTGCGGATTTGGAATTGATGCGGAAGCATTCCCCGGCTAGAGTGCAGGTGAAAGCGGCGGGCGGTATTCGCGATCTCGATTCCCTGCTCGCGGTTCGTGCGATTGGCGTGACCCGGGCGGGAGCGACGCGCACGGAGACGATGTTGGAAGACTGCCGGAAGCGGCTGGGGCTTGAACCGATTGCGCAGATTGCGGCGGTGGCGCCAGCGGGCTATTAGTGGGCTATCCCACCCTTTCCGCAAAAGACGCGGAAAGGATGGGGCACCCAGCTGTGATGACTAGCCGGCAGAGTTACGGATAGATGGAGCGAAGCTGCACGGCTTCGGCTACGCGTCCAATGCCCAGCATGTTCGCGGCGATGCGCATCGGGACCTTCCGATCCTGTTGGACCTTCAGCACTTCGCGGAAGGCCGTCTTCATTACGCGTTCCAGTCGGTCATAAACGTCCTGCGCCTCCCAGAACAAGTGCTGCTCATCTTGCACCCATTCAAAGTAGGAGACCGTGACGCCGCCGGCATTGCACAGAATATCCGGAATCACAAATACGCCCTTGCCTTCAAGGATTCTGTCGGCAGCCGGGTTTAGAGGCCCGTTGGCCGCCTCGGCGATGATCTTGGCTTTGACCGCCGATGCATTGTCGGCGCGGATTGTGTTTTCGAGGGCGGCCGGGACCAGGATGTCGCACTTCAATGCCAGCAACTCTGCAGCGCTGATGGGCTCGCTTTCTGGGAAACCTTGCACGTGCCCGCAAAGGGCCTTCATGTGGATCAGTTCCGGAATGTCCAGCCCGTTTTTGCTATAGACGCAGCCTGTGGAATCGCTGACCGCGATTACCTTCGCACCCGCCGAATGAAGCAACTGCGCCGTGATGGAGCCGGCATTTCCAAAGCCCTGCACCGCTACCGTGGCATGGTCCAGTGGGATGTTCAAGTGCTCGCAGGCGCACTGGATGGTGTAGAAGACTCCGCGTCCGGTGGCTTCGTTGCGGCCCAGCGATCCGCCAAGGCTAATCGGCTTTCCGGTAACCACTCCCGGAATTGGATATCCCTTGGTCATGCTGTAGGTGTCCATGATCCAAGCCATGGTTTGCGAATTGGTGTACACATCGGGAGCGGGTATGTCTCTCTCGGGTCCAATCAACGGAAGAATCGCGCTGGTGTAACGGCGAGTCATGCGCTCCAATTCGCGCAGGGACATGTGTTTCGGATCGCATGTGATTCCGCCCTTGGCGCCGCCGAAGGGGATGTTGACCACGGCGCACTTCCACGTCATCCACGTGGCAAGCGCCTTCACCTCATCCAGCGTTACCTGCGGATGGTAGCGGATGCCGCCCTTGGCAGGGCCGCGCACCATGCTGTGTTGCACGCGGTAGCCTTCAAACCGATGGATGTGCCCATTGTCCATGCGTACCGGCACTGTCACCATCAGCACACGTTCGGGATACTTGATCATCTCCCGAATATCGTTGTCGAGTTCCATGGCGTCTGCGGCAGTGTCGAAGTTCTCCAGCGCAACGTCATACGCGTTTCCCTTGGCTATTTCGGTGATCATTTTTTCTCCTTGCCTGGGCCAGTCTTACCGAACGCTATGTCCCGCGGCCAGGGCTCAACTGGCATGTACCAGAAGAGTTGAGTCCTGGTCTTGAGTCTTGAGCGATTGGTAAACCGGCACAAGCCACTTTTTGTAGTTCTCCAAATTTCCTCGCGTCGCAGCGACGTATAACTCAAGTAAGTCGCGAGTTATCGAACCTATCGCCGCATTCCCCACGGGGCGATGATCGACTCGCACCACGGGCGCGATGCCTACCGCGGTACCGGTAAGGAATAACTCGTCGCACACGTAAAGCTCACTGCGATCGATGGGCCGCTCGACAACCTGCAAGTCCATTTCCCGCCGCGCCAGTTCCATGATCGAGTCGCGCGTGATGCCCTCGAGCACGTTCTCGGTCGACGCCGGTGTGATCAGCTTGCCGTTGCGCACCATGAAGATGTTGCAGGTTGATCCCTCGGCAACATGGCCGCTTTCATTGAGCAGGATGGCCTCATCGAATCCCGAAAGGCGCGCTTCGTCGCTGGCCAAGGCACTGTTGACGTACGCTCCGCAGATTTTTCCCCTCGCTGGAATGGCATTGTCCTCGATTCGCCGCCAGGGGCTCACGCCCGCATGAATGCCCTTGTCGCTATGCAGATAATCGCCAAACGGAAGGGCGATCAATGCAAATGCGTCCTCATCATCGGTGCTCACTCCGATTCGCTCCGCGCTTTTGTAAGCCAGCGGGCGCACGTAGGCATTTGTCCGCAGGCCATTCCTACGCATCAACTCCAGAGTGATTTCACACAACTCTTCCGGCGAAAGCGGAACATCGATGCGCAGAATGCCGGCGTTTCGTTTCCAGCGCTTGTAGTGTTCGAGCGGCCGCACGACAAACAGTTCTTCCTGCGCATCGTTCCAATACGCGCGAATGCCTTCAAAGACGCCGGTTCCGTAATGCAGCGCGTGGGTGAGGATTCCCACGCGGGCCTCGCGCAGCGGCACATACTCGCCGCCAAAGTACACAATCAGGTTCGGATCAGCCTCGGCACGCATGGCTCACCTCCGCTTCCTTATAAAGTTCACGCCCACGCGCCAGCGCTCGCTCGTCCAGTTGAACCCAGCGCTGATTCTTGACCAGCCGTAGCAACGCGGCGTCGATGCTGGCCTCGGGCAATACCGCGGCGATCTCAAGCAGCGCACCGAGCATGACCATGTTGGCGACTCGAGGATCACCGAGCTCGTCGGCCACTTGAGAGAACTGGCACGCGAGTACATGCACGTCTTTCCTGTTGCATTCCTCCGGGATGGTCTCGCCGTTGTAGAGAATCCACCCATCCGGATGCACGCTCGCATAGAACTTTCGCAGCGATGGTTCATTCATGGCCAACAACACATTGGGCTCGACCACCAGGGGCGAATCGATGGGCCGGCCTGCGAGCCGCACATGACAGTTCGACGTGCCCGACCGAATCTCGGGCCCATAGGATGGCAGCCACGAAACCTCGAGGCCGGCATCGAGACCGGCTTCCGCCAGCACTTCCCCGAGCAACAAAACACCCTGGCCGCCGAAACCCGCCACCCGAACACGAAGATCCAGGTCTTCCGCAGGGCGCTTGATTGCCGCCGAATTGCCTTCAGGCAAACCCTCTTCATGAACGCCAAGGAGATGCGGAATATCTTCGAGCGCCGGTCCCGCCGCAGCCAATGGCCTTGGCACTGCCTCCTTGGTCCGATCGCAAAGCACTGCCAGCGGAAATGTCTTTTCCATAACATCGTTGACCCAGTGTTGCGCCTCAACGGGCGGCATCTTCCAAATCGTCGGGCACGGCGACAACACTTCGACGAGCGAGAATCCCAATCCGCGGACCTGGTTCTCGACGGCGCGCTTGATGGCGCGCTTGGCCTGGGCAATTTGCTTGTTATCTCCAAGGCCCACGCGCTCGATGTAGACCGGCGCCTGCAAGGTGGCCAGCAATTCGCTGACATGCAGCGGATACCCTTCCGTGGCCGCACTGCGGCCGCCCGGCGTGGTGGTGCTCTTCTGTCCCAGCAAAGTGGTCGGCGCAGCCTGTCCGCCGGTCATGCTGTAGATTCCGTTGTTCACGAAGATCACCGTGATGTGTTCGCCGCGATTGGCCGCATGCAGAATTTCCGCGGACCCGATAGCGGACAAGTCCCCGTCGCCCTGGTAGCCAATTACTATGCTCTCAGGCCTGCTGCGCTTCATCGCCGTGGCTACGGCCGGCGCGCGACCATGAGCGGCCGATACATTGCCGACGTCGAAGTAGTAGTAAGTGAAAACCGAGCAGCCGATAGGGCCGACGAGAATTGTCTTGTCCTGGATGCCTAGTTCGTCGATGGCCTGTGCCAGCATTTTATGTACGATGCCGTGTCCGCAGCCGGGGCAAAAGTGCGTCTGGTGGGGAAGTTCTTCTTTCCGGTCATAGGACTCGTAGAAAGACTTCGCCTTCTCGTGCACCACTGTGTATTCAGAAACCATCTCGCTAGACATTGACCATCCGCTCTTCTTCCGGCACGACCGCCGGCAGGTAACGCTGTGCCTGAATCCGCACAAAATTGAGTATTTCTTCCGTTGATGGAACAATGCCGCCGACGCGGCTGAAGAACTCGACGGGGATGGACCCATTCAGTGCCAGCCGCACATCTTCGAGCATTTGTCCGTTACTCATTTCCACCACCACAAAGACACGCGCGGTGTTTGTGAGGCATTGCAAATGCGCGGTCGGGAAGGGATAGAGGGTGATGGGCCGCAGCAAGCCCACATTCAAGCCCATGGCGCGAGCTTCCGCGGTCACGGCTTTCAAAATCCGTCCTATGATGCCGTATCCCACCAGAACAATTTCCGCGCCCTCGGTCTGCCATTCTTCGGCTCGCGTCTCAAGCTGCTCGGCAAGGCGGTACTTGGCCTCCAGAGCGAGGTTATGCGATTCCGACTCATTCAAGTCCAGATGCAGGGAGGTGACAAGGTTGCCGCGTGTTTCCGCCGTGCCCAATACGGCCCAATCCGGCTGGCGCGGCTCGGTCGCCTTTTGAGGGAACTCCACAGGCTCCATCATCTGGCCAATAAATCCATCTGCCAGCACGACCACCGGATTGCGGTAGCGGTCCGCCAATTCGAATGCCAGCGCGGTGAGATCCGCCATCTCCTGCACGGAATCCGGCGCAAGCACGAGAGTCCGGTAATTCCCGTGGCCGCCGCCTTTGACAACTTGATGGTAGTCGCCTTGCTCGGCGGCAATGTTGCCCAGGCCGGGGCCGCCGCGCGTGATGTCCGCGATGACGCATGGGAGTTGAGCGCCGGCAAGGTAGCTCATGCCTTCCTGCATCAGGCTGATGCCGGGCCCGCTGGAGGCCGTCATGGCCCGCACGCCTGCCGAGGCCGCGCCGTAAAGCATATTGATGGCCGCGACTTCGCTCTCCGCCTGCAGAAAAACGCCGCCGGTCTTTGGCATGCACTCAGCCGCCGACTCAGTGATCTCGCTCGCCGGCGTAATGGGATAGCCATAGAACGCACGGCATCCGGCGAGGATTGCGCTCTTCACGATGGCTTCGTTTCCCTTCATCAGTTGCCTGCGCATTGGGTCGCTCCTTCCAGTCCTGTGCTGACATCGCTCTTGCGATTTGTCAGGCGCATCACCGTGATCGCTCCCGGCTCAGGGCAGGCCATGAAACAGATTCCGCAACCCGAGCATCCTTTGCCGGCATAGATTGCCGTTCGATAACCGGAATGATTCAGCCGATCGCTCAAGCGAATCACTTTTGGCGGGCATGCTTCCACGCACAGTCCGCAGCCCTTGCACTCATCCGTATCTATCCGCAGCAAGCCTCGGTCCCGCTTTGCTTCGTCCATCATGCTTCGCTCCCCTTCGCTAACTCGATCTTCCTTATACACAAACTGCGTCGCGCTCCAGGTAATGGGAACGCACTGCGAAATCTTCCAGGTCCGCCTGAAAGCGCGGATCGGCAATTGCAATCAACGCTTCGGCTCGCTCGCGCAACGTCTTGCCGTGCAGATAAGCGATGCCTTGATCGGTTACCACGTAATGCACATCCGCGCGGGATGTAACAACTCCAGCACCGGGCTCAAGTACCGGCACAATCCTCGAGACACTGCCACCGCGCGCGGTCGAGGGCAGTGCAATGATGGGCACTCCGCCCTTGGAACGTGCCGCTCCGCGAATGAAATCCAATTGCCCGCCGAAACCGCTATAGGGCTTAATCCCGATCGAGTCCGCGCAGACCTGGCCGGTAAGGTCCACCTGCAGCGCCGAATTGATGGCGACCATTCTGTCGTTCTGCGCCACCACAAACGGGTCGTTGGTGTAGCAAATCGGGCGGAATTCGAAACTCGGATTCTCGTGGATGAAATCGAACAGGCGCTTGGTTCCAAGCGCGAAGGCCACGACCGCCTTGCCGCGAAGCAGAGACTTCCGGTCCCCGGTCAACACGCCCGCCTCGATCAGATCGATTACGCCATCCGGGCACATCTCGGTGTGAATGCCCAGGTCCCGCTTGTCGCCAAGGCAGGTGAGCACGGCTTGCGAAATTCCGCCAATACCGGTCTGTAGTGTCGCCCCGTCCGGAATGAGGGAGGCAACATTGCGCGCGACTCCCTGGTGCAGCTCGGTTACAGGTTCCGGGCAAAGCTCGAGCAAGGGACGCGAGGTCTCGACGAATGCGGAGATGTTACTAACATGGATGGTTGTATCTCCATGCGTGCGCGGCATGCGCTCGTTAACTTCGGCGATAACTACCACGGCACAGCGCGCCGCGGTCAGCGTGCAATCCACGGTGGTTCCAAGACTTACAAATCCATGCGCGTCAGGCGGAGAAACCTGCATCAAGACAACATCCAGCGGCATGGCGCCGCTCTCGAGAAGGCCTTCAATCTCGCTGAGGAAAATGGGGGTGTAATCGGCGCGTCCGGCGGCTACGGCTTCGCGCGTGTTCGGGCCCAGAAACAACCCGCGATGACGGAAATGACCCTCGAATTCCGGCCTGGTATAGTCCGCACTGCCCAGCGTCATCATGTGGACAACTTCCACATCGCGCACTTCGGGGGACCGGTCTACGAGAGCCTTGACCAACGGTGAAGGAGTGCCACAACCGGACTGAATCCAGACATGATTCCCGGATTGCACAGCTTGTAATGCCTGTGCCGCATCCATGCGCCTGCCCTGATATTCACCGCGCCAATTCATATGCGATTACCTCCGTAAGCATGCCCGCGCCTTGCGCATACAACAATGCCTTTGCGTACGGAGCTTGTTGCAAACGAACCACTTAGACTGAATCCGGGCGTCACAAAGTGAGCCTTTCGCGGCCTCTGGGAATTCTCTCAGAGCCCGCGCTAATCTACGCCCTGAAATAGGGAGTCGCTGTGACGCCCGTCACCTTGCCGATTTGCTGTATTTCGTTACACAAACCGCCCCCTGCAACGCCGAGAGTGGCCAGCGGATTTGGCCGGACGCCAACTCCTGCCTCAACATGCGCTCACACCAAGTGATGGACAAGACAGATTGTTGCCCGAGCGAAGCCTTTCCTTCGGGGTTGCGCGTGCATCCCGGATGTATTTTGCAAGCATCTAAAAGCCAGACAGCGCTTCACACCTGCAATGCGGCTCGTGGCTAATCGACGAGTTCGCCAATTTTGCGATATCTATTTAGCCGGTCACCAAAATTCTCGCTGCATAAAGACGATATAGGTCGCGAGAAACGATACTGCAAAGGGTTCCCTATGCGACGCGGACCTGTTTCCACATATCGGCTGCAGTTACACGCGGGTTTCACGTTTGACGACGCCGGCAGGGTAGCGAGTTATCTGAAGAGGCTCGGGATATCTCATGTCTATAGCTCGCCCTATCTGCAAGCATCGCCGGGAAGCACGCATGGCTACGATGTCGTGGACTATCAAAATGTGAACGAAGAACTGGGCGGCGAAGGAGGCCACAAGCGATTTTGCGAGCGACTGGCGGAATTGGGATTGGGCCAGGTTCTGGACATCGTCCCGAATCATATGGCGACCGGGCCGCAGAACCGGTACTGGTGGGACGTGCTTGAAAATGGACCATCGAGCCGCTACGCAACTTGGTTCGATATCGATTGGCATTCGTCCGAAGTGAAGCTTCAAAACAAGATACTTATCCCGGTGCTGGGCGACCAGTACGGGCGGGTGTTGAGTGCCGGCCAGATAAAGGTTGAACATGCCGGGGACTTTTTCCGAGTCCGATATGGGGACAATATGCTGCCGCTGGCGCCCCGCTCGCTGACCATCATCCTGTCGAAGGCGGCGGAATATGCGCACAGCCCAACCTTGAGTTTCATTGCCGACAGCCTTTCCAGGCTGCCATCACCTGAGTCACCTGATAGCGACGTGGTCTTGTCCCGGCATCGAGACAAGACAGTTATCTACGAACTCCTGCGAAGGTTAACCAAGGAGGATCCGGAAACACCGGCCGCGATTGGCAGGGCCGTGGATGAGTTGAATGGCGATTACGATGCGTTGGATGAGTTATTGAATCTGCAGCACTATCGTTTGGCTTATTGGCGTACCGCCGACCAGGAGCTTGGCTATCGGCGCTTCTTTGACGTCAACACTCTTATAGGTCTCCGGGTTGAACGTGCGCATGTTTTCGACGCCACGCATTGCAGGATTCTGGAGTGGCTGCACAAAGGCGTCTTGGATGGCGTTCGCGTGGATCATCCCGATGGCTTGCGCGATCCGCAACAGTATTTCCAGCGTCTGCGGGACCGGGCGCCGGACGCATGGATCGTTGGCGAGAAGATTTTAGAGCCGGGAGAAATTCTGCGCGATAGTTGGCCGATTGAAGGCACCAGCGGATACGACTTCCTTGATGCATGCAATAGCCTGATGGTGCATGGCGAAGGATTGAAGGAGTTGACTGAGATTTATCGCAACTTCACGGGTGAGCCTGTGGATTTTGACGCGATGGCGCACAGCAAAAAGGCAAACGTGGAACAAGAGGCACTGGGGAGCGATGTCAACAGATTGGCCAGCTTATTTGTTGAGATATGCGAAAGTAATCGTGACCGCCGCGACTACACACGTGCGGAAATCCGGCGTGCGTTGCGCGAGGTAGCTGCGTGTTACTCGATCTACAGAACATATGTTGTGCCGGAGCGCGATCAGATTCTAGACGAGGATCGCAACGAAATTGCCAACGCCGTAGCGCAAGCCAAGCAACATAGACCGGACCTGGACACAGGACTCTTCGATTTCATTGCCGATGTGCTGGCGTTGCGGGCTCGGGGCGGGATGGAGACCGAGTTCCTTCTTCGCTTCCAGCAATTCACGTCGCCAGTCATGGCCAAGGGTGTAGAGGATACTGCGTTCTATTGCTTCAATCGGATGATCGGGATGAATGAAGTTGGGGGTGCGCCTGCCCGGAATGGCCAGACAATCGCGGAGTTCCACGAGTATTGCACGAGGATACAGGCAGCGCATCCACTGACGATGACCACGCTATCCACCCATGATACGAAGCGCTCCGACGATGTGCGCGCGCGGTTGGCGGTTATTTCCGAGATACCGGGGCAGTGGAGGACCGCGCTGAGTCGCTGGTCGCGCAGGAACAGGCAATTCAAGACCGGGAAATACCCTGATAACAACACGGAATATTTTCTCTATCAAACATTGATTGGGGCCTGGCCCATTACTGCGGATCGATTGCAGGCGTACATGGAAAAGGCCACGCGCGAAGCCAAGCAGCAGACGAGCTGGACTCAGCAAAACAAGGAATTTGAAGATGAGCTTCGGCTTTTTATTGAACGAATTCTCGATTCACCGGAATTTATCCCGGAACTGGAGGGCTTTGTTTCGCGAGTCATCGGGGCGGGGCGAATCAATAGCCTGGCGCAGACATTGATAAAGTTTATCGCGCCGGGAGTGCCGGATACTTACCAGGGCAGCGAGTTATGGGATTTGAGGCTCGTAGATCCGGATAATCGCGGACCCGTGGACTATGAAACCAGGCAGGCTATGCTAACGGAACTTGAAGCCGACATGGACGTTAAAGAGATTATGAAAAGAATGGACAGCGGGATGCCCAAGTTATGGGTAACTCACAAAGCGCTGAACCTGCGTCGAGAAAAACCGATTTGGTTTGGAGCCGACGCAGCGTATACGCCATTGGCCGTGGAGGGAACCAAGAAAGATCATCTTGTGGCATTCTTGCGGAGTGACACCGTTGCGACTCTGGCTCCCCGTTGGAACCTCAAACTCGGTGGTGCTTGGGCGGGAACCACTGTGGACCTGCCGCCGGGCCATTGGAAGAATGTACTTACAAGTGAACAGGTGAATGGAGGCCGCCTGCGCGTACAGACGCTGCTGCAACGCTTTCCGGTGGCACTCTTCACCAGGGAGGGAGACTAACTCGTGCACCAGTTCGAAGTGTGGGCTCCCTTTGCGAAAAGCATGGCGCTGGGAGTAAATGGCAGGTCGCTGCCGATGCAAGGACCGGATACGCAGGGCTGGTGGCGGCTTGAAGCAAGTGCGGTTGGGCCGGGGACAGATTACGGCTATTTTATTGACGCAGACGAGAAATGTTACCCGGACCCGCGGTCTCTGTGGCAGCCGAATGGTGTACACGGTCTATCGCGGGTATACGACCAGAATGCGTTTGCATGGACCGGCGGAAAGTTCAAGGCGCCACCGTTGTCGAGCGGCATTATTTATGAGTTGCATATCGGAACTTTCACCGCGCAAGGCACACTGGACGCAGCGATCGGCAAGCTCGATTACCTGGTCGACCTCGGTATAACTCACGTTGAGCTTATGCCAGTGGCGGCATTTGCCGGCAACCATGGCTGGGGCTACGACGGAGTAGCACTTTATGCGGTGCATCAGCCTTATGGCGGTCCCGATGCGCTGAAGCGGTTTGTCAATGCGGCGCATGGAAAGGGGCTGTCTGTGTTGCTGGATGTGGTCTATAACCATTTCGGCCCGGTGGGAAATTACTCCGGAAAATACGGGCCCTACCTGGTCGACGCGCATCATACGCCGTGGGGAGGCGCGGTGAATCTTGAAGATGCAGGTTCGCACCAGGTGAGGCGATTCTTCTGTGACAACGCGCTGATGTGGATGCGTGATTACCATATCGATGGATTGCGCCTGGACGCGGTGCATGCATTTGTCGACCGGTCCGCGATCCACTTCCTGGAACAACTCGCGTGCGAGGTGGAGACGTTAGAGGCGGCGTCAGGACGGCGACTCGTAGTGATTGCAGAGAGCGACCTTAACGATCCGCGGATTGTGACACCGCGCGAAGCCGGCGGGCTTGGCATGGATGCACAGTGGAGCGACGACTTTCATCATGCGCTCTTTACCTTATTAAGTCCGGGGCCAGCGGAGGGATACTATGCAGACTTTGGCTCGCTTGCACAGTTAGCCAAAGCAATGGAGTCGACTTATGTATATGACGGGAGTTACTCAACCTATCGGCATCGCGTGCATGGCCGGCCGGCGGGAAGGCTGTCGCAACATCGGTTCCTGGGTTATATCCAAAACCATGACCAGGTGGGCAACAGGGCAAAGGGAGACAGGATCAGTTCGATTGCAGGGCTCGGGCGCGCGAAGATCGCAGCGGCGGTGGTGCTGATGAGCCCGTTTATTCCAATGGTCTTTCAGGGCGAAGAGTGGGCAGCTTCATCACCGTTCCAGTACTTTGCAGATCATGACGATCCGGAGATGGCTCGCTCGGTTTCAGAAGGACGAAAGAAGGAGTTATCAGCATTTGGGCGGGACCCTGCGTCGATACCGGACCCGGAGTGCAAGGAAACCTTTGAACGGTCGAGGCTGAAATGGGAAGAAGTGAGCCTGGGCGAACATCGCGAGATGCTGGCATGGTATCGGGAGCTAATAAGATTGCGACGATCCACCGCTTGGTTGAATGATGGCGAACCGGGAAATACGAAAGTATTTTATGACCAACAAGAAAAGTGGTTCCGCATGGAGCGCGGAAGCATTTCGGTGATCTGCAACCTGGGGGATGCCGAACACACATTCCGGGTACCCGAGGGCAGTCGGGCGCTGCTTGCTTCAAGCGAGGCGGTCTCCATGACGAATGAGTCAGTGACGCTAGTGCCGGACACAATTGCAGTTCTAAATACTGACCCCATAATGATAAGTGCAGCAAGTTAGCTCCGCTGTGTGGAGTCAGCAGGGCAGCAAGTTAGATGCGGCCATCTGAACAGGGCCGTTAGAAGTGGCGAATAGACTCCTCTGGTGTAGGCGCGGCGGCACTATGCGGAGGAGTGGTGCGGTGGTCGCCGGTGCGTTCGACATTTCTTTCCAGCGAACGGCTGACCAAATCGCGTGAGCCAAGTCCCACGGCAAGAGCGAGAGTCAGTACGATGCCCCCGAATAAAATGCCAAATGCCAGCTCAACGACGTTCCCTCCGACCTGGAGATGGTCGAGTACCATGGCGGCAGTAAGCACAAGCACGAGCCATTTGACGCCAAGCGAAAGGAACCGGGCGTATTGGAGCTGGGCGTTGACGGCTCCGATTAGTACCGAACGCGCCAGGAATCGAGCGATGATTGTTCCGGCGATGAGCAGCATGATGGCGCCCACGGCATGCGTCAGGTAGGGGAGCAGCGAGATAGGTAGCGCGGCACCCGTTGCATAGGATGCGTCGAAAGCCGAGACGCCGATGACTAATCCGAGCAGGACGCAGCCCCAGAAGGAAGTTCGCGCGATGATCTCAGTGGGAGAAGTTGGCGGTGTCCAGTCGACGTTGCCTCGATTGCGCGCGATGCGATCGTCAAACTTGATCCAGGTGAGTCCACGCCGCAACAGCGCGGAGATGGCCATGCCGATCAACGTAAATATGCCCAGGGCGACAAAGAAGGCAAGGATTCCCGGCAAGACCGCGATGAGCAGCGAGAGAACCCTATAAAGCGACTGGTTGAGCGCATCGGACATATGGCGCAAGATCGAAGCGTTGTCGCTGTATGCGGGCGGCATGTTATCGTTTCGGATTCCCTGGAGTATCACGACGAGTAGGTTGTGCATCGGACTCACTCCTTGAATGACTCTATCGGCAGCGGTCATGAGTTAAAGCGATCTGGCCAGCGCCAGCGCGCGACGAGGTATGGTTTGTCAGCTTCGAAAGCAGCCGCAACTGCCTCGATATGTCGCTCGGAACTGGTACCTGAGGCTGTGATGTTAATGTGTCCGGCAACCCACGCAAGGTAAAGCGGTATCAGCGCGCCGAGCAGGTGACCTCGGTTTATGGTGCGGAGCCGGTAAGCGATGAGGAAGTCGTAGACAATGCGCGCCCAGAGGTTCTCCGGCATGCGGAACGCCGCGGCATCAACCAGAGAGAGCCGCTTAAGCCCGAGTAATGTGTTAGGCGGTAGAACGAGCGACCAGATTTCCAGAAGGTTTGTGTAAGCGAGCCGAAAGGCATCGATCATGGAAACGATATCGGAGGTGCCATCGGCAAGGGCCACCTCGGGAATGGGATAACGCGCAGGAGGCAGGCGGCGGGGACGCTGCCAAAATGCTGCCTTGGCTTCGATGTCGGCGAAGAGAGATCCCGTAACAAGCGCAAGGATTGCATTAATGTTCAATTCTGCCGGCGGCTGGGGCAGATCGCGCGGACCAACTGCGAATTCGTCGACGGTATATCCGGCTACCAAGGCCTCGCTTACGGGCCAGAGGAGCGCGTCTTCCTGATTGAGCGTGCTGAATCGCTGAGCGACGCCGGCAAGTCGCTCAGCCATGCGAAGCGAGAGACCGAGATCGATTCCCAAAGGAAAGCGCATGCGACACGCGAAAAGCGCGCGGGTAAGCGGATAGAGGATAGCGGAATTGACCAATGCGGCGTGAGGCGGCAAATCGTAGAGTGGCATCGCCAGATCCGCGGATCCGCCAAGTACCGCATTCGCGAGGTCGCACAGACCTTGCGAATTCAGGGAACCCGATTCAGGGCCAAGCATGACAATCCCGCGCGCGTCATTCTTTTGTGCAAGCTGATACGCATTGATGAAATCAGCGGCAGTTATGCGCCAGGCGATATTTGTGGTTGGGAAGTTGACTACGCGAAGAGAGGGATGGGCCTCTGCAGCGAAGCCGTTGGGTGTGGCGATGAGAACTTCATCCGCTGGAAGGGAGAGCGTGAGACAGGCGAGGATACTCTCCAGTTGCTGCGGAGGCATTGCGGCGGCCACAACGAGCAGGCTGGCGCCGGAACGGAGTGAAGTGGGAGCGGTTTCTGAAACAGGATTTGTGGTCGCCATTGTCGCTCAGGGAAAACGGCCTTCCGCGACGAGCTACTTTTGCCAATCGCAAACTGGCTTGAACCAGGCCGGTACTTATAAGGATAGGATACCTGCAATCGGTATGGGAAGCCATTCGGGACGATTATTGAGTTCATAAAGCAGCTCGTAAAGGGCCTTTTCCAGCAGGTAGGCCTCAAGCAACTTCTGAGCCTGCTGCGGCAACGGCAACAGCACCGGATTGGCGGCGATGGTTTCGCGGTAGGCCGACAGGAATTCGGCGGAGGCAACATTCTGCCACTGACGGGCCCAGGCAGTGAGATTGTTTTTATCGGAATTGGGCGCATTGCCGTCGCGGCCGGCACGGAATTGATTGAGCGCGGCATACGCCACGTAGGAGAACGAGCGGATCATGCCGGCCACGTCCTTCAATGGCGACTGCTTTCGGCGGCGCTCGGCAAGGGAACGCGCGGGTTCGCCTTCGAAATCGAGCAGGACAAAGTCGATCGGTGACTTGGAATCGGTTGAATCACGGCTAACGCAAAGGGTCTGACCCAGGTGGTAATCGCCGTGTATGCGGATGCGCTGCCCTCCTGACTTAAAGTCGGTGATGGCGCGGCTGCGGACAATGAGTTCAAGACGCCGCGAAAGGAGCAAGCCCGCCGCGTCCGAGGTCCAATCGTCGAATGTGGAGAGCGTCAATTTGAGAGCTTCAAGAGTGGAGGAGATTTGGGCCTCTATGCGACGGGCGTCGGCTTCGAGATCCTCCTGGGTGAATGGTTCGGCGTCGAATGCCGGGGCGTCGGCGGGGGTGCTAAGCGCCAGATGCATCTCGGCTGTGCGGCGACCGAGGAGCGCAGCGACTTCGAGCGAGAGACTGGCGGATTCCATTGCTTTTGACGGGGCCTGAGGCTCGTTGAGAAAGCTGGGTGCGGGTGCCTCGGGTGGAGGTGGAACGGTGGCGATCGAAGTGAAGAAGCCGGCCAGTTGCTCAAGGAACCATTGCCAGCCGTCGCCCTGGTTCGCAACCAGGCCCTGCAGCATGGCAACCGTGGTCTTTTCGCCCCCAGCCGGGGTAATGGAAACCTCCCCCAGGAAAGACGCAATGCGTGGGAAATGGGCGATTTCAGTGAGGAATCGACCGATTTCGACGTCAGGATTTTCGCCCGGCTCCAGCCGTCGGAAGAGCTTCAAAATCAGTTCCTTGCCGTAGATAATTGAAGTATTGGATTGCTCCGCGGAACCGATGCGCGAGGACAGACGGTGTGAGATGTGTCCGCCGGTGAACGCGATGGAAGCGCGGGCGTCGAGTCGTCCTCCGAGCGGGGTTGGATCGCCCGCGGAGGGAGACTCGCGCGGCTGCAGGCGCTGCAAGCCGGCCAAAAGCATGGTCGGAGCACCGGAGCGCGGAGGCGCTGCCGTCTGGCCTGGTTGTGCGGTGAGAGGTGCGGGGGCGATGGGCTGGGAGGCACTCACAGCGTTTTGCGCGGAGGCGGCAGGCACGGGGCCGGCATCCCCGCCAATAGCGGACTGGCCGAGGAGGGTTGAGACTTCTTGCGCCAGAGTGGCGGACAGGCCAAGCGTTGTGTTGCGTTCGATGAGAGCAAGCAATCCTTGGCGAAAATCCTCGCGCGTGGTAGCGTCGTGCAGGATGGCGGTTCCGACGGATGAAGTGAGAGTCGTGAGGATGCTCTGCGGATTGTTGGCGGTAACTTCCCCAGCATCTGCGCCGGCACTCATTGCCAGGGGAAGCTGGTAGACATCCGGGGCGCCGTCCAGGTAGGTCACCTCGACGAAGAATAAAGCGGGGGAAATGGAACTGACTACTGAGGGATCAGCCGAATTGAAGTCAGTAGCGCCGGGATGGCTAATGGGAGAAAGATCAACCCAGTCGAGCACGCGTGCGGCTCGGATCTTTCGTGCCTTGGCTCCGAACCAGCGTTGGCTAAGCAGCCATGCGGGAAGCGCGGTCTCAATCTGTACCAATGCATGGCCACCGAACAGGCCGGCCCAGCCCTTGGTGAGCAGATCGAACGCTGCAACCGCGCTGCCGATGCTTTCGGTCGCATCGGCGGCTTCCGGTTCAGGCTGCGGTTCCGGTTCAACGTCGGGGGCCTGTAACTCCAGCCAGAGGAAGGAGTAAGGCGCCAGGCTCAAGGAATAAGGGGCATCTGTAATGGCTGGAAAGGGAACGTAGCCGAGCATCTCAACCGGCTGCATCCCCGTAAACCCGATTAGATCGAGTGTGACGGGCTGGGCGAAGCGGCTTAAGTTTGCCACGCATAGTACCGTCTCGTGTGAGCCATCGCCGCGGTCGAGATCGCGCAGGTAGGCGAGGATTTTTCGGTTTACGGGATTCAAGAATGTCAGGGTTCCGCGGCCAAAGACCTGGAATAGCTTGCGTAGCGCGATCATGTTTCGGGTCCAGTGCAAGAGGCTGGACTGATCGCTGAGTTGAGCTTCAACATTCACGACCTGGTAACCGTAGATGGGATCCATGACTACCGGAAAATAAAGCCGCGCGGGGTCGCACTTGGAGAAGCCGGCGTTACGGTCGGAAGTCCACTGCATGGGGGTACGGACACCGTTGCGGTCGCCAAGATAAATGTTATCGCCCATTCCGAGTTCGTCGCCGTAGTAGAGGATTGGGGTCCCGGGAAAACTGAGCAGGAGCGAGTTGAGTAACTCGATGCGGCGGCGGTTGTTATCGACCAAGGGCGCGAGCCGGCGTCGAATCCCCACATTGATGCGCATTCGCGGATCAGCCGAGTAAGCAAAATACATGTAATCGCGCTCGTCGTCTGTCACCATCTCAAGAGTAAGTTCGTCGTGATTGCGCAGGAACAGACCCCACTGGCAGTTATCCGGAATGGGTGGCGTCTGGGCCATGATGTCGGTTATCGGCAGGCGGTCTTCCTGGCGAAGTGCCATATAGATGCGGGGCATAAGTGGAAAATGAAACGCCATGTGACATTCGTCGCCATCGCCAAAATAAGGACGGACATCGGCAGGCCACTGGTTGGCTTCGGCCAGGATCAGCCGATTCGCGTAGCCGGCGTCAATTGCTGCGCGAAGCGCCTTGATGACGGAGTGCGACTCAGGCAGGTTTTCGCAGGATGTGCCGTCGCGTTCAAGCAGATAGGGAATGGCGTCCATGCGCAGCGCATCCACACCCATGTCGAGCCAGAAGCGCATGGCATTGAGAACCTCTTCGATGACCAGTGGGCTGTCGAAGTTGAGGTCCGGCTGGTGCGAAAAGAAGCGGTGCCAATAATAGGCCTTTGCGGTTTCGTCCCAGGTCCAGTTGGACTTCTCTGTGTCGGTGAAGATGATGCGGGCTTCCTTGTATAACTGGTCTGTCTGCGACCAGACATACATATTGCGCTGCGGTGAGCCTGGGGGAGCAAGGCGCGCGGCCTTGAACCACGGGTGTTGATCGCTGGTATGATTGATAACAAGTTCGATCATAACTTGCATGTTGCGCTGGTGGGCGGCATCGAGGAAAGCCTTGAAGTCGCTCAGCGTACCATACGATGGGTTTACGTCGACATAGTTGGAGATGTCATAGCCGTCGTCGCGGAGGGGCGAAGGAAAAAAAGGCAAGAGCCAGATGCAGGTGATGCCGAGATCCTGGAGATAGTCAAGCCGCGAGAGGAGTCCGGGAAAGTCGCCGATGCCGTCGCCGTTCGAGTCGGAGAACGCGCGAACGTGGAGTTCGTAGATAATCGCGTCTTTGTACCATAAAGGATCGGTTGCGCTTGCCAGCTTTTTCACTCTTCTGTGCTCCGAGGTACTTTGATGCGGATTTCAGTCCATGGGCGGGCTATCCCCGCGTTCTTATGGAGCGGCGCCAATTCTGAGATCGCTGTGAATTACCATCTGGATTACTAACTGAGACCGGTTGCCGCGGCGCTCGCCATTCCATGCCAACCCGAGCGCCAATTCATGATTCCAATCTTATAGGCCCAATGGTCACTCCACCTTCAGAAAGGATTACCCCCTATGACTCGGCGATTTCCCCTGGTCGGCTGTCCGATTCGCATTTTATTCTCTTTCTTATCTGCGCAGCTTTGCATTCCGTTTCTTTTGGTCTACATGGGCAGCGCCTTGACTTGCAACGCACAAGGCAAACCGTCTCCAAACCCGGCGCCAGACGTGTTGGTGCTCAGCAACGGAGATACCCTGCACGGAAAATTCATCAGCGAAGTTGCGGGGAAAGTTACATTCCATACCGATTCGCTGGGAGATATTTCTCTAGCCTGGGAAAAAATAAAAGAACTCCACGCCACTGAGAGATTTGCTGTTCTCGACAAGAATGTGAAGCTGCGCAGTAAGAAGGATGCCGGGCAAATTCCCGTGGGGAGTTTGGATGTAGTGAACCAGAAAGTCACGGTGCTTCCAGAGAGTGCTGCGACCATCGCCCCGATTCCGGTACAAGATGCGCAGTTCATCGTGGATGAGGCGGCGCTTAAAAAACAGGTATATCAGCATCCGAGTTTCTTTTCCGGATGGAATGGCGCGGCCACCGCCGGGGCCGCGGTGGTGACTGCGACGCAGAACCAGTTCACTGTGTCGGGCGGAGTAGGAATGGCACGGGTTGTGCCGACGGCGGGATGGCTCAATCCACGCAATCGCACCTCGGCGGGTTTCACGGGGTCTTATGGAAAGATCACGCAGCCGGGGTATATTTCCGGAGGAGTCCTGGTGCCGGAGGCGGTGTCAAAGTCGGCGATCTATCACGCGGAAGCGGAACGCGACCTGTATTTTTCACCGCGTTTCTATGCGTTGGCGCAGACGGCATTCGATCACAATTTTGGTCAAGACCTCGACCTGCAGCAGATATACGGCGGCGGGATTGGATGGACTGCGTACAAGACCCCAAAGCAGCAAGCGGATTTGAAGGGGACAATCCAATATGAAAAGCAGGCGTTCATCAACGCCGCTCCAGGCAGCGATCTGAATCTGATTGGATCGACACTGGCGGCGGCTTACTTGCTTCACCTGAAGATGCTGACTTATACGCAGGGTCTGGCTTTCATTCCGGCCTTCAACCAGCCACGTGCGTATTCTGCCAACGAGACAAACACTTTCGCGTTTCCCGCGTATAAGAATCTCAGCTTTTCTCTGGCATCGAATGACAGTTATCTCAACGATCCTCCCACTTCATTGCCGCCCACCAAACGGAACTCGTTCCAGTTCACGATGGGCCTGACTTACGCGCTCAAGTCCAAGTATTAGGTTGTAGTTACGGCGTCAGGGTCACATTTCGGCGGCTGACCGTGGGGCACCACGACTTTCCACAATTGGCTGAGGCCTTTAACTGGAATTCACCAGCCGATGCGGGAACTGTAAGTTCGAGGGCATAACTCTTTTGCCCTAGCGCCGGCACCTCGAAGGAAGTCTCGGTTTGCGCCTGGATTGCAGCGCCGGCCGGCGTTCCCAACGTAAGTGCCAGTTTCCCGCTGAGCGCTTCATCCGTATCATTCGTAAGCACAATCTTGAAACTGCGCTTGGAGCCGGCCTGGAGCTTTGGTTGCCAGAAAACCAGATCGACTCCCAATGGCTTGAAAGCCTGCCCCATGTAATCCTCGAAATAAGGTTGGAATTCGAGCGTCTTCACATCCTTGAAGTTATCGTTGGTAAAGACATGCGGACCTTCTCCATCCAGGTAAGCGAGGTACAAGACGGCAGCAAATTGCCGAGTGGCCCGCCAGTGCTCTGTAAGTCCAGCCGTCAGATAGGCGTCCAGGAAGAACCTTCTGTCGGCGGGCGCATCCTTACCTGCAAGGTCGTCATAGACCAACTGACTCAAGAACGTTGGACGCCCATCCCTGTGAAGCCAAAGCCAGTCATACTCGTTGATGATCGCAGCATGGCCGGGGAACTCCGGCTTGTAACCTGGTCCCTTTTCCAAATCGGTCATGTGAAACAGCGGCGACTTATCACCCCAGGTGTAACTAAAGTAAGTTATGAATTTGTAAGGGTGAGTTTCGTAAGGGTCATTGGGGCCCTGGGGACCGTTGTAACTATTCTCCCATGGACGGTTGGACAGGTCCATTTTTCTGACAACCGGGATGACTTTGTCTCCCAGATAGGGCCAGTGCGTTTCATTGGAAGCATCCCACAACACTACGCTGGGATGGTTCCAGTTATCACGCACAAATTCTTTGTACTCGGCCAGGATCTGATCTTCGTTCCAGAGTTTGTGGCGGAAGGGCTCTCGATCATCCCAGACGGGGAACTCATATTGGAGGAGCAATCCTGTCTCATCGGCCACATCGAGCCAGCGCTGCGGAGGGGGGCCGATGCAAAGGCGGAATGCGTTCCAATGCATCCGCTTGGGAATTTCAACGAGAAACTTCTGGACCCAGGCTTCATCCCAGGGTAACTGCCCGGAGTCAGGGTCCGCAAAGAAGCGATGAAGCGTGATACTGGCGCCGCGCCAGTAAATTGGCTTGCCATTCAAAATTGCTTTTTCGCCTTCGAAGTGAAGCTCACGCATTCCGAAGCGCGTCGTGGCACTGTCCCCGGTGCTCGACGTATCAAGTACGTAAAGAAATGGATGATCGGGGGACCAGAATTCGGCGCCGGGCATGGCAACTGTCTGTCGCACGAACTTATGTTCGCCCGCGGCGAGCGATACCTGTTGACTGACGGACCTACCAATGGGAGCGCCGCTCTTCCAAGCCTTGACGCGCTGTGTCAGCGTGAAATTCCGCGCCGGTCCATGATTTGCAAGTTCGGTCTCGACCAGGATTTCGGACGACTTGACCTGGGGGGCCACTTGAACGCTGTCGATCACCAAATTGTCAGATAGAAGGAGTGAGACGCTGTCATAGATGCCGGGAGTCCAAAGCTCTTTTTCGCCATCGCCTCCGGTCATCTCCCATTCAGGAACAGCGCCGGGATGGGCGCCGATGCGCACGAGGAGGCGATTTTCACCTTTCCAAATAATGGCATCGGTCAAGTCGAAATGGCCGGCGGTAAAGGACCCAAGATGTTCGCCGATCTTCTTGCCGTTCAACCACACGGCGGCGCCGAATTGCGCCTTGTTAATGAGCAGGAGAGCACGCTGTTTCCGCACCGGCGTTTTGAAGGTGCGCGCGTACCAGAAGAAATTTCTTTTTTGGACGGTGCTTCCGAGCCCTTCGACTTTTTCAGATACCGGGAGAATATGAGTGTCTGTCACCATCGTGTAGCTCCACTCGTGCGAATGGTATTGATCGACGCCGGGGAACCTGGGCACGGCCGCGTGGACCAATCCCGGTACGGGCACCGTGTGCGGGAACGAGGACGGAATGGCATCGGCTGCCACGCTTTCGCCGATCGACCAGGCACCATCGAGCGGCACAGTTACGCGCTGAGCGCGCAGTGGAATCAAGGAAGAGCTCGCAAAAACAAGGACAACGGTTACTGCTTGTACGATTGCGGCGACGTGCATTCTCACGGTCGGCTTGACTGGCATGATGGCTTTTCCTTTTCGGGAAGCAGCATCAACTGTGGCCGACAGGGGAGCAACTGTCAAGCGCACTTGAGAAATGGGCGATTGATTGTCGTGGCATTTCTAAAGGCGGTTCCCGACTTAACCCTGAAACCTGTATCCCATGCCGGGGACGGTGATGATCATCTCGGGCTTTTTAGGTAACATCTCTAACTTCTGACGCAGACTGGCGACATGCATATCCACGGTGCGAGTGAAGGTGCCGGCCTTCTGTCCCCAGACTTGCTCCAGCAGTTCATCGCGCGAAAGCGTAACTCCCTGGTGTTCCGCGAAGTAGCGTAATAAGTGGAATTCTCGCGCAGTTAGATTGACAGGCTTGCCGTCTTGAGTCACTTTGGTTTTTCGAATATCTATAACTATGGAACCGAACTGGTAGATGGGTTGACCCCCGGAACGGGCAAGATCCGTCTTGGCCGGCGCACGCCTTAGAAGGGCCTCGATCCGCGCCATAAGTTCGAGCGTATCGAATGGTTTTGTGACATAGTCGTCAGCGCCCAGCTTTAGACCGACAACCTTATCGACAGTTTGGCCGAGAGAGGTAAGAAGGAGAATCGGCGTGCCCAATCCGGCGCGTCGAAGGTCCGTGCAAAGATCAAGCCCGCTGATATGGGGCAGCATGATGTCGAGAATGATGAGATCGAATGGGAGCCGCAACGCCTTTTCCCCGCCGGCTTTCCCATCCATCGCGACATCAATAACATACCCTTCGCTGCGCAAGCGGTCTCCGAGCGTCGTGCATAACTCTTCTTCGTCTTCGACAATTAAGATATGTTCGTTCATGGCTTTGACAAACTCGAGGGCCCGGAAACGGGCACGGCCATCTGCATGTCTTCTCCTTTGGCAAACTGTAGATGCAAAGTGAAAATACTCCCCAAGGACAGTTCGCTGACAACAGAAATTCGTCCACCCATCGATTCAGCGAGTCTCTTGGCCAGGGACAGCCCCAGGCCGGTTCCATGAAACTGCGCAGCATGCACGCGCGGGCTGCGGTAGAAAGGTTCGAAGATGCGAACGAGGTCGGAGGAATCGATTCCGATACCGCGATCGGCTACCGAAATTTGCAATTCCTGGCCGGACCCACGCTCCAATGGCACAGTAAACGCGCGTAGGACTATCAGTCGGTCATCGCCGCCGTACTTGACGGCATTCCCGATCAAGTTTTGCAAACACTGCGAGATTCCCGAGATATCGCCCATGACAAGAGGTAGATCCGGCTCAATGTAGAGTTCAAGGACAAATCCCGCCCCATGGATCAGCCCTTCCGCACCGGCCACCACCGAATCAATAATCGGTGAAATCTCCAGCGGTTGCAAGATGTATCGGTTCTCGCGATCTTCAGTGGATGCGAAAAGCAGGATCTGATCGACCAAATCGCCCATGCTGCGACTTTGATGTTGAATTATTCTGCCATATTTTCGCAGGGCGGTCTCTCCCTGGACGACGCCGTCGGCAAGGTTATCCGCCGCCAACCGCAACACGGCAAGGGGCGTGCGCAACTCGTGTGAAACGGAAGCGACGAATTCCATTTGCAACTTGGCTAGTTGAATAGCGCTCAGCATGCGGCTTCTTTGGATGGTCCAAACCGCGATGCCGGACAGGAGGAAGGTAAAGGTGAAGATTCCGATGAGCCGGATGGAGGAGCGGCGCGAGGAGGCAGCCAGGTTGGCCTGACGGCGGGAAGCATCTTCGCCATAGAGGCGTTTGACCTCGTCGAGGTCCTGCCGAACGTGTTCAAATGCCGGCACGCCAGCGGAAAGATCGAAGCTCACGGCCTCTTTCGTGCTCCCCTCCAGAATGGAAGCAAGAACTTCATCTCGAATTGCGAGGTAATTTGTCCAATCGGCAGAAAGGCGATTGGCAAGAGCATTCTCTGCGGGCTGCTTCGCCTGATGTGCATATGCGACGATTCCGTCTTTCACTCGCTGGTCCGCGTCGCGAGTCTGGTCAGCGTATTCGACCTGGAGGTTGCTGTCATTTGTGGTCAAGGCGTGAAGGGTTGAAAGGCGTGTCTCCTGGGCATCGTATTGCAGCTCACCAATCCGCTGCAGTCCATTTACCGAGCCTGTGTACATTTCCCGCGCCTCGCCATTCGCAGCCTTCAGGTCGCGAATAACGAAGACGCCAATGACCGCAACGACACAGCAGACCGTGAACAGCAAGAAACTGGCGCTGTGGCGCGAAGTGACGCTCAACAGGCGATCCAGCACCGGAACCGGCTTCATGGAGTGCGAGTTCAAAGCGACTTCTGGCTGCTCTTTCACCTTATTCGTCTGCCTCATCCTGCACTCGGAGTTTATACCCCTTATCGACGGGCATACTTTCATCGATGCGCAACATCTTTACGGAGGCATCCACATTGCTGAGCCGCAAGTAGCCGATAGCTCCCGGAACGTTGAAAATGAACTTGCGGACACCGACAGGCGTCGAGAGGATTTGGGGGGACACCAGGATCTCACCAGTAAACAGGCCGTGAAGGAAATGCGTCTTGAACTGACTTTCATTCATGTCGTAGATATCTCGCAGGACGGTCTTGCGTTCCAGCTCCCCAGGGTCGCGCATGACGAGGGTGATCCGCCTGCCGTCGGCCCAGTGGCTACGGCTACCCAGAAAGATGCTGCGCAATTCAAGGGATGAGAGTTTGTCGACCGGATTCGAACGATTGACAACAATGACAAGTGGTTCAGATGGCGTGGTCTGTTGAGCCAAGGGTGGGGCCGGTCGAGCGCCTGGCACACCCGTAGCGTCCGTCTGCAGCCAGACAGCTAGTGCTACGACGATTACCCAAGTAGTCAGGCGCCGCATGATGAATGAATTCCCGTCAGAAGGTGAAGCCTAGCTGCATTGTGAGCCCAGTGGTTCCGTGCTGGCTGCGCAAGAAAGTGTAGTTGTATTGAAATTTGAGGGCTACAGACTCGCTGGCATCGTAGCGCAAGCCGGCCAGCGGGCCGTGCCGGAGGGCCACGTCAGTAAATACTGGCTCACGATTGGAGACATTCACGTACTCGTAGCGAAAATAGGGACGGTACGAACCAAATTGCCGGGAGAGCTGGGTATAAAACCCCGGGATATTGAAGGAGGCGGTGCTATTCAGGGGAGTGTGGCGATCGAGCAAGGCTTCATTAAGCCACTCGAACTTTGGACGAATGAGTATCGCATGAGCGGCAACGATGGTCTCCTCGATTCTCGGGTTGTTGGCAGGAGCAAGAATATCCCGATAAACGGAAAGGCCGGTTTGGAAACCACGCAGAGCTTCAGGCCGGGCGAACAGCGCCACGTTATAGGCTTTGTGGTTCTCATCGTCGACCTCGTTATGCACCGGTTCCTCCTGCAATGGGGATCGCGACTCACGTCCGTTACCAACTTCTGCAACATAATGCAATCCTAGTTGTCCGGAGGGAATTTGGCCGGAAGCGGACACGCCAACCATGTGGATGGGAAGAATTCCTCCGTGATCCTCGAAGTCAAATAAGAAAGGCCTGCCTGTGGTTGTCTGCAACCAGGTGCTGTGATGATACGCAGTGTTGTAGTAGCCGATCGCAGTGTGTCCACGACCTGCGGATATATTCAGCAAATCGTTGAAGGAATACTGGAGAAGATAGCGCTCGAGGTCGACGCCGAAGGAATTCTCCGCCGGTTGCGGCTGGCCGTAGTAGCTGTTTGGTCCGGCTTCAAACACAATTTCGCTAAGAAACTTGAACTTGTCGGAGACGTCCGAGGTGACGAACAGATCGAGTTGCCCCAGCGAAAAGGAAGTTGCATCGCCCTTCATGGTGTCGCCATGGAGGGAAACGTCTCCGAATCCGCGAATGCGCAAAAGGGTCTTGCTCAGGTCCATTCTGTCGGCCATGGCATTGTCGGAAGAGGTTGGCTCGGACTCCGGGGCGGCGGCAGGAGGCATCTGGGATGCGCCCGATGCCTGGACGGCGGGACCGGCCGTCGGCGGGGTCGTTTCGGCCTTCACCGCTTTTTGACTTCGCGAAGCTAGAGCAGGCGTGGGATCGGCTGCGCCAGTCTGGGGCCGTTCGGTCTCCAGTTGCTTGACCCTGGCTTCGAGCTGGTCGATTCTTTTAAGCAAGAGTTGCAGCGTTTCCTTGTCGACCCCCGGCCCATCCCCGGCCTGTTGCGCATAGAGGGCAGAGCCGCACAGAAGGGCCAGGAAGGCATGGGCCGCAAATCGGCCGCCCAGCCTCTTGAAGATCAAATGGTATGGACGCATCGCGTCTCCCTCCTGTATCCGAAACCGCTGAACAGTATACTTCGGCCGGGGCCCGGCGAATATTGGGCGGGCGCCACGACCAGGTACACAGCAAAGATTTCACGGTTTCGGAAATCACCTTGTACAGTAGCGGAACAATTCACTGTCTACGTTGTCCGCAATCAACTAACTTCCGCAGACAACAGGCAGCACTCGGCAGCTTTGCGGATTGGAGCGCGTCGGAAGAACTGAAACGGATTGCAAGCCGTGTTTCCCGGGCATCGAACTGCAACTGACCAATCCGCTGCAGGCCATTTACCGAGCCTGTGTACATTTCCTGTGCCTCGGCATTCGCCGCCTTCAGATCGCGAATAACAAAGACACCAATAACCGGAACGACCGAACAGACCACGGATAGCAAAAAAATGGCGCTGTGGCGCGAAATGGCGCTCAGCAGCTGGTCCAGCGGCGGGACTGGATTGATGGAGCGCGAATTCAAAGCGGATTTTAGTTTTTCTCTCGCCTTAATTGGCCGCCTGGTCCTGCACATGTAACTTGTATCTCTTATCGGCAGGCATCAGTTCGTCTATACGCACCACTTTTACGGAATCATCAACGTCGCTCTGGCGCAGGTAGCCAATGGCTCCCGGAACATTGAAGATGAACTTGCGAACACCGGCAGGGGTAGAGAGCGTCTTTGGTGACACGAGGATCTCCCCCGTGTACAGGCCGTGGATGAAATGAGTTTTAAACTGACTTTCATTCATTCCGCACACCTCCCGTAAGATGACCTTGCGCTCGTGTTCCCCCGGGTCCCGCATGACGAGTGTAATTCGCCTGCCGTTTGGCCAGTAGCCGCGGTTACCCAGAAAAATGCTGCGCAGCTCGGCGAAGGAGAGTTTTTCCACCGGGTTGGACCGATTCATGACAATAACGAGTGGTTCAGATGGCGTGCTTTGTTGCGCCAAATGCGAGTTGGAGTAAGCGACGGGCGCCCGAGCGGCGTCCGACAGGGGCCCCGCAGCCAGTATAACGACGATCGTGCAAGTCACCAGGCGCCGCATGATAGACAACTCGTCTTTCTAGAAAGTGAACCCAAGTTGCAGAGTGAGGCTATTAATGTTCGGCCGATTGCGTAGCAAAAGGTAGTCGTATTGGAACTTCAGTGCCACAAATTCGCTGGCATCGAAACGCAAGCCTGCCACCGGCCCATGCCGCAAGCCCACATCCGGGAACACCGGGTTACGCTGGGAAACATTCACGTACTCATAGCGGAAATAGGGCCGGTAGAGGCCCCATTGGTTTGAGACTTGGGAATAGAAGCCGGGAGTATTCGTAGTGGAGCTTCCGATCGGCGTCAGGCGATCGAGCACGGCTTCACTTAACCATTCGTACTTTGGACGGATGAGAATGGCGTGACCGGCAAGGATCGACTCACCGATTCTGGGTGCCTTGTCGGGAGCGAGCACGTCGCGATAAAACGAGAAGCCGGCCTGGAAACCCGGGACAGCTTCGGGTTTTGCGAACAGGGCCAGGTTAAAGGCCTTGTGAGTCTTGTCGTCAACTACATTTTGAACCGGCACTTGATTCAGCGGGTCTCTCGAGGCGCGCCCATTGCCTAATTCAGCAACGTAGTGCAGTCCCAGCTGTCCGGCAGGGAGGCGTCCTGCGGCAGAGACGCCAATCATGTGGATTGGAAGGATTCCTCCACGATCTTCAAAGTCGTAGATGAACGGTCTCCTTGTGGTTGTTTGCATCCATGCGCTGTGATGATAAGCCGTGTTGTAGTAGCCGATGGCCAGGTGTCCCTTGCCTGCCGATATATTGAAATAGTCGTTGTAGGAGTATTGCAGGAGATAGCGTTCCACATCCGTCGTAATCTGGTTCTCGGTTCCTTTCGCATGCCCGTACACATCCTCCGGGCCGCCCTCAAACACAATCTCGCTGAGGAATCTGAAGTTTTCCGAGACGTCGGAGGTCACAAACAGATCAAGCTGTCCGAGCGAAAAGGAGGTGGTGTCGCCCTTTCCGGTGTCGCCATGGAGATCAACGTCTCCGAATCCGCGAATGCGCAAAAGGGTCTTGCTGAGGTCCATTCTGTCGGCCATGCCATTGTCGGATGGCGGTTGGTCGGACTCAGGGGCGGCGGCAGAAGGCATTTTGGGGGAACCCGATGCCTGAGCTGCGGGGCTGGCCGGAGGCGGGGTCGTTTCCGCCGTCATCGCCGTCTGGCTCGCAGGAGCGGGAGCGGAGTTGGCGGCGCCAGTTTGCGGCCGCTCGGCCTCCAGTTGCCTGACCCTGGATTCAAGCTGGTCAATTCTAGTCAGCAGGAGCTGCAGCGTTGCTTTGTCGACCGTTTGTCCGTCACCAGCCTGTTGGGCATAGAGGGCAGAGCCACACAGAACAGCCAGGAAGCCTAAGGCCGCTAATCGGCCTCCCCACTTGAAAATTACATGGTATGGACGCATCGCGTCTTCCTCCTGCATCCGAAACCGCATGAGCCTTGTGTTTTGGCCGGGGGCCGGGCCAATGCAGGCGAGCGCCACAACCAGAGATACTGCAAGAATTAGCGGTTTCGGGGGTCTCCTTCTACAGTAGCGCAAAATTGAATGCCTATGTTGCGCTTGCCCGATATTGGAGAGTATCTCTTCGACCTCGCTCCAACGGCCTGGATTGGCATTGAAAAGGGGTATTTTTGACTCAAAACAGGCTGAAATCTGCCGGTCATGGTTACTGATTAGTTATTAACTCAAATTCTTAACTTGTTCATTTATTGTGAGTTACACAGAATGCGGGGGTCAAAAAGAAGGCTCCGGAGGGGGAGGGGGGGGAGTACGGGGATTTTCGACGATTTTCGGCTCGTAATTGAGCGGTGACCAGTTCCCATAAGGACGTCTGAGCGGAGATGGATTTGACGTGTATTTTGGTCACCGTGGACACTCCTATGAATAGTGTGCGCCGAATGATCGTAATTATATGCAACGGTTTGAACGACGAAGACCTGTCTGTGAGATCTGCGGTATCCCACCCTTGCGTAGAAAAACGCAAGGATGGGGCACCCAGCTACTGTGACGGATTCAAGGGTCGGCCACCCGCCTATCGCAGGGTTTTCAGCGCGGGGTAGAGCTTGCGCCACTTGGCGTATCCGGCCTTGTATGCTGCGAGATCGGCGGCATCCGGCTCGATGCGCTGGGCTACCTCGATGGCCTGGGCGCAGGCTTCGTCCAGGTTGGCCCAGTGGCCCGCGCCTACGCCGGCCATCATGGCGCATCCGAATGCCCCGCCCTCTTCGGCGGTGAGCACTTCGACGGCCTGGCCGTAGATCCCGGCCTGGATCTTGCGCCACAGCGAACCGCGCGCGCCCCCGCCGCCGAGGCGAATAGCGGTGACCGGAATGCCCAACTCGGCGAAAAGGGTGAAGGTGTCTTGAAGCGAGTAAGCCACGCCTTCGAGCACGGCCCGAACAAAATGCGCCGCCGTGTGGCCAGTGGAGATGCCGGCAAATGCCGCTCGCACTTCAGGGTCAAGGTGCGGAGTGCGCTCGCCCAGCAGATAGGGCGCCCACTCGAGGCCTTCGCTGCCCGCGGGAATCCTGGCTGCCGCGTCGGTCAAGTCGTCGTACTTGCGGCCGGCGAAGAAGGTCTCCCGGAGCCAACTGAGGCTCAGGCCTGCGGATTGCGTGACGCCCATGACGTGCCACAGACCCGGCACGGCGTGACAGAAAGTGTGGAGGCGGCCTTTGGGGTCCTTGGTGGGATTCGCGGTGGCGGCAAAAACTACGCCGGAGGTGCCGATTGTGGCTGAAACCGACCCCGGCTGCAGGATGCCCATGCCGACGGCGCCGGCTCCTTGATCGCCTGCGCCTGCCACAACAGGCGTGCCCGCGGCCAATCCCGTGTGCCCCGCAGCGGCTTCGCTGATGCGCGCGCAGACCTCGGGCGACTCATAGACCTTGGGCAGCCAGGACTCGGGAATCCCCGCAGCCGCGGCCACTTCGCGGGACCAGCGGCGATGCGTCACGTCCAGGAGCAGCGTCCCCGAGGCCTCCTGTACGTCGATGGCAAACTCGCCGGTGAGCTTGTAGCGCACATAGTCCTTGGGGCACATGATGTGGCGAATCTTGGCGAAGGTGTGCGGCTCATGCTTCTTGACCCACAGCAGCTTGGTGAGCGTGAAGTTGGGCAGGGCCGGGTTGCAGGTGAGCTCGATGAGGCGCTCGTAGCCGATTTTCTCCGTAAGCCAGTCGCATTCGGGCTGGGTCCGGGTATCGCACCAGATGAGCGCTGGGCGCAGCACCTGGCCGTTTTCATCCAGCATGACCGCGCCGTGCATTTGGCCGGTCAAGCCTAGCGCGGAAATGGGCTGGCGCGGCTCAGGGGCGGCTGCCAGCGCCTTGCGGATGGCATCCTGGGCAGCGCGCCACCAGTCGTCGGGGTCCTGCTCGGCCCAGCCCGGGTGGGGAGTGCGAAAGGCCGCATGTTCGCTGGAAGCGCCGGAAATCAATTTGCCCGCCGCATCCACTACCACGGCGCGCGTACCACCCGTTCCCACATCCATTCCAAGAAACCACATAACGGCTGCCCTCCTGATATAAATCGCTTTTTCTCGGCGCTCGCAGCATAGCAGCTTTGCCGAGTGGCGGAAAAGAGGCGGCACAACTGAAGTCGTGCCCTTTCAAAGCGAACAGGTTCCGTTCCCGAATGGAGTTTTTCCGCAGCCTGTGAAGCACATACCCTTCAACGGATCGAGTTTACCCGCAGCCTGCGAAGCCCGTACCCTTCACTCCTGAAGGATCTTGCCGGCCGGTCCCATGATGGGAGACGCTTGCCCGGACTGTGACCGATGGCACAGGCGGCGACTTTCTGCCGGGCGACAATGAATGGGTTAGGCCCACGAGCGATTTGCTGCGCGGGCAGGGAGAAAACTACGCATGAGCGATTTAGCCGGGCTTGCTGAAGCCGTTACCGTTGACCCGTTGGTTGGTCATCCAGCCGACTACCATGTATTCCACAAGTTCATCGAGCGTTGCAAGAACCTGCCGGCCATCACTACCGCGGTCGTGTGGCCGCTGTCCGACGTGGCTCTCAGGGGCACTGTTGAGGCCGCAATCGCAGAAATCATTGAGCCAACTCTGATCGGCGACAAAGCGGCCATCCTGGCTCTGGCCGCTCAAATCGGAGTGGACATAACCCCCTATCCAATCCTGCATGCCGACACTGAAGAGAAGGCCACCGAGTTGGGCGTGGCCATGTGCCGCGCCGGAAATGCGCAGGCGATGATGAAGGGCAGCCTGCACACCGATGTGCTGATGAAGGTGGCCATGAACCGCGATACGGGGTTGCGCACCGCCCGCCGCATCTCCCATGTATTCATCATGGATACGCCGGCTTACTCGCGCACCCTGATGATTACGGACGCGGCCATCAACATCACGCCGGAGCTTGAGGACAAGGTCCATATCGTCCAGAACGCCATTGACCTTGCCATCGCGCTGGGCATCCCGGAGCCCAAGGTGGCGCTGCTCTCGGCCGTCGAAACCGTGAGCCCCAAGATCAAGTCCACGCTCGACGCCGCCGCGCTTTGCAAGATGGCGGACCGCGGCCAGATCACGGGCGGCA
>PLZC01000185.1 GCA_003151985.1 Acidobacteriaceae bacterium
TCGGGCCAGCCGTCGTTATCGTAGTCGGCCACTGCCGCGCCAAAGCCCCAGCGGTCGTTGGTCACGCCGGCCTGGGCGGCAACATCGGTAAAAGTACCGTCGTGGTTGTTGTGAAAAAGGGCGGCATGTGGCGCGGGCTCTTTGCCCTCCAGCGCTGCTGCCGTCGATCCGTTCACCACGTAGATATCAAGCCAGCCATCGTTGTCGTAGTCGATCAAGCCCACGCCGGAGCCCTTGGTCTCAATGATGTAGCTCTTCGAGGGCGTCCCCATCTTGTGGGCCCAATGTGTCAGTCCGGCCTTTTCTGATTCGTCTGCAAAAACCGTCGGCCCGCTTGAAACAAACCCTCCAGCGGTGATGGGCCGGTGATGGTCGTCAACTTGGGCTGGGTGGGGCGCGCCGGCAGCGGGCTTCCCATCTTGTTGCCCTGCAGGAAGAGCATTGGGCGCAGTGGCTTGAGCAGACAGGAATACGGGAATTCCTGCCGCCAGCAGTCCCAAAACAATGGCCGTTCGAAGTGCCTGAAACATGGGAGCCAGTATACGGGCCGAGGCACAGGCAAGTCTCGACCGAAGGATTGAGTTGATTCCTTTCGCGCTACTGCCCCATTGCCGTCGACTGGACATTCGAGACCTGCCAGCCGTTGCTGCTCTTCACCAGGATCGCCGTCGCCAACTGCTCCGATGCGGCTACGGCATCGATGGTCGGGAATGCCGTTCTGGTTTCAGCCGTGTTTGCCCAGTCCGGAAGCCCTTTCACCCTTGAGTGAAAAGTTACGCTGTACTGCGCGGCGTCGGTGTTTTCCGGCGAGTAGCTGTCAATCGAAGTGACCTCGCGTTGCCCGAAACAAAAATTGCCATAACCGGGTTGAGTCGCGTCGGCTGTCCATGCCGCGCGGCCCTTGTCGGAGAGATCGTAGTTGTTTACCGATTTCGAGCCGATCAGGATCCTCTTCTTCTCCGTGGCCATCCGCGTCAGCAGTCCCGCATCGGTAAGGGCGTCGTAGCTCTTAGTTTGCTCGTCGTTTGAAGTGTCAGCTTGTGCTGGAAACTTCACCGGTGCCGCCCACAGGCAAACTTGCCGGCTCTTGTAGTAGTCGTTCAGGGCCGATTTAAACGCGCCCTTATCTACTGTGTTGGTTCGGCAGCCTGTTGTAAAACCCATAAGCCCGGCCATCGCCAGGACTAGAACATATCTTGTGCGCATTCGATCTTCCCTCCATCTTGAGCATTGGATGCAAGAAAGAGCGGGTATTCGGCTCGAGACGGGCTGAAATCCGGGGAAGGCGTTGTTTTTGCCAACTTCAGAGCAAGGACGCTAGATCCACCCGCCGTCGACAATGTAGCTCTGGTTGGTGATGGCGCTGGAGTCGTCCGCGCCGAGAAACAAAATCAGACGCGCTACCTCGGCAGGCATGAGGCTGCGCTTCAGCGCCTGGCGGGCTAGAATCGTGGCTTCAAGCTCCGGTGTATACCAAAGCCGCTTTTGCTTCTCGGTTACGATTGCGCCCGGCAGCACGGCGTTGACGCGGATGTTCGCCGGACCCAGTTCGTGGGCCATGGTGCGGGTGAGCCCCACAACGGCGGCCTTGGCCGAAGTGTAGAGGACCATGCCGGTGGCCGGAATCATCCAGGAAATCGACGACATGTTGATAATGGACCCGCGGCCGGCCGCGCGCATCGAGGGTACCAATGCCTGGATCATAAAAAACTGCTGGCGAAGATTGATGGCCATCGACTGGTCCCAGTAGGCGGGAGTCACTTCCTCTGCCGTGTGGCGATGGTCGTTCGCCGCGTTGTTCACCAGCACGTCGGGGGTGCCGTATTCGGCCAGAACCCGATCCGCCGCACTCTTCAGGGCGTCGAGATCGGTCAGGTCGCAATGAAGGTAATAGAGGCTTGGACAGCCTTCGTCGGCCAGCGCCTCTGCGAGTTTCTGCGCCGGCTCATCCTGCACGTCGAAAAAGGCGACGCGGGAACCCTGTCGTGCAAAGTGCGAGACAATGGATTCGCCGATGCCGGTGGCGCCGCCGGTCACAAGTACGACTCGCCCTTGCAGGCTTGGGTAGTGGGCAAAATACTTATCGCCGTCTGGCATCTTTTTCGAAACTCCTCGCTAGCAGGGGCGATGGTTGTGGTTCTTGGCTGCCCAAGTCTCAAACTCGAGACCTGGGCCACCCAGTCTTTGGGCGGTGCGGGATGGGCGGATCGAGGTGCGTGGAGTTATCCTTAATTTCCCTGCAAAACAGACCGAATATCTTTAGCTTCCAGAACCTGGTTTGTGGGCCCTTTCCGTGCCACGGCCAGCATAGCCTGCCCGATATCCCGCGTTGATAACACCATGTTTGGCAAGGCGCGCCGAATCAGCGATAACACCGGTCCGCCAATCATGTAAAAGATCCTATAGGCGCGGGTCTTCGACCGGATGCCATCCATGGGCTCAATAAAGCCCGGGCGAAACATATAAGCCTTGAAAGGAAGACGAAGCAGCGCGTTTTCCGTGCGCCCCTTTACGCGGGCCCATCGCATGCGTCCCTGCTCTGAGCTATCCGTGCCGGAGCCTGAGACATAGATGAAAGTCATCTTCGGGTTAAGACGGCAAAGAGTTTCCGCCGCGGCGATAGTTATGTCGTAAGTAACTCGCTCGTATTCCGTCTTGCGTACCAGGCTCGATGAGATGCCCAGACAGAAGAAACAGGCATCGAAGCCAATTAGACGGCGTTCGAGGCCCGAATAATTCTCAAGATCTGCGTGTACAATCTCGTTCACCTTGGCACTCGCAGCGCCTGTTGCGGTGCGGCCAATGGTCACCACAGACTGCACATGCTTGGTCCGAATGCACTCCTTGAGCACACCTTGTCCCACCATGCCCGTCGCGCCAAAGATCAGTACCTTCATTGCTCCGCCTTTCCGAGCAGTCATCAAGTAAGAACCGTGCCTGTCAACTTTCGATATAGTCCCAGAAGGAATCGGCCAGCTCGGCGCCCAGTTCGTTCAGCATCCTGCGCGCCGCCCGTTCCACCTCTTCCACGAGCCCATGCAGGTAGTCGCGGGAGCGGGAAATGGCCACCACACCGATGGTGGCCGACTGCCAGAGAACAGCTTCGTCCAGCTCAGCCACGGAGATATTAAAGCCCTGGCGCAACTGATCCTTCAGCGAACGGACCACCTGCCTACGGTCCTTGAGCGACTGTGCATGCTCGATGCGGACTTCAAGGGTCAATTGAGCGACTGGCATAGAATTACGGTGTTGCCACGGTAAGTGTAAGTCCACTTCCGCGTGGTGCGTAACTATTTCTTCAGGCTTGCCAGGCAAAACACTCCGCCTCTCCACACCCATGTCCAGCCTGCTCGTTCGCCAACTAGGCATTTGAGCCGTATCGGGTTTAAACTACCCCTCGGAAGCAACAGTTCGTTTTCGCTGCCCGGTGATAATATCCTGTGTCAAGTTATCCAGTCCTCTTCGGTTCTTCGGCCCCGCACAATAATTCTGAAACTGCCGTATCAAAATTCAAGCACAGGAATCAATGCCCATTCCTATGAGCCACCCTCTCTTTTCGCCCTTTCAGCTTCGTTCGGTCGTCTTTGCCAACCGCATCGGCGTCTCGCCCATGTGCCAGTATTCATCGCAGGATGGCATGGCCACGGACTGGCATCTTGTTCACCTGGGCAGCCGCGCGCAGGGAGGCGCCGGCCTGGTTATGATGGAGGCCGCCGCGGTGCTGCCGGAGGGCCGCATCACTCCTGGCGATCTGGGCATCTGGAAAGACGAGCACATCCCGGCGCTTGAACGGATCGTGACCTTCCTTCACTCTCAAGGCGTGCGGGCAGGCATTCAACTGGCGCATGCCGGCCGCAAGGCAAGCATGGCGGCGCCCTTCGGCGGCGAGCGGTTGCTGCTGCCGCGCGAGGGCGGTTGGCCCACGGTCGCGCCCAGCGCCCTGGCCTTCGGCCCAGGCTATTCCACGCCCAAGCCACTAAGCCCCATCGGGCTTGCGGCCATCGCTCCTGCGTTTGCGCAGGGGGCGCGCCGGGCCTTGGCCGCGCAATTCGACTTTGTTGAGATTCACGCCGCCCACGGATACCTGCTCGACCAGTTTCTTTCTCCGCTGGCCAACCGGCGAACCGATACTTATGGCGGTAGCTTTCGAAACCGTACCCGCCTGGTTCTCGAGGTAGTCGACGCCGTTCGCGCCGCGTGGCCGCAGCATTTGCCACTTTTCGTCCGGCTCTCGGCCACCGATTGGGTGGAGGGCGGCTGGACCATTGACGAAACTGTTGAGTTAGCCGGTCTTTTTCGCGAACATGGCGTCGATCTCGTCGACGCGTCCTCCGGAGGGCAGGCGCCGAACGCTCAGGTTCCCCTGGAACCCGGTTATCAGGTCGGATTTGCGGGCAGAATCCGGCGTGAGGCAGGCATTCCAACCGCTGCCGTCGGCCTCATCAGCGACCCCGGCCAGGCTGACGCGATTGTCGCCCGGGGCGATGCCGACATTGTGCTGCTTGGCCGCGAGATGCTCCGCGATCCCTATTTTCCGCTTCACGCGGCAGCAGTGCTGGGCGAGGCAGCGAGTTGGCCGGTTCAATATCTGCGTGCCGCGCCGAAACATTCGACAGAACGCACCCCAATTAAATGCCCTGAAGAACGGTAGGCGAAGTGCGTACCAGGCGCATTTTTTATCGATGCTTCCATGTGAAACAGGCGTCTTTTCACGTCTTTTGAGGGATCTGCACTCTTTTTCCTCAAAAAGACGCGGCGAGTCCGCAGATTTTGCTTCACAAAGAGTGCAAAGCGTGGCCTATACTGCGTTCAGAGCCGGAAGTCACCCAACGCGGCATCCAGCTCAACAAAAACCATGGCCCCGCAACTATCCCCGAAGCGTGCCTTTGACCCGCCGTCGATTCCCGACCGCCTCTATTTCAAGATTGGGGATGTGGCCCGTATTTGTGCGGTCGAAAGCTACGTTCTGCGCTTTTGGGAAACGCAGTTTCCTCAACTGAAACCCAACAAGAGTGGAACCGGACAGCGGCTTTACCGCCGGCGCGATGTGGAGCTGGCTCTCGAAATCAAGCGGCTGGTTCATGGCGAGGGCTACACACTCAGCGGTGCTCGACACGCTCTCGATCAGGGCCGCCGTCGAGTGGATCCGCAGCCGGATTTGCCCCTGCCCACCGGCGACTCCAGCCAACGGCTGAATGATGCCGCAGCGGCTATCGGCCGTGTCCGCGCAGAATTGCGGGAGATTGCCGGTTTGCTGGCCGCGCCTGTCGTCCGGCCGCATCGGCGTCGCGACCGCGTGGCTGACCCGCAAGCCGCCTCCGACTCACTTTTTCCGTCCTGATTTTCCGCAGCCCGTTGAACCCCGGGATACCTTTGCAATCAAAATCATTTCCCGTGAATTCAAATCGGAGAAAAGGTGCGGGACTGCGCTTCACTGTAGAATGGAACCACACAGGCTCGCCTGCGGCAAATGAGNNCAACCTCTTCCACCAGCATTGAACCAAATCGAATATGAAATGCTTTCATTGTGGATCGACCAGCTTCCGCGTCTCGCGCTTGAGACCATCGGATATTCCTCGCTTGCTTCTCTTTCAATACCCCATCCGCTGCCGTACCTGTCGCGAACGGCAATATACAGGGTTGCTGTTTGCGCTGAACGTTCGTCAGGCCAGCAAAGCCCGCCATCTTGAAGAGCCGCGCCGAAGAAGATCCTCAAGTTCATCGCCCGAGCAAAAGTAATTGCCCGGACGCACCGCAGA
>PLZC01000015.1 GCA_003151985.1 Acidobacteriaceae bacterium
CACCCACTGGCTGTTTGACTTTTGCATGAATATTGTCGGGGTCTCCGGTGTCGATGGTGATGGCCAGACAGGTGTTTGGAACCGCCGCCGCGGTCAGCGCTTGCGATTCGCGCGTTTCGGTCCATTCGTCGCCATCGACTGGAACGGGACTGCGCTTGGCGAAAGCGGGCAGGCTCACTATGTAGAAGGGGAAATCGCCCTGGGCGAAGAGCGCGCGCCAGTCCGCGATCATGGCAGGAAGGATTCTGCGGTATTGGTAACCGCGCGGCGAGTTCTGCTCGCCCTGATACCAGATGGCGCCGCTGAGAGAGAGTGGGGCGATGGGCACAAGCATGCCTTCGTACAGAACGGTCGGCATAACGGGCCAGTTCTCGTAAGCGATAGGCAGAGGTTGCGGCGGACGAGCATCGACGCTGATCTTTGCTTTCCACTCGCCGGCGAGGGGAATACTGCTCTGATCGCCGAGCGAGAGGTGCAAATCTTCAGGCTTGGAGAGAAAGCCGCCATCCGGCTTGGTTTTGAGAACGCGAATGGCGATTACATTCTTGCCGGCCTTGAGAGCGCCGCTCACCGGATACACGCGTGGGTTCTCGACCCATGCACTGCCGCCCACGGATTTGCCGTTGATGTAGACCGTGTCCATGCGCTCAATCTCGCCGAAGTTGAGCGTGGCGCGTCCAGCAGGGAGCGGGTCGGGGAGAGTGATCTCCCTGCGGAACCAGACAAGTGCAGGCGTATCTGGCACGCCCAGTTCCGCGAATCCGCCGGGGATTGGCACCGATTTCCACGCCGAGTCATCGTAATCCTGAGCGGCCCAATTGTTCTTCTGGCCCGTGTCGTACTCGTCGTACCAGTGCATGATGTAGTTGCCGTATTCGGGCGCGCCTTTGGATTTCAGCCGATCGAGCTCTGCGAGTGGGACATCGAAGTCATGGAGCGGACGAAGCGCGTCGGCGCTCGCCCACGCCTCGGCGGGAGTACCGCCCACCGAGTCCACGACAAGGCCGATGGGAATGTGCATCTCCTGCTCGACCTTTCGGGCGAAATAGTAGCCGACCGCCGACATCCAGCTCGCTGTTTCGGGCGAGACGACGCGCCAGTTGCCTTCGATCACATCAACATGGTGGTAGGCGGGATGACCGCCTACGGCAAAGAAGCGAATGTCGGGGTAGTTGGCCGCCTTGATTTCCTCATCGGCATTGTTTGTGAACCGCAGGGGCAGCCCCATGTTCGATTGCCCGCCGCAGAACCACACGTCGCCGACGAGAACATTGTGCAGTTCAGCGCTTTGATGGCCGGTGATCTTCACGGTATAGGGTCCACCGGGCGCAGGCGGCTGAATCTTCACCTGCCACCGGCGATCGGGGCCGGCGGTGCCGGTTGCGGTGTTTTCGCCGATCTGCACTCGGACGGTATCGCCTGGGTCGGACCAGCCCCAGATGGTGTCGGGCTTGCCGCGCTGCAGGACCATGTTGTCGCCAAAGATGGGGCTGACGAACGGAAGTGGCTTGGCAACCGCAGCAGATGTCGCTTGACCAGGCGTGGGCTGCGCGCATGCGCCAGCACCGGCCGCAAGCAACATCGCGGCCGCGAGAGCTTCGCAATAAATGTGTTTGGGAATGGATCTGGAACTCATGACTGCAAACCTCTTGCTATGGATGTGCGGGGTCCTGGCATTGGAAGTTTCGGGCGTCCTGGGTGTCACCGTTTCCGCTGTACTGCGCGTGCTTTGGATAAGGGCAGAGCGGGCGGCTGCGGCCCGGGAATGCCTGACCGGTGGCGATAATGGAATCGGGCGCCGTCCCCTTCTCGACCCAGTCGACGACGGCGGAGAGCATGTCGAAGTGATCGAGAGCGGGCCCACCGCCACAATGGGCCATGCCCGGGACAAGAAACATCCGGCTCCACTCGGCAACCTTGTCTGCACCCCCGTTGGTTGCAGCAAGGGATTTGTAATAGTCAAGCGTGTCAAGCGGCGAGAACCACGGGTCGCTGTCGCCGTGGAAGAAGATGAGCTTACCCCCGCTAAGAGAGAAGGTTGTGAGATTGGTGGAGGCGGGCTCGACGAGCGGATCGGAGGCATGGAGTTCTGCCTTGTCCAGGTCAAGTTCGGTGGCGCTAGTGTAGGGGCCGAAGATGCCGCTTGGTCCCATGGCCAGCAATCCCGAAACAAAACCTTTCATCGCAATGCCCCCGTCATAGAGGAAGCCGGGATAGACCTGCATGCCGTGAGCGTTCTTCGGTCCGGCGAAGGCTTTCTTGATCGCGCCGATTTTTTCAGACGCGATGCAGGCATCGGTTTGGCCGGGTTTGCAAGCCAGGACTGCGGGATCGAAGTCGCAGCTAAGGGGGTCGGAGATCATGCCGTCGACTACGCCATCCTTTGCGTCGCATCGTTTCATAAGTGCGTTCATGAAGAGCGTGCGATCGCCGTCGGTGAGAAATCTTTCGATCTGGGGCTTGCCGGAGGCGTCTTTGGGCGCGGCCTGGTTGTAGGCCACGGGGATCCACTGGCCGATGGCCAGATTGGAAAGGCCTGTGCGCATGGCGGGATCGCCGGAAACGATACCGTTGAAGGCAGTGGGATAACGCTGGGAAAGAATCATGCCTTCGCGCCCGCCAGTGGAGCAGCCGACGAAATAGGA
>PLZC01000085.1 GCA_003151985.1 Acidobacteriaceae bacterium
AGTCCTCTCCATCGCCGGCCTCCTCGGAGCCGCCATAGAGAGCATTCACATGGAGACCAGCGTAAGTACGCTGTTCAGCTAAGTGAACAGTGGTCAGTGAACAGTGGACAGTAAGGTGTAGCCAATGATGGTCAGTGATCTGTCTTCCGATTTCAGAGTCTAATTTTCGCATTATCCGTTTTTCACTGACCACTGTCCACTGATCACAGTTCACTCCCTTTCCGTTACACTAGCCCCTGTGACCCCCCACGCTCTGGCCCAATCCGTGGAGATGTTGACCATGGTGCTGGCTGTGGCCGGCATCGGCTATTTTGTTGCTGCCATTATTGCGGCGCGGATTTTCCTCGCCAGCCGGGGTGGCCCATTGGCGGCGTTTGCGCCGGGCGTCAGCATCCTGAAGTCTCTCAAGGGACTGGACCCCGGCATGATCGACGCCTTTCGCAGCCACTGCCGGCAAACATACGTCGGCGAATTCGAACTGCTTTTTGGAGTGTCATCGCTCGACGACCCTGCGGTTGCGGCGGTGATGCAACTCAGGGAGGAGTTTCCAGAGCGGGCGATAGGGCTGATCGAGTGCCCGCAGCGGCTGGGAACCAATGGGAAGGTCAGCACACTGGTGCAACTCGCTGCTCGCGCGAGGTACGATTTTCTGCTCATCAACGACTCGGACATCACTGTATCGCCCCGTTACCTGGAACGCGTGATGGGCCTGTTCGCGCCGCAATCGAGCAACGTCAAGCGCGGCAAAGCCGGGAAAGAAGTTGGCATGGTGACCGCGCTCTACAGGGGCCGCGCGCATGGCACTCTGCCCTCTCGTTTTGAGGCACTGGGCATCGCTACGGACTTTCTGGCGGGCGTACTGCTTTCCCGGATGATTGAAGGCGGTCTGGGGTTCGGGCTTGGCTCAACATTGGCGGTGAGTCGCGGGGCGCTCGACAAGATCGGCGGCCTTTTGCCGCTCGTGGATTTTTTGGCCGACGACAACGAGTTGGGAACGCGCGTGGCCCGGGCCGGCTACCGCATTGCGTTGAGCGCCGAGGTAGTGGAAACCGCAGTTCCGCCTTATGACTGGCGTGGGTTTTCCCAGCACCAGTTGCGCTGGGCGCGGACCGTGCGTGATGCCAGCCCGTTGGGTTATTTGGGCCTTGTGTTTACCCATGGCCTCTGCTGGGCGGTGTTGAATGTGGTGGCCAGCGGCTTAAGCCCGGTGAGCCTTTGGCTGCTGGGGATGAGCTTCTTTCTTCGGCTGACGCTGGCTATGATGGTAGGGGCCGAGGTGCTTGGCGACCACCAGGTGCTGCCCAATCTGTGGCTGTTGCCCATTCGCGACGTGGCGGCGATGGGCGTGTGGGCGGCGGGCTTCGCCGGCCACACGATTGTCTGGCGCGGCGAACGATTTCTGCTTAAGAGCGGGAAGCTCTACAAAGCCGAAGAATCGACGAGTTAGTGTTTTGGGCGGCGGTGATCCAAAATCATCTCCATTGCTGAAGCAACCGGATAGTTGCTGTGCGCATCCAAGAATCTTAACCTCAACCCCCAAAGGTTGCGTAATTGGAGTCGCGAAAGGCCCCTCGGATGCGATTTCCCATTCATTCCCCACGACTTGCTGCGGCATCTGATGGCTTCGCTGGAGCTCTGTCGGTGCCCACCGAACAGTCCGCAAGCCCTTGCATGGCTGCAACTGACCTTGTTTATGACCTGCGGCTTGGCAGCGCCAGTTCTGACGCCTACTACGAAGAAATTGCACGATTCTCGGATACGATAACGGCTGAAATCGAGCGACAGGCGGGAACGGTCGTGGATGGCTACAGGAATCATATTCTGGATTTCTTGCGCGAGGACGAGCGCAGCCGCGGCGAATATGCGCTTGATCTGCTCATGATGGGCCTGGCGCTGGGGCGATATTTGGGGGCCGCAGAGAAAACCCCGAAGTGGGTTGTTGGCCTGGCGCGGGAACTCTTCTGGTTGCGTCGCGAGTCCGCCTGGTCCAAGCCGCTGGCCGACCTGGGGCGGGCGGTGCTCGGCCGATTCTTCCTGGCGCCCCAGTTGACGAATACGACAACGGCCGCAGAGTTCTCCCTGAACCGCTTGCCCCGCCTCATCGACTGGCTCCAGGCCACCGGTGAATTCGAACAGGAGGTGAGGCGCCTGAACAACTGGCGCTGCTATCTGGGCACGCTCCCGGAGGAAGCTGCCAGCCGTTGCATGAGGATTTCTTTTGAAGTCTTCACGTGGTTCGAGCGCGAGGCGGCCATAACGCTTGAAGCCTACACGCGCGGTGTCCCCGGGTTCCTGACGACAGAATATTCCCGGCGCGGCCTTCGCGAGGACCAGGTTTTTTGCGGAATGCGGCCGGCGGAATACCACTTGTCGATGGTGGCGGCCGAAATCATGAACCGAGGCCTGCGTCGGCGCTTCGACCAGACGACGCGAAAGGCCGTCCTGGTTCCGGGGTGCATGAGGGGAGAACTGGCCAAAACCTGCCGAGCGCGAGTACTCGGCATCGACGTCACTTGCACGGGCTGCGATAAATCCTGCAGCGTGAACCGGATCACGGAGCAGATGCGCAATTTAGGAGTTGAGGTCTACATCGTTCCAAAATCCACGGGATCCAGCCGCTGGATCGAGCGGTGGCAGGGAGAGCGGAATACGGGGGTGGTGGCTGTAGCCTGCTTGTTGAACATCTTGCCGCGCGGGCATGAAATGCGAGCGCGCTGTATACCTTCGCAGTGTGTGCCGCTGGACTACCCCGGCTGCGAGAAGCACTGGCGCCGGGAAGGAATCCCCACCGGTGTGAATGAAGATCGGCTGGTAAAGATTCTGACGCCGCCGGGGAGCTGATAGCTGGCTGAACAAAGCCGTTCGTCAATGAGAGCGGTCTCGAGGCGGTCCCCATTCACGGTCGGTTCCAAAGTAATGGTGTTCGTTTCTTCGGAAGGAAGGAAGTCCCCATGAAGTGCCTGATTGCGCAGTTGTTTCGCGTGCCCGCCGCCTCTTTCGCAAAGGCTTCAACGGGCAGTCCAAAGATCCGCAAATCATTGATACTTCTCACGTTTGTGGTTGTATGCTCCGCCAGTGGGCCAATGTGCCATGCTGCAGCCACTGTGAGTCCAGCAAGCCTTAGCTGGGCGAGTGTGCCACTGGGCAATGTGGGTGCACCCAAATCCGTCACATTGACCAATGGCGGCTCGGTCTCGATCAACCTCAGCAGCGTGGCAATTTCAGGCACCAACGCAGCCGATTTCACAATCGCAAGCAAAACCTGTGGATCAAGTCTTGCGGCCAATGCCAGTTGTACTGTGACCATCCACTTCAAGCCGCTGTCTACGGGCACGCGCACAGCCACCTTGAGTTTTACCGATTCCGCAAGCAACAGTCCGCAGAAAGCTCCACTTTCAGGGCTGGGAACCGCCGCAACAGCTATCGTTGCTGCGAGTCCCTCCAGCTTGTCTTTTGGAAGCATCTATGCAGGCTCAAGTGGCAAGTCGTTGTCAGCTACGCTGAGCAATGGAACCTCAACTTCTGTTACGTTAACCAGCTTGGCAATCGCCGGCGCCAACGCTGGGGATTTCGCAATCTCAAGCAAGACCTGCGGATCAAGCCTGGCAGCGCATGCAAGCTGTACCGCGACGATCCTCTTCAAGACGGCTGCTGCAGGCACGCGCACCGCTACTCTCAGCGTTACCGACTCAGCAAGTAACAGTCCGCAGACTGTTGCCCTGTCAGGAACCGGAATTGCGTCGGCAGGGAATCTAACCGTGAGTCCGCCGAGTCTCAATTGGGCAATTGTGTCGGTCGGAATCGGGGGCGCGCCAAAGTCCGCCACATTGACCAACACTGGCTCGGCTGCGGTTCCCATCGGCAGCATCGCTCTCACCAGCACCGATCCCGGAGATTTCAGCATCTCAAAGAACACTTGCGGCGCCACGTTAGCTGCGGGCGCATCGTGCACCGTGACGCTGGTCTTCAAGCCAACGGCGATTGGAACGCGCGTGGCCTTGTTGACAATTACCGATGGCGCTACCAATAGTCCACAGACTGTGGCGGCATCCGGGCTCGGGGGACCTCGTACAGTATTAGCTGCATCCATAACGGTTGACTTTGGTTCGCGGTCCGGGACTCAAATTGCCATCCCGAGCGGCATGTTGGGCGCGCAATATCTGGCAGGAGATCCTTATTGGGCAATCGTCTCCGATGCAGCGAACCAGAGTGCGGTGGCAGGCGCCGGATTGAGGCCGACGCGCATGCACGCAAACATACCAAACGTGTACGCAACCACGACGCCCGACTGGAGCAAGATTGACCCCGCTATCCGGGCACTTCAGGCGTTGGGCGTCCATCCAATACTTGAGCTCGATCTCACTCCCCCCTGGCTCCGGTCTTCAACCGCGCTGTGCCCAACCAATCCAGCGGCAAGCGTGCCTGCGGATATGGCCAAATGGGGCCAAATGGCGGCGGCGTTTGTCGCTCACTTTGACAAGACATTCCCTGGAGTTGTGGTCGATTACGAGATTTGGAATGAGCCGAATGGCCCCAGCTTGTGTTCGAACAACAAGCTGAACGACTATCTGGCAATCTACGCCGCGGCCGCACCCTTGATGAAGAACCAAGCCACAACCGATAAGGCGTCTATCCGTGTTGGAGGGCCAGCTACGGCGGGGGTAGCCATGACGAGTTTGTTGACTGACCCGCGCACCGCGCCCTACGTGGACTTTTATAGTTATCACACTTATCTCGCCGGCCCGACCGAAATTCAGCAGGGAATGACATGGGACGGCGCCGGCGGAACGCCTTCGCTCCTGTCGATGACCCTGAATTCGTCGTCTGGCCTGCAGGCTCAATATTTGCAGGCACTCGCCGCCGTTCAATCAGCCAAGACGCTTTCAGGGGCGATGACGCCAATCTACCTGGACGAATACAACGACGATTGGTCCTTCAACCCGGACTGTTGCCGCAACAGTCCGACTTACTCGCCGCTGTTCAACAGCCTGGCAGTGGCACAGATGCTCAACTCGGCCTATACGGGAGCAAAGCAGGCGCCGGCCAAGATGGTGTACTATGCCGCTGCTTCCAATCCGTCTTCGTTTTGTCTCCGTGGAATTGCTGACGCTGCGATGGATTGTGCAATCTCGAGTACCATGGCATCGCCGTATCCCCAGTTGTATACCTACCAGTTGATCGCAGCGCCAGGCTATCTGGATCTCATGGATGGCGGGCATATGGCGAAATCAATTACTTTGTCATCGTCAGCAACGGCGCAGGGCCTGGTCGTCACCGGTTTCTATACGGCCACCACAAACAGCATTCTTGTTATCAACCCGACAGCAGGCTCTTTTGGGGGGGTAACGTTGCAGATCAGTAACTCCGGCTTGACCTCGCCCCTGGCGACCTTGTTCACTCTGAATTCCGCAAATATGAAGATCGGCAGTTGGCCGATTTCCCTGGTGCCTGCGACAAATGGACCACAGGCTACGTTCGACATTCCGCCATATTCAGTGTTGGGGATGTCTCTCAGAGGTAACTAGCTAGAGCGAATAACTTGCCGAGAGGATGGATGGTAAACTTGCACTAGTCTCCCGTGGTGACCGCGGCCGGTTCCAGGTCGCGGATGGCCGTGAAGTCGAAGGAGAGACAACTGCCCAGCTCGGCAAAGCTCTTTTCCCAGAGCGGGCGCTCCTCCGCGTCCAGCGAGGTGAGCGCATAGGTCGAGGTACGCAGAATCTCGTACCAGACATTCTGCGCCTGCCACAGGTTCAGCTCAAAAGGCAGTTCTACCAGGATGCGGCCGAGCGCGAGCGCCCGATCCAGCATTTCCAATGAGCCGGATGACATTTGCAGCTCGATCATGGCGCGCTTCATGCGCTGGTCGGCAATGTAGGAGAGCGTGGCCGTCTCCAGCGGCACCTGGTCGGCCTTGGCCAGTGCCAGGAATGAACGCAGCAGGGCCTGGTCGATGGAGTCGGTCTCCATAACCCGGCGGAGGCCGGCATTGACCGCAAATCCAGCGGCCAGCGCGAGCGCGGGCGGTTTGGGCAAACCGGCCTGGGATAGATAGTGCAACAAGCTGGCGTGATCTTCGTAGATGGTGGTAAGCGAGGTCTCGATGTCCATGAGCGTGGAGTTGAGGATGAGCTGTACGATGCGGCGCTGCTCGTCGCGGAATAGCGAGATGAGCGAGTAATCCGCGCGGCCATAGAAACGGTCGAGCAGCCGAATCACATCCGGGAAGAGGGCGCGCTGCACATAGTCCGCGGCCTCGGCGGCAAAGGCGTCGAACTGGGCCGCATCTTCCTCTTCATAGGGCTTTACCGCGGCGGTAATGTTCTGGTCGCCGAAATGCAGCACCGCAAATGAAAAGCTCTGCTGCTCGCCGGTGATGGTGCTGGCAATGTGCGCGCGGCCCAATGCCAGCCGACCGCGGCCGGAGGTGTAAATATCGTAGGAAGTGCGTCGGACGCGGTAGCAGAACAGGTCGGTCTCGTCGGAGTACGAGGAAAAAACGCTGCTGATCGCATAGTGGGCCGCTACTTTGTCCAGCCCCAGTTCCAACTGTCTGATTTGGCCTTTATAGAGGAGAGCGCCATCGCCGGCTTTCGGTACGTTTGAGCGCGCTTCGGCCAGTTGGGCCACGAACGCAGGTTCCAGCGCATCGGCCTGCTGGCCAAAGAGCACCTGCGCCAGTTGCAGCACGCGGGCAGCGTAGGCGATCACCTGCACCGTCTCAATGCCGGAGATATCGTCGAAGAACCATCCGCAACTGGTGTACATGAGTTGGGCGTGACGTTGCATTTCCATCAGCTCAAAAGCTCTGACGCGCTCGGGCTCGGTGAGGTCGTTGGTCGCATGGGCTTTTAAAAAGCGATCGGCGGTTTCAGTGCTGCGGTCGAGTACGACCTGGATATAGCTGTCACGGGCGGCCCATACGTCTTTGAATAGCTTGCCGCCCTCCTGCTCGGTAAGTCGTGCGACGGCATCGCGCACCTCATCCAGTGCCTGCCGCAGTGGTCCGCGCCAAGCCTGGTTCCATCCCGGCTTACCGCCGTTGCAGCCGCAATCGGAGCGCCAGCGCTCCACCCCATGCACGCAACTCCAGGAGGTGTTGTCGACGATCTCGCACTCGTATTCGGGCGGAAACTGGGCGAGGTAACTGCCATAGTTGGTTAGCTTGACGGTCTTGTCCGCTTCCAGCAGGCGCATGGCATAGGCGAGCGCCATCTCGCCGTGCTTGTGATGGTGGCCATACGATTCTCCATCGGTCGCCACGTGGACCAGTTGCGGCTGCGTGCCTTCTCTAAAGCCCGCCTTCAGGCGCCCGGCGAAGTTCTCGCCGGAGTTCAGGAGCCCTTCGAAGGCGATGGCTCGGGACGAAGGGCCGTCGTAAAAGAACACGGCAATCGACGCTCCGGAGGCGAAGCGGGCCAAATAAGGGCGAGTCGTATCCACCGAAGCGTTCGGAGTATCGGTCCAGGGTGTGTCGGTTTTGGCTGCATCGCTGGGTTTAAGCGAACGAATCCGATTGCACTGGTGTGGCGCGAGCACGGTGAACCGGATGCCTTCCTGAGCCATCAGTTCCAGCGTCTCCGTGTCGGCGGCGGTTTCCGAGAGCCACATGCCTTCCGGCGGCGCTCCGTAATGGTGTTCGTAATCGGCAATGCCCCAGCGAATCTGCGTAATGCGGTCGCGGCGGATGGCAAGGGGCATGATGATGTGGTTGTAGACCTGAGCCATGGCCGAACTGTGGCCTTTGAACGTGCGGCGGCTGCGCGCCTCTCCATCCAGAATCATGCGGTAGGTGCGCGGCGCGTTCTCCTTGAGCCAACTCAGCAATGTGGGCCCAACGTTATAGCTGATGCGCGCGTAATTGTTGACGATCCGGATGATCTCGTTTTCTTTGTTGACAATGCGCGCCGCGCCGTTGGTGGCGTAGCACTCGGCGCAAACCCGCTCGTTCCAATCGTGATAGGGGGCGGCCGTGTCCTGGGTCTCGACGGTTTCCAGCCAGGGGTTTTCGCGGGGCGGCTGATAAAAGTGGCCGTGAACGCAAAGAAAGCGCTTCAAAGTTGGCATTAGGGTACCTGTTGATCGCTGAAAAATTACGTTAAAGATGGTCCGGCAATCTTGGCTATTTTAAGCTTGAACGTCCGGATGGCGGCGTGTCTTTGGCCAAATCGCAGGCCCGCCAAAGGTACCAGCTTGCCACGGAGCGAAATGGGGTCCACCGCAACCCGCGTTTGAACACAACATCGGGTTTCGGTAGATCTTTAGATGCCAGCGCGCGCGATTTCGGCACCCGCTGGAAGGTTAAAGCATACCCTTTGCGGACGCCATAATCGGTAACCGGCAGCACGTCGGGGCGGCCCATGCGAAAAATTAACAGCATCTCCACCGTCCACGGGCCAATTCCGCGCACCTGGGTGAGCCGCGCTACAATTTCGGCGTCGGTCATTTTCAGGATCACCGAGTGGCTGGGGACGGTTCCGTCGATGGTGCGGGCGGCCAGGTCGCGCAGCGCCTTGATTTTGTTCCCTGAGACGCCGGCAGCTCGGAGCGGTTCGTCCGGAGTTTCGAGCAGGAGCGCTGGCGCCGGGTCCCCGCCAAAATACTCCCTGACACGGCGATGAATGGTAGCCGCCGCCCTGCCGTGCAACTGCTGGTAGAGGATTGACTCGAGCAGCGACTCGAAGGGCGAAGGGAGCGCGTCGAGCCGCAGCGCGAACTCGCCCACGCGCTCGATCAGCGCGCCCAGCTTGGGGTCTCTGGCCCGCAAGTGTTCGACTGCCTCAACTGGGTCGAAGGGGAGCTTGCGGCTTTTGCCATCGTGAATCATGGGAGGAGTCTATCGCATGCAGCGCAGATGCATGCCAGGCGGCAGGGTAATTGCACGAACACGGTTTCTCGCCGGGACAAGGTTCATCGCAGCCCTACGGGGCGCGAAAACGTGACCACGCTGCTGTCCCAGGATTGCGCTGCGCTCCATCCTGGGCTATTTTTGATCCCTCCCTGCCGGGAGGTGTCAAGTCTGCCTCATGGATTCTACTTGTTCCTTCCCAAGTGGTAGACTTCGAGGGAATCCCCGCTAAGAAGGTGCGCCGCATGAAACGCCGCGATTTTGTCAAATCGATTTCTGCAGTTGGGGCCGGCATGCTTCTCCGGCCTGGCTCTCCGCACACTCTACTTGCTCAGGAGGCAAAACCGGATCCGGCTGTGAAGCGGGTGCTGGTGATGTTCAAGTGCCACTTCGATGCGGGATTTGTCGACACCCAGACCGCGGTGGTGCACAAATACTTCAGCGAGTACTTTCCCCAGGCCATCGAGATCGCGCGTGCGCAAAACGACTCAGGCAAGCGTCGCTATGTGTGGACTACCGGTTCATGGCTGCTTTACGAATATTTGGAACAGGCATCGACGGCAGAACGGAAGGCGATGGAGGAGGCGATTGCCCGCGGCGATATCGCCTGGCATGCGCTTCCTTTCACATGGTGGAGCGAGATCCTGAACCGGTCTCTCATCGAAGGAGGGCTGGGGATATCTCAAAATTTGGACAGGCGGTTTGGCGTGGTCACATCTGGCGCTAAGATGACCGACGTCCCAGGCCACACGCGCGGGCTTATCCCGCCGCTGGCAGCGCACGGGGTCAACTTCCTCGATATCGGGCTCAATCCAGCGCCGCCGTTTCCCGACGTGCCGCAACTGTTTCTTTGGAAGGACTCCTCGGGCTCGAGCCTGCCCGTCGCTTATCACCGCGATTACGGCGGCAGCGTCAGGGTGCCGGGCTCCGATCTGGTCGTGGCATCTTGCGTGCGGACGGACAATAGCGGCCCGCATACCGCCGACGAAATCAAGGCCGTGCATGCCGCCTATGCCGCACGGTTCCCGGGCGCCGAGATAACAGCCTGCAACCTCTCTGACATTGCCAAAGCCATTCAGCCCTATCGCGACCAACTGCCTGTTGTCACCCAGGAGATTGGCGATACCTGGATCTACGGACCAGCCGGCGATCCTCTCAAGATGGCGCAGTTTCGCGAAGTAGCTCGCCTGCGTGACGTCTGGCTGGCAAAAGGCGAGTTTCACCGCGGTGACTCCACCGACCTGGCCTTGCTGCGCCACCTGCTGCTGGATGCCGAGCACACCGGCGGAGCTGATACGAAGGTGTGGCTGGACTACGACCATTACAAGCCCGCGGACCTCAAGAAAATGCTCGACACCAAGGGCTACAAGGTGGTCGCATTCAGTTGGGAGGAGAAGCGCCAGGATTTGCGGGACGGCGTTGCCACACTGCCCGCAAAGTTGCGCACACAAGCCGAGGACGCAATCAAGAGTCTCAATGCGGTCAGGCCGAAGCCTTCGCCCACAGCCGTCTTGCATCCGGCCGGACAGCCCATTGAGACGGCGCATTTCATCCTCGCGATCGATGCGAAAACCGGGGCCATTATTCGGCTGCGCAACAAGACCACCGGCCGCGAGTGGGCAGGCCCGGCCAACCCCATCGGCCTGTTCACGTATCAGACGCTTTCGCAAGATGACTATCGGCATTACCTCGATACTTATTGTCAGATAAAGGAAGATTGGGTATCGCATGACTTCGGCAAGCCAAATATTGAGAAGTTTGGAGCGGTGAGCCAGGATTGGCATCCCAATTCGGCGACCGTGCATGTGGAGGAGACAGCGGCCGCTCATCGCATTGTTGCGAGCCTCGAAATTCGCGACGAAGAAGCTTTTCAATCCGGCCGCGCCGCTTTCCCGCGCAAGGTTTTCCTTGAACTGGTGCTGCCTAAATCCGAAACTGTGATTCATTTCAACGTTTCCTGCTTTGAGAAGCCCGCGACGCGGATGCCTGAGTCGCTGTGGCTAACCTTCAACCCCATTGCCGAGGACCAGAAGGCGTGGACGCTCGACAAGACTGACGAGACTATTCCGCCTTTCGACGTTGTGGCGAACGGAAATCGGCACATGCACGCGCTGTGGAAAGGATTTGGATATCGACGGGCCGGGGATGCGTTTTCTGTGGATACCATTGACGCTCCCATCGTCTCGCTGGGCTTGCGAACGCCGCTTGTCTTTTCCAACGATCAGCCCGACCTAAGCAAGGGAATTCACTCGAACCTCTATAACAACGCGTGGGGCTGCAACTTTATTTCGTGGTACGGCGAAGATATGTACTTCCGGTATTTGTTGAAAGCATGAACCAGGGAGAGGAATAACATGAAACGTCGTGATGTTGTGAAGACCATGGCAGCTATTGGAACCGGCATGCTTTTTCGCGCGGGTTCTCCATTTTCTCTTGAGGCCCAGGAGGCGCCGGCGGACCCGGCGGTGAAACGCGTTCTGATTGTGTTCAAGTGCCACTTCGATGCGGGTTTCATTGACACCCAGGCCAACGTCGTCCACAAGTACTTCAAGGAATATTTCCCGCAAGCAATCGAACTTACCCGCGCTCAGAACGCAGCCGGCAAGCGCCGCTATGTGTGGACCACCGGATCCTGGCTGCTCTACGAATACCTCGAACAGGCATCGCCCGCGGAACGCAAAGCGATGGAGCAGGCTATCGTAAAAGGCGACATCGCCTGGCACGCACTCCCCTTTACCTGGCAAACCGAATTGCTGAGCCAGTCGATGATCGAGGGCAGTCTGTCGCTCTCGAACTCGCTCGACCACCGCTTCGGCGCTGTAACTACCGGCGCAAAAATGACGGACGTACCGGGTCATACGCGCGCCATCGTTCCGCCGCTTGCAAAACACGGAATCACCTTCCTCGAGATTGGCATCAACGGCGGCTCCAAGCCGGCCGAGTTGCCGCCCATCTTCCTCTGGAAAGACCCCTCGGGCGCAAGCCTCACCGTGATGTATAACCACGATTACAGCGGCATCGTCCGCGTTCCCGGGTCTGACCTGGCCATTGCGACCGTAGTGCGCGGAGACAATAGCGGCCCGCACACGACGGAGGAAATCGCTGCAACCTATGCCGACCTGGCCAAGCGATTTCCCAACGCCGAAATCGTATCCTGCACGCTCGGGGAGATGGCCAACGCCGTCCATCCACATCGCGACAAGTTGCCCATTGTTACACAAGAAATAGGCGACACCTGGATCTACGGAGTTCCCAGTGATCCACTCAAAGTCGCCCGCTATCGCGAGGTATCGCGTCTGCGCGAAGGCTGGATCGCACAGGGTAACCTCAAAGCCGGAGATACAACCGACCTGGCTCTGCTCCGCCACTTGCTGCTGGAACCCGAGCACACCTGGGGGACAGATACCAAGACGTGGCTCGATTTCGATAACTACAAGCCGGCTGACCTGGCCCGCATGTTAGATACGAAGAACTACAAGGTTGTCCAGTTTAGTTGGCAAGAGAAGCGCCAGGACCTCCTCGACGGCGTGGCTACTTTGCCCGATGCTCTGCGCCAACAGGCCACGCACGCCATCGAAGCCCTGAAGCCGGTCGAACCAACAGCCCCCATGTCCATTGCACATCCTGCCGGATCGCCTATCGAGACCGCGCATTTCATCATGGCAATCGACCCGAAGACTGGCGCCATCACGCGGCTGCGGAACAAAGCCACCGGCCGCGAATGGGCCGGCCAAAATAATCCCATCGCTCTGTTCACTTATCAAACGCTTTCATCAAAGGACTATGACCGCTTCATTGCGAGTTATGTAACAACGGATGCCGATTGGGCCAAGAAGGATTTTGGCAAGCCGAATATGGAGAAGTTCGGGGCGGTGAACCAGGATTGGCAGGCTGCATCGGCGGTGGTGCATGTGGAAGAGACAGCCAGCGAACATCGCATACTCACCAGCCTTCAGTTCGCCGACGAAGAAGCGTTCCAATCAGGCCGCGCTTCTTTCCCGCGCAAACTCTATATCGAGTTGCTGCTGCCCAAGGCCGAGCCGGTGATTCACCTCAACGTATCCTGGTTTCAAAAGCCCGCTACCCGCTTGCCTGAAGCTCTTTGGCTCACCTTCAACCCCATGGCGGCCGACCAAAAGGGTTGGACTCTGGATAAATCCGGTGAGCCTATTTCGCCTTTTGATGTCGTGGCTTCAGGCAATCGCCACATGCACAGCGTGGCCAGGGGCTTCGAGTACAAGCAGGGCGGCGATAAGTTCGCGGTTGATACTTTGGATGCGCCGGTGGTCGCCCTGGGCGAACGCATGCCGCTGAACTTCTCCAATACACAGCCGGATCTCAGCACGGGAATTCACTCGTGCCTCTTCAACAACGCGTGGGGAACCAACTACATCATGTGGCTTGGCGAAGATATGCGGTTCCGATACACGTTGAGGGCCTGAAACGGGCCGCCGTATCCGCCACTTTCTATTTGCCGTGTTGGTGCATGCGCCTGTCCTTGTAACATCAAAGAAAGTAGTAGGAACAGGAGCGCGAAACCGATGAAGATGCGGCCGGGAACGCAAACGGGATTTCTGCTGTGCGGCAAGGAGTGGATCGAAGGCGAATCGCTGGAAGTGCGTTCGCCATGGGACCAGGGGCTGGTGGGCCGGGTAACCGTGGCCACCCGCGCCGACGCGCGCCAGGCTGTGAATCACGCCGTGGCAAGCCTGCGCCGCACTCGCGCCCTGCCCCGCTGGAAGCGCCGCGAGATCCTGGAGGATGTTGCCGCCGCATTGATCGAACAAAAAGAGCGATTCGCGCAACTGATCGTGGCGGAGGCAGGAAAGCCTGTGCGGCTGGCTCGCGCCGAGGTGGATCGCGCCGTGTTCACCTTCAAGACCGCTGCCGAAGAAGCCGCGCGCCTGGGCGGCGAGAACATTCCGCTGGATCTTACTGAAGGCAACGAAGGCCGCTGGGGAGTGATGCAGCGCTTCCCCGTGGGCCCGGTGCTTGCAATTACACCATTCAACTTTCCTTTGAACCTGGTGGCCCACAAAGTGGCGCCTGCCATGGCCGCCGGCTGCCCTTTCATTCTGAAGCCCGCACCGCAAACGCCCTTCACCGCGTTGGCCCTGGGCGAGGTAATTCTCAAAGCCGGCTGGCCCAACGAAGCATTGGCCGTTCTGCCACTGAGCAATGCGGACACCGCCTGGCTGGCAGAAAAAGAAGATCGCGTCAAAGTAGTCAGTTTCACCGGCTCGGCAAAGGTGGGATGGGAGTTGAAGGCCCACTCCGGACGCAAGCGTGTGCTGCTTGAATTAGGTGGCAATGCAGCGCTGATCGTTCACGGCGATTGGCCCGACCTGGACGAGGCCGCCCTCCGTACCGCGCGAGCTGCCTTCGGCAATGCGGGCCAGAACTGCGTCAGCGTGCAGCGTGTTTTTGTGGAGCGCAAAGTTTTCCAGACTTTTTTGTGGAAGGTGGTGGAACACACCGCCAAGTTAGGTGTCGGCAACCCGTCCGATGAGGCAACAGAGGTGGGCCCTTTGGTTCGTCCCGGTGAAGTTGACCGCGTTGAGGCCTGGATCAAAGAGGCTGTCGAGGGCGGCGCTAAATTGGTGGCTGGCGGAGAGCGCCGCGGTTCAGTAATCACTCCGGCGATTCTTACCGGCACCAAGCCCGGCATGAAGGTGCGCGATGAAGAAGTTTTCGGGCCTGTAATGACGATCGAACCCTACGAAGATTTTGAGCAGGCGCTGGCCGACGTGAACCATTCAAAGTATGGCTTGCAAGCGGGCCTGCTGACCCGCGATGCCGGACGCATGATTACAGCCTATCGCGAACTCGAAGTTGGCGCGCTGATTGTGGGCGATACTCCGAGTTGGCGGCTTGACTCCATGCCTTTTGGTGGAGTGAAGGATTCGGGGATAGGCCGTGAAGGGATCCGTTCCGCAATTAATGAGATGACCGAGCAGCGCTTGCTGGTGATGGCTGGGATAAGTTAGGGCGCCTCAGAGGAAGTCGGCGTTTTTTGCGAGGGCACGAGGAGACATCGTGCCCCCAGGATTAAAGTGTTGAGTTAGACTCCCTTTCGGCTCTGTGTGCGGATGGTTGCAACTTCCTCAGCTGGAATGTGGAGGAACTCCAGAAACTCCTGATGCTCTTCCGGTGCGGAACGTTCGAACTCGGCGTGCCAGCGGTTCATCTGCTCTGAACTGAACCCGCATGCCTTCATGATGGAAACCCACTTCTGCTTGGTAATCATTTTTGCCTTCCTTAGAGCTTTGTGCTCCATTAACTTGAGAATCGCCTGCTGATGAGCGCGCAAAATTCCGATCTCGGCGTCGAGTTCCAACAGCCGCCGTTTCAGGACTCCGTATGCATCGCCGCCCTGGCGATCCATGATTATGCGAATGTCTTCGAGTTTGAGGCCAGCGTCACGGTAAGCACAAATCTGCAGCAGCCGCTGCATATCCGCCTCGCCATAACAACGGTAGTTCCCGCCGCTGCGCTGCGCCGGGGGCATTAAACCGATCGATTCGTAATACAAGAGGGCGGTGCGGCTAAGTCCGCATCGCCGGGCGAGTTTGGTTACTGTGAACATAGTCCAGCCCTACTGTGAACCCTCTAGTTATAGACAGGTCAAGCCTTTTCTGCAATAGATTCTTCTCAGCAAACGCCCGAAGCCGTGCCAAGGTTCCAAACTTGTTGGGATTGAAGGTCGTGGGCTTTATTGAAAGTTGTAGAAGAGATGCCCTCGCAAAGCAATTGAAGCCTGTAGTTAGATGTCTAAAATAATTTCCCGCAAAAGTGATGGATGGCATTCGTGGCGATGATCACTCATCGCCACCCAGCCGGTTGTTTGTTGCCTCGCTGTTAGAGACAAAGGGAAACCCAGCGCACCGTCGGCACATGATAACTAGGGTTCGGCAGCCGGGAACAGCAGGGGGATTGTTGTAGTAATTACTTGGTCTTGGCCTTTTGTGCGGCCCAGCGCTTGCGCTGCGCATCGGCAATGCGCTTGCGTGCTTCGGGGCTCAGGACGCGGGTCTTTCTGGCTTTCGCCTTGGCCGGCGGCTTCTTGGTTTTGCGCTCAGTTACTTTGGGTGCGATGCTTCCGGCGCCGGCCAGCAGGGAGCGAACCTGCATGAGCCTTGCGATCTCCGCGTCAATTTGGGCAATAATAGATTCCGTAGCCATAAGTGCAAGGATAACTCAAAAATTTACTTTTGAGTATCTTGACGCCGGTCTTGCTCCGGCTATTCAAGCTTCATTTCATTCCGGCTTGCCCACCGTCTTCTCTTTGTAAGCCTTTTGCAAGATGAAGAACGCCTGCTTCTTCTGGCCCTGATCGGAGATGAGTCCCTTGCGATTAAACTCATCCTGAATCCCCACCAGTGGCCTGTTAGGCGAACGGAAATCCATCAGCAGCCACGGGCTCATCCCTCTCAGTTGTGGAATTCGGTTGAGCATCCCTAACTGGTGGCGGAAGATATTGGCCTGGTACTCCTCGGTCCAGCGGTCGTTGTCGCCGCCATGCATTCCGGCCTTCGCGTCGCCACCAAACTCGCTCACGATCAGGGGTTTCTCGAAGTCAATGCGCCACTCCGTCACGTCGGCGGTTTCGGGATGCTGCTCATACCAGCCGATATACTCGTTCACTCCGATAACATCGAGCGCTTTGCCGAGGGAGTCATCCACTATCTTCGTGTGTCCATCGGCCCGCACCAGCAACGCTGCGGTGATGAGGCGCGTGGGATCAAGCCTGCGCGCCCGGGCGGCGAGTGTTTGAATGAACTGCGTACGGGCTTCGTTGTTCGGCGTCTCATTGGCCATGGACCACAAGATGATCGCCGGATGGTTGCGAGAGGTGCCTATCTCCTCATCAAGCTGCTGCTCGGCTTTTGTCAGCACTTTGGGATTGTCGAATTGCAGTGCCCAATAGACGGGGTTTTCCGACCACACGAGCAATCCCATCCGGTCTGCGGCGCGCAGCATGGTTTCGTCATGAGGATAGTGCGCCAGGCGAACGAAGTTACAGCCCATTTCCTTAGCCCAGCCGAGCAGTGTTTCAGCGTCATTGTCTGTGTTGGCGCGGCCGGTTCGATAGGGTGCTTCGGCGTGAATGGAAATGCCACGCAGAAAGATGGGCTTTCCATTGAGCAGTATCTGCGTGCCGCGTGTCTCAACCGTGCGAAAGCCGATCTGGTCTTCGATAACGTCCTGTCCCGTGGTTATTCGAACCTTATAGAGCTTGGGGTTCTCCGGCGACCAGCGCCGCAAACCCAATACATCCAGAAAAACTCTTGCGCGTCCGTCCTTGAGAAGAACAGCAAGGCCCTTGGATTTGAGTTCAGGAATCTCAACTTGAACTTTGTCACCAAAATGCCCGCCTACGACGTGGACCCAGCAATCTATATATGCAAGCTCTTCGAAGCCAACGACGCCGAAGTCGGCTCGGTCGGGGATGTTTCTCGACTCCGGCCTGTCGTTCAGATGCACATCATATTGATCGATAAATGTCTCCGGTACTTCAATCAGCGAGACTGCGCGAGTAAGGCCGCCATAGTTCCACCAATCGGTCTGGAGCGTGGGGACATTTTCCTCATGCCGCGTGTTATCCACCGCGGCGACTACAAAGTTGGCCCCCGCATGAATCACGGCTGTGACGTCGCAGTTGAAACTGGTGAATCCTCCCTCGTGCTCACATACCTTCTGCCCGTTTACCCAGAACCACGAGCGATAATTCGCAGCGCCCACATGCAAGAAGATGCGTGTGTGTTCCTTAGGCTGATAATTGAAATCGCGCTCATACCAGACAGGGCCTTCATAGAAGAAAAGCGACTCGCGCTGCGTGTTCCAGTCGCCCGGAACCTTCAGCGTGGGCGCCTTGGAGAAGTCATATTCGGTAGGGAATGAATCGTCGTGGCCGGCCTTGCGATTGAGAAAGAAACCGTTCGCCTTCTCCTGGTGATGAAAGCTGAACAGGCCGGAGAAATAAGGATCGATAATGGAAGCCCAGTCCCCGTTGAGCGAAGTCGCCGGGCGGCGGTCCGCGCCGGTGAGGACGATTGGCGCCGGCGCGGCCGAAGCTGTGCATACGGCCAAAACCAATGCGCCGATGATTGCGAGGTTGGCGGAACGAAGTGCGGTAGCGCGAGCAATGATGCGGGCGGGCAGATGCAGCATTTCGACAACCCTTTCAACTTCGGTTTGATTCGGAGCCGGATTCGCATTTCATGGGGTGCGCACGGATGCTCACGCCAGACCGGCAATTCTATAGTCTTGCAGGCATCAAAGACAAAGGGGACAGACCAAGCGGCCTGTCCCCCGGTTGTTGTTCATCTTTCCTAATGCGGGCGACCTTACGATCCCAAATACTCCACGTGCACATAGGTGCCAAGGCGCGTGTTGTAAGCCAGGTACCAGCCTGGGTGATCCGGATCGTCGTAGATCACGATGTCGTCGGAATCCCACATCCAGCCGTCGACGAAGCCAATATCGTAGGGGGCAACAGCCCAATTCCATCCGTTGAACCAGAACCGGCCTGGGCCTCCGCCGCCAAGGTGCCACACATGCTCGCGGCCAAAGCCGCCGGTAAAGCGGCCATGCTCGTATGGGTGATCCACATGATAGTTGGCGTCATCGCGGCCTGTATCGTGGCCAACCCACTGTCTGCCATTGTCAACGTGCGGGGCGTTGGGGTGGCCGGGCTTGTCACTGTAGCTGCGATTCTGCTGGGCGCGATCCGGTTCCGGATTCTTATTTGGCTCGGCCGCATGGGGAGCATGCGCCTGAACATGAGATGGTTCCGGCCCACGCTCGGGAATGGGTTGGCGGTGATCGCCCCCTTGTGGGCGCGATCCTTCTTCGTGACGTTGCGCAAATGCGGGCACCGCAAAAACGAGCACTGCGGTCAAAGCAATTGGGAAAGTCTTCATTTCTTTACCTCCTGATGCCCCCGGGGAGCTGCCATCCGTACCCTGGCTACTCCTCCGGCGGGGAAGCATCCACTTCTCTAGATGCAAACCCGGCAGGAGGTGTCTAGTTTCGATTTCCGCAAATTTGTCAGGCCACCACGGCTACAGGAGCGCGCCGCCATGCGTATAGCGGGAACCGATTGGCCAGTTCTGCCACCTCGCGGCGAATGCGTTCCAGGGCCGCATCGTCGTTGCGCGACTCAAGGCCCTTTGTCATCCACACCGCAATCTGCCGCATCTCCGGCTCTTTCATGCCGCGTGTAGTCAACGCCGGCGTGCCTACGCGAATGCCCGATGGCTTGAGTGGCGGGTTGGTGTCGTACGGGATAGAGTTCTTATTTACGGTGATGCCGGCCTTGCCCAGCGCCAGTTCGGCTTCCGAGCCGAGGATGCCCTTCTGGAATACATCCACCAGCATCAGATGGTTGTCTGTGCCGCCTGAAATAATGCGATAGCCGGCCTCTTGCAGGCACTGCGCCAGCACCTTTGCGTTTGCCACAACCTGTGCGGCATAGGTGCGAAACTCCGGCCGCAGCGCCTCGGCAAAGGCCACTGCTTTTGCGGCCACGATATGCACTAGCGGTCCGCCTTGCTGGCCGGGAAACACTGCCTTGTCCACGGCCGCAGCCAGATCCTTGCCGCAAAGAATCAGCCCCGAGCGCGGGCCGCGCAAAGTCTTGTGGGTAGTGGTAGTGGTGATTTGCGCGTGCGGCACAGGCGACGGATGCACGCCGCCAGCCACCAGTCCGGCAATGTGTGCCATGTCGAAGATATAAACCGCGCCGACTTTGTCCGCGATCTGCCGCATGCGTGCGAAGTCCCAAAGCCGCGGATAAGCGCTGCCGCCGCCGATGATGGCCTTCGGTTTCTCGCGCACTGCAATAGCCTCAAGCTCGTCATAATCGATCAGCTCCGTGTCGCGCCGCACCTGGTAAAACGTGGGCCGGTAGAGCTTGCCGCTGAAGCTGAGACGATGCCCGTGGGTCAAGTGGCCGCCATGCGCCAGGTCCAGGCCGAGAATCGTGTCGCCCGGCTGCAGCACCGCCGCGTAGGCCGCGGCGTTGGCTTGGGAGCCGGAGTGCGGCTGCACATTCACGTGCTCCCCGCCGAAAATCTGCTTGGCCCGGTCGCGCGCCAGGTTCTCCACCACGTCGGTAAACTCACAGCCTCCGTAGTAGCGACGGCCCGGGTAGCCCTCGGCATACTTGTTGGTAAAAATCGAGCCGGCAGCTTCCAGTACGGCCTCGGAGACAAAGTTCTCGCTTGCAATCATCTCCAGCCCCTCGTGCTGGCGGAGGGTTTCCTGGTCAAGAGCGGCGGCCACATCGGGATCGGCCAGGGCGAGGGAGAGGGACATGCGATCGGTCATATGGGAATTTTAGCCCCTTTTGAAGCCAGGGCAACCACGGCGACGCCACCGTTTGGCTGCTTTCTTCAAGTGCGCCACGTCACCACTTCAGCGGCGGGAATTCGCTATCGTTGTTGTAAAGCTCCAGAGGCTCTTATGCGAACGGCACGGAAGTCCTTCATTCTCACGGCAATTCTTGCGCCGGCATTGGTCTGCGCACTGGCGCAGCCTGCAAGCATCGACCCGGCACTGCTGGCTAAAGCGAACGCTGGAGATTCTGCGGCTCAAGTGCAGGTGGGCGAGAGTTACGCGGCCGGCAAAGGCGTCGCGCAGGATTACAAGCAGGCTGCGGAATGGTATCGCAAGGCTGCGGAACATGGCGACGCAGCGGCCCAAGTCCAATTGGCCGTTCTCTATCGCGACGGCAAGGGCGTTGCGCGCGACATGGCGCAAGCTGCCGAATGGTACCGCAAGGCTGCCGAGCAAGGCGACGTGACGGCGCAAGGCACCCTTGGCCTGCTGTATTCGCTTGGCCAGGGCGTTCGTCACGACGACGTTGAAGCCTATTACTGGCTGGACCTGGCCGCGGCGGTGAAGGGGCCGAAACAAGAGACCTATGCCGCAAACCGCCAGTTGATCGGGACCCGGATTACAGCCGACGAGTTGGATCAAGTGCAAGAGCGAGTAGCCAAGTGGCTGGCGGCGCATCCCCGATGAATAGTTCGCCGGATTGAGATGGGATCCATGGGGTTTGGGCATCTATTCTTTGAGGCAAAACAGCGAATTTTCGACTTAAAACTGCCTGAAAACCCTAGGGGTTGTTTACCGCTATCCTTGTAACTCATTCATTCTTTTATACTTACATAAAATACCGAGTGAAAAAGGGGGGGGGGTGGGGGTGGCAGATTTTTGTGGTTTCTCGAAGGCAAATGCAGGGCACACGGGTTCAGACGTTTTGGTCATTGTGGAATCACCTATTGATATTGTGCGCCGAGTGGGCAAAATTATATGCAACGGGCTGAGCGAAGATTGCTGGTGCGGCAGGAATTGCCAGGCAGTCGTATGAACGCGGTTTCGCGCGGGACAAGGTTCTTCGCGGCCCTAGGAAGAAACAAAGGCTCGTATTGAATTGCGAATTTGACCATCCAAAGTGAAAGTGGGTGAATTTTTGATCCGATGCAGCGAGTTGGCTCCCGCTGCGCGGGAATCGCAAGTTGGCAAGTTGGCGGGTGGCTGGGGCGGGCGCAAGATTTCATGCTGCGTGGGGCGGCAACGCCGGTGGGGGACTAATAAGAAACAGAAATGCAAGTTGAATCAAAGAAGGACGAAGTCTTTCCGCAACCTTTAAGGCCCGGGCCTAAAGGCCTTCGAAACTGAGGCGGTATTCAGGGGCCTGAAGGCCCCTGCTCCCTCCGTCCTCCCTGAACTGGATAGCGCCGGTTTCGTCCATCGCGGGTCGGAGTCCCGGTGGGGGACTGTTTCTTTGGTGCATCAGCGGTGGCACATCGAACAACTTTCTTCCGCCGGCACAGGCGCAACCGATCTCCAGACGCAAAAAAGCCCGGCGTGAAGCCGGGCTCTTTTGCTTGCCTTATGTTGCCTGTTGCCTTTACTACTTGGTTGCCTTCTTCGCAGGAGCCTTCTTCGCTGCTGCCTTCTTCGCTGGAGCCTTCTTGGCTACAGCCTTCTTGGCTACTGCCTTCTTCGCCGGAGCCTTCTTTGCAGGAGCCTTCTTCGCTGCTGCCTTCTTGGCTGGCGCCTTCTTTGCTGCCTTCTTAACGGCCAACTTGTTACCTCGTTTAGTGGGTTTGCTGGCGCTCTTTTTGACCGCTGCCTTCTTGACCGTGGTCTTTCCGCCCTTTGCGCCAGAACTGCCTTGCCTTGCGGCGGACTTCTTTGCGGCCTTCCTGGCCACAAACTTTTTCGCGGCTGCCTTCTTTGCCGGAGCTTTCCTGGCGGCCGCTTTCTTGGCTGGAGCTTTTTTGGCTGCTGCCTTCTTGGCTGGAGCTTTCTTGGCTGCTGCCTTCTTGGCAGGCGCCTTCTTCGCGGCCTTCTTTGCTGGAGCCGCGATGGCAGGCGCCGCAACTACCGGTGCCTCGATAACTGGCGCCGCGACAACCGGGGCCGGCGCAGCAGCCTTTTTTGCCGGGGCCCTTTTCTTCTTTTTCGCGGCCGTCTTTTTGGCCGGCTTCGATGCGGGTTCCTCGACGATTACCAGAATGGCGTCGTCAATTACACCCACTTCGTCATCATCCGAGGAGGTAAGAATATTGGAGGTTTCGACCTCCTCATCTTCCATGTCTTCTTCGTGATCCGGGTCCAATTCTGCCGGCTCACCAAAGGTGTTGCCGTCATTCGTTGCGTACATCCTGAACACCACTTCATCCATCCTGTTGCCTCCAGCGGTTTTCCGCTGCCCTTGGTTTGCGATTGCATCTTCACGCCGCGGACAAGCGTACTCCGCTCGCGGAAGTTATTGTAGCAATAGCTTGCACACAAACACCACTAAAAGACAAGTATGTAATGTGGTCCCTGCCTATTTTTGTTTCGCGGCGCATCACCTGGCATGAGTTGAGGTCTTGGGTTTGCGCGATTTTTTCGCGCTCGATGTTCCCTTTGCCTTTGGCGTGGAAGCCGCGGCTGGCTTGGCGATGGAGCCCTTCGACTTTGCCGCTGCATGCGTCCCCGCGCTTGGGGCCGATGATCCGCGGCGACGAGCGTGTGAGCCGCGAGAAAGATTTACACTTTCGGCGACATGCAGCCTGCGGCCCGGCTCTACCTTGATGCCGGCCATCTTGTTCCAGCGCCGCAACTGGCTGAGAGACACGCCGAATCGGTCTGCGATTGTCACGAGCGTATCGCCTTTGCGCACCGTGTACAGCACCATGTGCGCGGACGGCGTTGCCGGCGGCGGCACCGGCACCACTAGCGCTTCCACGCCCTCGATGCTGTCTTTTTCATCCAGTTGATTGGCCGCGGCCAATTCTGCCGTCGCAACGTGATACGTGCGCGCAACCGACGCCAGCGTATCTTCAGCAACCACGCGATGGTAGCGCCAGGAGTTGCGTTTGGGCTCGGGAATCCCCGCGACACGCTGCGCAAACACGGAGGCCGTGCCCGCCGGAAGATGCAGGTCGAATGAGGTATCCGGCGGGGTGACGAACCGCAGCAAGCTGGGATTGAGCGCCAGCAACTCATCCGTCGGCGCTCCGACCAGGTCCGACACCAGGCGCAGGTCCACTGAATAGTTAATAGTCACGGTGTCGGTGAGGACCGGCGGGTCGAGTGTGATGTCGTCAAATCCATATTGCGTGGGATTATTCGCGATGATGATCGCCGCCAGAATCTCCGGCACATACGATTTGGTTTCACCGGGCAGGTTGTTCCGCCTATAAAGTTCCCAGTAGTCGGCATAGCCGGTCTTTTGCACCGCGCGCTGCACATTGCCGGCGCCCCAGTCGTAGGCGGCCATCGACAAGTACCAGTCGCCCAACTGGTTATAGATGTATTTCATATAACGGGCATACGCTCGCGTGGACTTCTCCGGATCGAACCGCTCATCCACATAGCCGTTGCGGGTGAGCCCGTAGTTCCCATGAGGCATGAACTGCCACATCCCGCCGGCGCCGGAGCGGCCGTTCATCGCCCGCGGCTGAAAGCCCGACTCGGCTACGGCAAGGTAGATCAGGTCGTGCGGCACGCCCTCCTCCGCCATAACCCGTTCGATCATCGCCTTGTAGCGGCCGGCACGCTGGAACGAGTGCAGCAGCGTGTTGTGGCCGCGCTGCGAGTTGGCGAAAAAATTGATGTAAATGGCAACGTAATCGTTCACCACCAGTGGGAGGTCGGACTTGGTGGTGGCCAGCTCGGTCCTGGCCTTGGCTACGATGTTGGGGTCAACTTCGAAGGTGACATCGCTGGCCACGTCGGCCGGCGAGGGCTCGACCTTGGGAGCGAAACCATTGCCTTCTTTCAGTGCTTCCATCTCCAGCCCGTTCACCGCGTCCACAATGCGATTGAACTCTTCCTGCAACTGCGCGTCGCCCCGGATGTCGATGCCGCTTGAGAGCATCAGGTCCACGGCGCGATCAAACTGCGCCTTGGCCTCGGGCAATTGTCCCCGGCGATAATCGGCCTCGCCTTTGCTGTAGGCATCCTCCACCTGCTTGATGAGTACAAGGACTCGCTGTTGCGCGACGGTGAGTGCAGGAGGCGCTGGGGGAGCGGCTTGCACAGGTGTGGCCGGCGCAGGCAGTGCAGGGGCTGTGGCCTGCTGCTGCGGGCCATTGGTTGCGCTCGTGGGCTTGGAGGGATCGCACCCTGCCAGCAACAAGCCCAGCACGGTGCAGCTTAGCAATCGGAACCGATTCGAACTTATGCGCATGATTTCGTAAACGTGCCCCGTCCCGTTCCCTGTTCCTTGTTCCCTTGTTCCCTGTTCTCTGGACACTATGCCGATGATAAGCTATGCCATGGAGGCACCGCGCGCAGCCTGGCGTATTTGCCCCCGTTTGCCAAGCGCCTAATGGACGTTCGATTCCTTCGCAACTTCGCTATCATCGCCCACATCGACCACGGGAAGTCGACGCTGAGCGACCGTCTCCTCGAGTTCACGGGCTCGGTCACCGGTCGCGAAATGCAGGCGCAGATTCTGGACGACATGGATCTCGAGCGCGAGCGCGGCATCACCATCAAGGCCCACGCCGTGCGTATGATGTACAAGGCGCATGACGGCAACACCTATCAGCTCAACCTCATCGACACACCCGGCCATGTGGACTTCAGCTACGAAGTGTCCCGCTCACTGGCGTCCTGCGAAGGTGCGCTGCTGGTGGTTGACGCCAGCCAGGGAGTCGAAGCGCAGACTCTGGCCAACGCTTACCTGGCTATCAACCACGGCCTGGAAATCATTCCCGTCATCAACAAGATCGATTTGCCGTCGGCAGACATTTTGCGCACTCAGGAAGCTATTGAAAAAGCAGTCGGCCTGGACGCTACCGACGCCATCCCGGTGAGCGCGAAGACTGGCCAGGGCGTTGCCGAAGTTCTGGAAGCAATCGTGCACCGCCTGCCGCCGCCTACCGGCGACCCCGATGCGCCACTGCAGGCACTTATCTTCGACTCCTGGTTCGACGCTTATCGCGGCGTCATCGTGCTGG
>PLZC01000431.1 GCA_003151985.1 Acidobacteriaceae bacterium
CGGCCCAGGATATATTGCGCCGACTGCACCAGCAAGCTGCGCAGACAACTGTTGCCGGTCTTGGAAATTCGTTTTTGCGGGTCTGAATCGCCCGACTGGCTTTGCCCCGGACGCAAGCCCAGGAAGGCGCCCGCCGAACGGTTGTAGGGGACCGCGTCGGGCCGGTCCAGGGTGAGCACATAGGCCGCGGCAACGATGGGACCCACGCCTGGGGCGGTGCGCAGCAGGCCGATCTCCGGATACTTGGCGGCCAGTTTTTCGATCTGCTTATCCATGCCGGCGATCTGCGCATTCAGCAGCGCGATCTGCTCGACCAACGGCGTGGCCACTGCGGCCAGCGCGGGTGGAATCGCCGCCGGCGCGCGGGCGGGAAGGGACTCGGTGGAACAGGCGGGCAGGCGGCCGCCGGCGCTCTTGACCAGTCCGCGCAATGCGTTGACGATCATGGTCCGCGCCCGTACCAGGGTGGAGCGCGCGTGGATCAGGTTCAAGTCCACCTGGCGCTGCTGGCTGCGATGCTGGAGCGGCGAGAGCAGCTTGGGATCGTGGGCGGCGAAGCGGGCCAGTTTCTCCGCATCGTTGCGGTCGTTCTTCGATTCGCTGCCGGTGATGGCCCGGATCTTGCGTGCGTTGGCCACGATCGCCTGGTGACCCAGTCCAGTCAGCAAGCGGCTGACCCAGGGCGAATGAGTGCCGCATTCCAGGGCGATGCGCATGCGTGGCTCGGAGGCGAAATGGCGTATGAAAGTGGCTTCGGTGCTTTGCATGCGCCCTTACTTCCGCTCACAATAATGATGGGCTGATTCATGGGAGAATCCTAGCAAAGAAAGGAGCAAACGGGGATTTTTTCGCATTTTGGCGCTTAAATCTGCAAGAAAGAGAGGGGAATTCGAGTCTTCGTGTTCGATTACTCGAAAAGCGTAATGACCCGCGCCAACACTTGCTCCAGAATCTCCGGTGGAAGCGTGTCGACCTTTTTGCCCCCACGCGCCTGAAGGTCGAGTACACGTGGCTGATCGCACCTGACAACGCCGGTTGTCTCAATTCCCGCGATGGGCACGGCAAATCCGATTCGACGGACAAATTCGCCACCGCTGGTGATCGGCAAAATCACCGGCAGCTTTGTAGCATGGTTGAACTCCGTGGGCGAAATAACCAGCACAGGGCGGTTGCCTTGCTGTTCGTGCCCCCGAGTGGGATCGAGCGACACCAGATAGATATCGCCTCGTTTCATATCAACTCGCGGCCAACAGGCGGAGCATCGATCCATTCCCGGTCTTCTGCTGTCTGCGGCTGGGAGTAATCGGAAGCGGCCAGCAATTCAGCGAGGGTGTAGCGCGGCCGTTGCTTCGGCTGGACAATCAGACGCCCGCCCTCGACATCAACGGAGACCTGCGCGCCCGCTTTCAGTTGCAGCAGGTTCAGAAGAACTGGCGGAAGCGCCAGCATGACCGAACCCCCGACCTTGCGCAAGTTTGTGGTGTGCATTGCGAACCTCACTCTTATGAGAAATTATATCACAATATAACCATTTGGTCAAAAAGGGTTTCCGCCGGCCGCGTGCCGGATTGCTCAGCGTTGGGGTACCGCAGAATGACATAACTTGAGCAGCAAGATCTGCGGCAGGAAGAGTGTTCGCAGATGGGGAGAAGATCATGCCACAAAGTTCTCACGGCCGGGCTGCAGAGTTGCATAACCGGGCGGCGCACGCTCACGAGGCGGCCGCCGCGTCCCATAATCAGAACGATCATGCGACTGCACACGAGCTGTCTGTAAAGGCGCACGAAGACTCAGAAAGAGCGCTGAAGCAATCTGCCGAGTTGAATCAAGGGGAGATTCTTCGGAAACCGCTGGTGCCCGGCGTCACAGGCTAATTGGTTTCGTCATCAGAGCATCCCTCTTGATGGTGTAGAGTGCAATATTCCCTCCGGGGCTAAACAGGCTGCGGAAAAAGGCTGTGTGGCATAACAATTCCCGAAAGACTTCCCGCAGGGGCTAAAGCCCGGTTGATTCTATTGATCTTATCGGCACGACNNGAAGTCGTGCCCTTTCAAAGCGAACAAGTTTCGTGCTTGACATCGAGTTTTTCCGCAGCCTGTAAAGCCCTAAGCTTATTTTCCGGATCTTGCGGCACGGCTGAAGCCGTGCCCTTTCAAAGCCGCTCTACACCAACATGAGAAATGCTCTAGAATCCGAATTAACCTTCCGCCGTGTACGCCACGCGGCCCTCGCTGATGGTCCAGCGGACTTTGCCTTGCATGGTCCAGCCATCGAATGGGGTATTTCTTGACTTCGATCTGGTTTCGCGGGCGCGATAGGTCCACTCGGCACCGGGGTCGAAGATTACGACATCGGCAAAGCTGCCCACAGCCAGAGTGCCGCGGCCTTTCAAGCCGAGCAGCGCGGCCGGTTGTGCGCTGAGCAGGCTCAGTACACGCCCCATCGGCAGCTTCCACTCCTTGTGCAGCCAGCGCAGGCAAAGTCCCAACGCCGTCTCCAAGCCGGTAATTCCATTCGGCGCGCGCTCAAACTCCACTTCCTTCTCGTGAATGGCGTGCGGCGCGTGGTCGGTGGCGATGGCGTCGACGACGCCGTCGAGAATTGCCTCAATCATGGCATCGCGGTCGGCGGCGGAGCGCAGCGGCGGGCACATTTTGGCGTTGGTGTTGTAGAAGCCCACGTGCTCGTCGGTAAGCAGAAAGTGATGCGGCGCCACCTCGCATGTAACACGCAGGCCATTGCGCCGCGCCTGGCGCACCGCAGCCAGAGCCGCCGCGGTAGACGTGTGAGCCACGTGCAAGTGGGTGCGCGTGTCGCGCAGTTCGGTCACCAGCCGGATATCGCGCTCGACAATCGCCGATTCGGCTTCGGGCGGCATTCCGCGCAGGCCCAGCTTGAACGACATGGGACCGAGGTTCATGCTGGCGCCTTCGGTGAGCCGCGTGTCCTCGGCGTGCTGGATGACGCTCAAACCAACGCGGGCCGCTGCTGCGAGCGTCTCGCGCATGATGCTGTCCTTTAAAATGGGCCGGCCATCGTCTGAAACCGCAACGGCGCCTGCCGACTTGAGCGCGGCAAAGTCGTTGAGCGCCTCGCCCTTTGAACCCCGGGTAGCCGCGGCAATGGGAAACACGCGGACACTCGCGCCGCGCTCCGGCGCCTGCATCCAGCGCGTGATTTCAGGCGAGTCGTTCACCGGGCTGGTGTTGGGCATGGCGGCTACGGCTGTAAATCCACCCGCCGCGGCTGCCGCAGTGCCTGTCGCAATCGTTTCCTTGTAGCCCTGGCCGGGCTCGCGCAGGTGCACGTGGATGTCGACCAGTCCCGGCGCAACCGTCAGGCCGGTTGCGTCGATTGCCTCGGAGCCATTGGCGAGTTTGAGCTTGCCGGGGGCGGCAATCTCGACCACGCGTCCGTCCTTCAGTAGAAGATCCTTGAGCCCGTCCACACCGGCGGCCGGGTCTAACAGGTGGCCGCCACGAATTACCAGAGCCGTCATGCGCGGCCTCCTTGCTCTGCCGCCGTCAATGCCCGCTCTACCACCGCCATGCGAATCGCCACGCCGTTTTTCACCTGTTCCAGAATTGCCGACTGCGGACCGTCGGCTACGCCGGCCGTGAGTTCCAGGCCGCGAATAATGGGCCCCGGGTGCAGCACCACGGCGAGGGGCGCGTGGGCTGCGAGCCGTTGGCCTGTGAGCTGATAGCTCGCCTTGTACTCGTCGAGATCCAATTGCGTTCCGGCCAGCCGCTCGGCCTGGATGCGCAACATCATCACCGCCTGCGATTGGCGAAGGGCTTGCTCGAAGTCCCGCTCGATGATTACGCCCGGGCCCGCCGCCAATTCCGGCAGCAGCTCCTTAGGGCCGCAAAGCAGCACACGGGCCCCCAGCCTGGGGAGCAGAAGCATGTTGGAGCGGGCCACGCGGCTGTGCAGAATGTCACCCACAATCGAGACCGTGACACCGGCCAGCGTTTCGGCGTCTATCGCCTCGATCCCCGGCCGGAGGTGCGCCAGAATCGTGCGCAGATCGAGCAGCGCCTGGGTGGGATGCTCGTGCATGCCATCGCCGGCGTTCAGCACCGGCAGGCGGGTCTCCGACTCGAGCAGCCAGGCCGCTCCAGAAGATGCGTGGCGCAGAATAATGGCTTCGGCCCCCAGCGCGCGCAGGGTGAGGCCGGTGTCTTTCAGGGACTCGCCTTTTTCAATACTCGACGAGAGGCTGGAAACCAGCGTAGTGTCCGCGCCCAGGCCTTTGGCGGCCAATTCAAAGCTGGTGCGGGTGCGCGTTGACGACTCATAAAACAACAACGCCACCCGCCGCTTGGCCAAAAGCCGATCCCGCAGCAGAGGATCCATGCTCTCAAGGGCGGTAGCGCGGGAAAGAAGCCGGCTCAGTGCGGCAAGGCCCAAGTCCATGATGGAGAGCAGCGAGCCAGGATTGAAAGGAAATTGCGAAGCGGGGACAGGCGGCGTTTGAAGCTGGCGGCGTACGGATGTTGCGGCTGGATTCATACAACTCTTTACGGGAGCACCGGGCTCCGTTCCGGTTCAGTGTGATTGCCGCAGCGTACCGGCCGCGGCGTCTGGCGTGCGGAAATGCGCGCCGGGGAAAGTCTAGTCCACTCGCTCGACCAGCAGCACCTGCTCGTCGCGGTCGACTTCAGTAAACTTCACTTCAATGATTTCACGGCTGCTGGTGGGCACATGCTTGCCTACGTAAGTGGCCTCGATGGGCAGTTCGCGATGACCGCGGTCGATGAGCACCGCAAGTTGCACACGGCGCGGACGGCCATGGTCAAACAGCGCATCCAGCGCGGCGCGCACCGTGCGGCCGGTATAAAGCACATCGTCACAGAGGACCACATCGCGGCCGTTAATATCGACGCCGATGGCCCCCGGGGTCACTACAGGACGAACATCTGCCGTAGTCAAATCGTCGCGGTAAAACTGGATGTCCAGCATGCCCGTTTCAACCGGGTGCTTCTCGATGCCGGAGATCAGCTTGCCCAGACGCTCCGCAAGCGGAACGCCGCGGCGCTTGATGCCCACCAGGGCCAGGCCTTCGCTGCCGTTGCTCTTCTCCACAATCTGGTGAGCCAGCCGCACCAGCGTGCGCTCGATCTCCGAGGCCGACATCAGCCTGCCTTTGACGCGCAGGGTAGGTTTGTTTTGGGCTTCGCTCATATGTGTTCTCTGTGCTGCTTTGCTCTCGCAGGATGATACGAGGGAGTGCCGCTCCGGGGCAAGTTCCGTCCGGTGCAATATGTGGAAATGGAACAAAAACCTAGATCTCCGGCCTGCGCGTCCGGGCCAGCACCCGCGCTCCCACGGCGCCCCCGGCAACGGCAAAGATGAGCAGCCCGGCAATAAGAAAGGAGAGAGCCCCGAGCGCCCAGCCGCCACGCCCCGTGGGAGAAAGCAGCCAGGTTTTCATAACAAGTATGGTTTGGGCGTCCACTCCCATCGTGGTCCACTGCTGCACCGACGCCAGCACCACTTTGTTCTGCCAGAAATCGTCGATGGCCGCGCCCTGATGGAAGACGAAGCGCATGGCAAACAAGGCGAATGCCGTAGCTGCGGCGGCGGTCCAACCACCAAGAACTCCGGTGACCAAACCAATGCGGGCGCCTGCCCCGCTCGTGATCCAAGCCGGCCGCTGGCTGCGCACATACAGCACCACCACCCACGCCCCGGCCGCAAACATCAACGGCAGAATCAGAATCCCCAAAGGAGAAAGCAACGAGCAGAGCAGCCCCGTGGGGATGGCCAGCATCAACGCCACTTGGAGGGCCTTCTTCCAGTTCACCTCGCTGGCGTCCCGAACTGGCTGGTCCGCTCGCTCCGGGTTGGCCTGCTCGGGGGCTCCCTCTGCTGTGTACATCAGTTGAGGCAAGCCGCAGGCCGGACAGTAGCTGTTCTCTTCCAGAACCGTCTGGTGGCAGCGATTGCAGGTGATTTCCATACATGTATGAGCCTACCGCATCTGCGCGGGGCGTGGGTGGATCATACCCCCTCTTCGGCGCTGTCATCCTGAAGCGCAGCGAAGGATCTGCGGTTGTTCTTCGACGTTTCCGCTTTGGCGGTCACACATCTGGAGTGCTGACGAGCCCTCGGAAAACCTTGTCATGAGCCGACTTTCCAGGAGCTATCTGCTCTTGATGAATCGATCGGCAAAGTTCATCGAGTGACTTGGACTCAGCTTATTCTTCACGACTCCGACAATGTGGGCCAGCCTTGTTCATTCCGCCTTTAGTGCCTGCATAGGCTCAACCGATGCGGCGCGACGGGCTGGAACGAGGCAAGCCGTCAGAGTTGCGAGCAAAAGTAAGGAGACCACCGTTCCCAGAACGCCAAAATCAATCGCTCCCTCACCAAACAACATGCTTCGCATTCCTTGGTCGACAAGGTAGGCACCGACCAGGCCTAAACCTAGCCCGGTGATCGCCAATGAAACACCCTGTTTCACAAACCAAGCAACGAGATGCGCACGGTTGGCGCCGAGTGCCATACGTAATGCGATCTCGCGCGTTCGTTCGGCAACGGAAAAAGACATCACACCGTAGACACCAAGTATGGCCAAGAGAAGAGCCACTGTTCCAAAGCTGAGGAAGAGAATCATTGAGAATCGGTCGGAACTCAGCACCTGGTTCCGTATTTGTTCCATCGTGCGCGGTTGTGCCACGGTGACGGCAGGAGAGACAGAATGGACCGCTGCCGTAATACTTCTGAGCATCTGGTCTGGGTCTCCCACAGTGCGAACTGCGATTACCAGCCCAGGGGACGGGCTTTGCCCGAGAGGAATCTCAATCTCCGGAGGATGGTCGCGCATGGATTTACTCAATACGTCGTGATAGACGCCGACGACTTGCCATTCGACGGGCGACGCAGGCTTCGCGTCGCCGGACAGTGACTGCTGCAGCCAAACGTGTTGTCGCAGTGGATCGGCTCCGTTCAAGAACCTTCGAACGAACGTTTGGTTGACTTCTGCAACTCTGACGCTGGAAGTTGAATCTTGTTCATTGAAAGCGCGACCATTCATGAGACGAATGCCAAAGGTCTTGAAATAGTCCGGTGTAATCGCTCCGATGCCTGCCTTGGGCCACTTCGAAGAATCGCTATCGGGAGCAGTTACCCCAGCAATCGCAAACGGTGTCATACGAGGTGGAAAGAGGGGTGTCCTTGTCTGTGCAGAAGCGGAGGAAACTCCAGGGAGCGAATGGATGGTCGACAGCATTTGTCTGTAATATGCAGCAATCTTTTCCGGCTCCTGGGACTGCGTTTTTGGAATGCCGAGGTAGAACGTTAGAACATGATCCGTGCGTACGCCCATATCGACCTGCCAAAGGTTCAGGAAGCTGTGAACAGCAAGACCGGCCCCCGCGATCAGTGACAACGCTATCGATAACTCAGTAATCACCAGCAATCTTTGCAGCCGATGTCGCCCTACACCAAAACCAGCATGACCCCCATGCTTGAGGGCTTCACCCGGAGCGGTTCGTGAGGCGAACCAGGCTGGGATGCAACCAAAGAGCAGACCAGAGAATGCGGTGGCCAACAGAGTAAACAACAGAACAGGAAGGTTCAATCGCACGTCTGTCGCCCATGGAAGCGTGAACCGGGGCATAGCTGCCAGGAGAGCACGAAGCATTGAATAACCCAGGCCGATCCCCAGCACTCCGCCTGTGATTGCAAGCAATAAGCTCTCCATGATCATCTGTGTAAAGATCGCTCTCCGAGTCGCTCCGAGGGCTCCGCGCACGGCCATCTCTTTCTGCCGAGCCATGCCCTTTGCAAGCAGGAGATTCGCAACATTGACGCATGCAATCAGAAGAACAAAACCTACTGCTCCAAGCAGCAACCACATTGCCTGCTTCCCATCGCTAGACATGGAAAACATAAATTCTCTAAGCGGCCTGACGCTTGCACCCTTGGCCTGTCTACTCTTTGAACTGCTTTCGCTGAGATGTGCTGTCACTGCATCCATATCTTCTTGCGCCTGCATCATGGTGACGCCAGGCCTGAGTCTTCCAACGACCACCAATGGGTCGGAACCATCGTGCAACTCCTCCTGTGTAAAGACCAGAGGTAAAGCCATCTGAAAGATGTCGCGGTCCGCGATGCCAGGCTGGAGAACACCTACTACCGTGTAAGGTTCTCCGCCCACGCGCATTGTGCCGCCGACCAGCTTGGGATCAGCTCCGAGTTGGCTCCAGAGCCTGTGCGTGAGGATAACGACATGGTTTTTCCCTTCGTGGTCCTCGTCCTGCAAGAAATCACGCCCGAGGAAGAAGGAACTGCCGAGCGTGCGATAGTAATTTGCGGAAACTCGCATACCCCAGATGTTTTGTGGCTCGTTTGTTTCGGCAATGTCGAACGTGCCTCCGGCAAAGGCGCTGAGGTCCTGGAATGCCCGGCCCTGCCTTTTCCAGTCGATGAAATTCTCGGGAGAAGGGTTATCGTGGCTGGGGCCGCCCCGTGTCCAGACTGTGACCAGCCGGTCGGGCTGAGGATAGGGTGGGGGCGCCAGCAGCGTCGCGTAATCGACTGTGAAAATTGCGGTGTTGGCGCCGATACCCAATGCGATTGTGAAAAGGATGATTGAGGTGTGCCCCGCGTTCTTCCACAAGCCACGCCATGCATAACGAAGATTTTGAAGAAATTGCCTCACGGGACCCACTTTCCAAAGCACAGATACTACCTCTGCAATATAGGCAACGACGCGACTTTGCTGTGATCTGCTCGTCGACTCGTCCGAATGGCCCAACTTGATTAGCTTGAAGTTGGAATTCCGGTTGGATGGTGGCCGATGCGGACGTAACGCCACTTGGATGTCCCAAAAGCAAACGCAGATCCTTCGCGGCGGCTCAGGATGACAGTTCATTTGGCGGGCGAAGGTCGATATCGTGCCAGAGGAAAATATGAGTCTCCCTCTATTTACGAACGGAAGGCGGGCTTTACGAACGATAGGCGGGCTGGTGGAGCTTTGCGGCAACAATGCTCTCGGCTGCCGCTACCGTTTCCTCGAGAGTCATGTGAGTCGAATCCAGGAGCACGGAATCAGGTGCGGGCTTCAGCGGGGAATCGGCGCGGTTGCGGTCCCGCAGGTCGCGCTCGCGCAGGTCGCGGATTACTTCCTCGGGCTGCACTGAGGTCTTGGGAACAATCTGGTCAAAGCGCCGCATGCCTCGCACCTCGGGGGCAGCATCGAGAAAGATCTTGACCTCGGCATGGGGAAATACCACGGTCCCGATGTCGCGTCCTTCCATGACCACGCCGCCGGAAGCGCCCAATTCCTGCTGCATGCGCACCATCCAGGCGCGGATCGCGGGGAAAACGCTCACCTTTGAAGCTCCATCGGTGACCATCTGACTGCGGATCAGCCCCGTCACGTCCTCGTCGTCAAGCAAGACGCAGTTGTTCTCTTCGCCGGGCTCGAGGCGGAGGGTGGTTTCCGCAGCCAGTTTTTCAAGGGCAGCACTCTGGTTCAGCGGCAAACCGGCGCGCAGGGCCTTCAGAGCGAAAGCCCTATACATGGCGCCGGTTTCAAGGTTCAACAGACCAAAATGCTGAGCCAGGTGGCGGGCGATGGTACTCTTGCCCGCGCCGGCGGGTCCGTCAATCGCGACAATCAATTTCCTGCCCTGATCTTCCAACCGCAGGGACCCTTCATCCTTGCTCATCCGCGCTTTTTGGTCCCCTTGCCTGGCTGTGCTGTAAAGCCAAACTGCTTGCTGTTCCCAGCCTTGGTGCCGGCGGTAAGCGTGGGTTTGCGGCTGCTTCCGTTGCGGGTGGCTCCGACTGCCTTGCTTGCCGGCTTGGCTGCGCCGTTGGAGTGGCCGTTGCGCTGGGTCCATGCCGGAGCGGCGGATTTTGCCGTTCTTGAGCCATTGGCCGGGCGGCCTGCGTGAGCGCCGCTGCTGCCGTTGGACCGGGCTCCATTGCTTGTGCCATTTCCGGCGTGGGCGCCGTTCCCGTTATGGGCGCCACTGTTGCCGTTGGACCGGGCTCCATTGCTTGTGCCATTTCCGGCGTGGGCGTCATTCCCGTTATGGGCACCGTTGCTGCTCTTGGCCGCGCCTGCGCTCCAGCGCGTTCCTGCAGGAGCTGGACGAGTGCCGTTTCCCGCATGCGTTCCCGCGGGCCGGGAGTCCGATGCTGCGCGCCGGGCAGGCCGGTTGCTCGAGGAGGTTTGCGCCGGCTTGCGATCGCGAGACAGCGTGGCCGGACGACTGAAATGAGGCCGCGCCGCTGCGAGTTTTCCTGGTCCCGCGGGCTTGCGCGCCGCAGGGGTTCTGGCGACATGGGAGTCGCGGGAGTCGGCTGTTTTGCGGGCGGCCGGCGCGGTGGGTGTCGCTTCCGCTGCCGCGTGGAGAGCCAATGGCTGCGTCACATCCTCATCGCGCTCGAAGGATTGCATGAAGTATGCGGATGCCGGCATGGACGAACTGGTATACACGGTCAAGGCCGGCTCAGCAAATTCCGGCAACGTTCCAGCCACATAGTATTGCGGTGCGTGGCCCAAGGAAAGCGTGTGAACCTGCCGCGTAGCCACAAGCCCGCGAAGGACCTCACGCACCTTGCTGCGCGCTGTGAGCGGAGCCAAAAAGAGCTCGACCTCTTCCATGCTGGCGGCAATCACGGCCTGCAGATAAATTGAAGCGAGTACAGAAATCGCCGTGACCTGCGAAGTCGAGGCGCCTTCAGCAATCGCCTTTTGGAACCGCAGCCGCAAGAGCTGCCACTCGGCGGGCTTGCCCGGCGCGGAGACAACCGGAATGATGCGAAGCTGCTGCCAAAGCTCGGTAATGGCGCGCAGCACAGCACCCTCGGTTACCTCGCGGCCCAGGGCATGGGTCAGCTTGGGAACGTTGGTGTCGCCCAGTTCCAACTGCTTGTAGGCTTGGACAGCCAGTTGCGAAACCTGGCGGGAGCCCGTAAGTTGCGGGCTGCGGCGCCAGTCGCGATCGCCCCTCAGCGCATACACATAGGGCAAAACCCAGGCCGCCACCACAAAGTCGGGCTGCTCGCCCACCTGGCCAAGCAGGTTCAGTCGGACCGCAATGCTGTCCGCCTCCAGGCGCACAAGTAGCTCCTCCGCTAGTGCAATATGTTTTGGGTCGGGATTGGCGTTCCGCTCTCCGGCAACGGCCTCAACAAACGAAGGCGCTATGGAGATGGAATACTGCCGCTTGGGGAGAAAAAGACAAAAACCAGTCTCCTCGATCCAGGTCCGGGCGTCCTCAAATGTGAGTGTCCCGTTTCCGTCCTGGCGCATCCTTTCGGCGCGCGATGCTTCCAATTGCTCTGCTGTCAAAGAAAAACCTCACTTCCAGGCTCAAGTACGGCAAAACCAGAATTAATGCGTCTTGTGTAGGCCTGTCCAAAAGGTCGCCGCTCCCTCAAATGGTCACGTCGACTAAGTATTGCGGCTTCGGGAAGCGCATTCGCTGGTCTTGCTATTTGCGCCGGGCTAACCCTCTCCCCTGAGGGGACGGTTGCCACCTTCCGATGTTGCTAGATACGGTGAAAGGCCCGCTGGATCTCCTTCCAAGAATACAGCAAAGCTATTGGACGTCCATGCGGGCAACTAGTCGGATGACTTGTTTTTGCCAATTCCAACAGTAACCATTCCATTCTTGTCGGGTCAAGTGCAGTATTGACCTTGATTGCGGAATGACAGGCGATAGAAGCGGCGATTCGCGTTCTCAGCGCGGTAAGGTCCTCATTCCGTTGTTGTTCATCGGAATCGGCGCTGCTTTGATCAATTACCTCGCCCAACATCCGCTCCAAGGCCATTCCTTCCAGGCCCACCGGGGCTGCTTTCACCGCAAGTGTCTGTGGGCCAAAGGGTTCCACCTCGAACCCGTTGCGTTCCAGTTCTTCGGAAATGCGCGCGAACACCACCATCTGCGATGCCTTTAGTTCCACCAGGAGGGGCATTAGTAACCTCTGCCGTTGCACTTGTTCCACCTGGCGGTCCCTGAGAATTTTTTCAAAAAGAATTCTTTCGTGGGCCACGTGCTGGTCGATTATCCACAATCCATCGCTGCCGGAAGCCAAAATAAACGAGTCGCGCAACTGCGCCAGCGGCCGCAGCGACCCAAGGTGATTCAAGTTAGCCGCCGCCTGTTCCGCCTCCACCCGGGCCGTTTCCGCAATCGGGTCCGCAGCCAGGACGGGGCCGTTCGAGTGATTCGGAGAGCACCCCTCAGAGGGAATTGGAGTCGCCTGCTGGAAAAGCGCCGCCGCAGCCTCGCCCCATGCCTGCCGATCCCCCCAACCGCCCCTCACCGCCCCAAAGCCTCGCGCGTCGAAGGGGAGGTTGCCGGGAACGGGTGCGGGAATTCGCGGCGTCAACTGGAATGGCTCGGCCCCCGAGGCGCTTTGAAACGCGCCGGGATCGGAATCCGGCAAGGGCGGGAATCGGTCTGAATCCGGAGAGCCGGGCAATGGTGAGACACCCGGCGGCATGAGCGAGGGGCTCGCGGCGGGCGAGTTGTCCAGCGCGGCAAGGAATCCGGCAGAGGGCCGCGCCTTCATCAGCGCCGTCCGCAGACTGTCCCGGACAAAGTCATGCACCAGGCTGCTTTGCCGGAACCGTACCTCGGTTTTGGCCGGATGGACGTTCACATCCACCTCTTCGGGCGGCATCTCCAGGAAGGCCAGCACCACAGGAAAGCTGGTAGGCGGAATGACATTGCGATAGGCTTCGGTGATGGCGTGCATCAGCAGCCGGTCGCGTATAAGCCGCTTGTTTACAAAGATATAAATGGAGTTCCGGTTGAGCTTCTGTAGCTCCGGTTTGGAATAGAAACCGCTGAGCCGCAGGTGCCCAGGATCGCGGGCCGGCTGGTCCGGATCTTTCTTCCAGGGTGGCGGCTCCGGCAGCCCGCCGTGCGCTAGCGGGGTCTCCGCGGCCACCGGCAGAAGTTGCGCAAGCGTGTCCTTGCCGAAAATCTGGTAGATCCTCTCGGCGGTGCGGGTCACAGGTGGCGCAGAAACGATGGTATGCGTGGCAGACAACAGCTCGAAGTGCTTCTCGGGATGAGCCAGCGCATAATGCGTCACCAGCGCGGTCACGTGGGCCAGTTCCGTCGACTCGGCACGCAAAAACTTGCGCCGGGCCGGGGTGTTGAAGAAGAGGTCGGCAACCGAAATAGTGGTTCCCCGAGCCAGCGCTGCATCCTCGACGTGCAGAATCTTCCCGCCTGCGATCTCGATGTGGGTACCGACGGCATCTTCCCCGGCGGCGGTATCTGGACAAGTATCCAGCGTCACCCGGGCCACGGAGGTGATAGATGGCAACGCCTCGCCGCGAAAACCCAGCGTGGCGATCGAGAGCAGGTCGTCGGCGGTGCGGAGCTTCGAGGTTGCATGGCGCTCGAATGCCAGCAGGGCATCGTCGCGGTTCATCCCCTGCCCGTCGTCGGCCACGCGGATGAGCCGCCGTCCACCCGCTTCCACCTCGACCCGGATGCGCTTGGCGCCCGCGTCGAGGGCGTTTTCCAGGAGCTCCTTCACGACCGATGCGGGCCGGTCCACCACCTCGCCGGCAGCGATCNNCAACCTGGTCGGGAAGTACGCGGATCCGCCCCATAAGGTCTAAGGGTAACGCAGGGGCGGCTGTGGGGAGAGGTTGAAAAGCGGGTACAGAATGCAGAATGCCGCCTGGCGGCGGCATTCTGCATTTTTGACTTGGAGTTCCGAGCGGGCTAAATCCCTACGCCGTACTCGCTGAAGTGGCCTTCATCGGCATTGGCATAAAAATCGTAGGGGGTGCGGCGCTTGAACTTGTAGCGGCTGAAGATCTCGCGGCCTACAAAGATGCCCACTGCCGCCACGGCCATTCCCATCGAGAACCAGGTCATCACACGCAGGACGGTCTTTTCCTTGTTTTCATCTGCGGGTGTAACTTCGATCGGTTCCAGGGGTTCGGGCTCGGCGCACATTTTGGTCTCCTGATTATTATGATAGCCCAATTCTGCTTCGCGGGTTGCCCTGGAGGCGTGACAACGGCGTGAATTGTTTACTCCGTTGAGTCGATTCGGGCCAGCCACGCGCTCTTTGCGGAATCGGGAAGGAAGCTGGCGCGGAACGAATTCCTCGCCAGCTGGCGCAACTCCTCGCGCGTGAATCCCTGCGTGGTATGTGCCAGCAGGTATTCATTGAGCAGGTCCGAGCCGAAGAAGGCCGGGTCGTCGGAGTTGAGAGTTACCAGCAAACCAAGATCGAAGTAGCGACGCAGCGGATGCTCGGCAAAGGAGGGGCAAACCCCGGTGCGCACGTTGGAGGTCGGGTTCAGCTCGAGCGGTATGCCGCGCGTCTTCAGCTCCTCGAGGAGTTTCGCATCCTGGATTGCCGACAATGCGTGCCCGATGCGCTCCGAGCCGATTCCGAGCGCCTCCCAAATGGCCTCGGGGCCGGTGGTTTCACCCGCGTGGTTGGTGAGCCGCAGGCCGGCGTTCATGGCCCTTCCATAGAGCGCGCGGAAAGGTTCCGAGCCGGTGCGCCGCTCATCGCCGCCGAGGCCAATGCCGACAATCGAAGGGTGGACTGCCCGCATTTTGGCAGCTTTGCGAAAGACGCGCGCAGCCTCCTCGACCGTGAAGTGGCGCACCGCGTCGAAGATCCAATAGAGCGAAAGTCCCAGCTCGCGTTCGGCCCTCTCCCGGGCACGTTCCAGGTCCGCAAAGATGGGTTCCAGCGCGCGGGGATCGAAGTTGCGCCACATGTAAATGACGCCTACCGAGATGTAGACCTCGGCGTGAACCACGCCCTGCGCGGCCAGCCGCTCCATCATCCGCCAGGCAACCAGTTCGTAATCTTCCGGATCGATGAGGCGGCGCGTGACGGCCTTGAAGCCTTCGATAAAGCCGGTGAAGTCGTCGAAGCGGTAGAGGGACTCCGCTTCAGCCAGAGTCATCGGTTGCCGATCCTGGCGGGCGCTGAGCTCGACCAGGGTTGCGGGCGTGATCGTCCCTTCGAGATGCAAATGCAACTCGGCCTTGGGCAGGCGACGGATGAAATCTGCGATATCCGTGTTCACTACCGAAGCCCCGCGAACTCCGACCGATGGCGGCTATAGAAGAAGTAGATCAGCAAGCCGGTCACCAGCCACGCGAAGAAAGCCATCCAGGTCATGACTTCCAGGCCCATCATCAGCACGACGCAAAAAATGATGCTCAAGGTCGGAAAGACCGGTCCCAACGGAACCCTGAAGCTGCGCCGCCGCTCCGGCTCGCGATAACGCAGGATAAGAACGGCAATCGAGACCAGGACGAACGCGAACAGCGTGCCGATGTTCGACAGATTTGAAACCGTTCCGATATCCAGCAGACCCGCGGGAACGCCCACCACGAAGCCAGCAACCCACGTGGCCACGGCCGGGGTGCGGAACTTGGGGTGAATGCGGCTAAAGACTTTTGGCAGCAGCCCATCGCGCGACATAGCGAACCACACCCGCGCCTGGCCAAGCTGGAAGACCAGAATCGACGAGATCATGCCCAGCATGGCGCCGATGAGTACAAAGAGCCGCACCCAGGACAGGTTGGCCCCGCCCGGCAGAAGCGACAGCCTCTTCAGCGCATTCACTACCGGCGCCGCATCGCCCATGACCGATTGCCAGGGCACAATTCCGCTGAGCACAATGGCTACCGCGCTGTAAAGCAGAGTGCATGCCACCAGCGTGGCCAGAATGCCGAA
>PLZC01000072.1 GCA_003151985.1 Acidobacteriaceae bacterium
AGCCGCACTCCTGGATGCCGCCGTCCCCGGCCAGCGCCCGCAGCCGCTCTTCCTTGAACACCTTGCCCGTGGGATGGCTATTGAAGAGTTTGACCTGGGCGATGGTGGCCGCGCCCACGAAACCCGTGTCGTCGTTGAACTGCGGGCATACTTCCATACAGCAGCAGCAACTGATGCAGTTCGACAGCGGGTAGCTGGCTTCCTGCTGCTGCGGGAAGACCCGCGGCCCGGAGCCCAGGTCATAGGTCCCATCCACCGGCACCCAGGCCTTCACGGCCATGAGGTTTTCAAAAAGAACCGATCGATCCACCTGCAGATCGCGAACCAGCGGAAACTTCGACAGCGGCTCCACGCGAATCGGCTGCTCCAGATTGTCGACCAGTGCTGAGCACGCCATCCGCGCCTTGCCGTTGATCCTCATTGCACAGGACCCGCAGATCTCCTCCAGGCAATTCGAGTCGTAAGTGATCGGCGTCGTGTCGACGCCATCGGCAGTCACCGGGTTGGCCGCGATCTCCATCATCGCCGAGATCACATTCATGCCCGGCCGCCACGGCAGCTCAAACTTCTCCCACACCACGGGAGCATCGGGGCTGGCCTGGCGCTTGATTTCAAGTGATACTGTCTTCGTTGCCATGAGGCGAGTCTCCCTTTGCTTATTTGGTTGCGTCGTAACGGCGCGGGCGCGGCTTGATGTATTGCACATCGACTTCTTCGTACTCGAAGCGCGGCCCGTCGGGTTCGCCCGTGAAACTCGCCTTGGTGGTCTTGAGAAACCTCTCGTCGTTGCGGTCGGGAAAGTCCGGCTTGTAGTGCGCTCCGCGGGATTCGTCGCGCAGCAGCGCTCCCTGCGTCACGACGCGGGAAAGCTCAAGCATATTTTTCAACTGCCGGGTAAAGGCAAAGCTGGTATTGGCCCACTGGCTGCGGTCGCTCAGGTTCACATTCTTGAAGCGGTCGATCAGTTCCACAACCTTTTCGTCAGCCTGCTTCAGGCCCTTGTTGAACCGGATCACGGTCGCGTGCTCGGTCATGGCCTGGCCCAACTCGCGCCACAGCTTGAACGGATTTTCAGTCCCTTCGTTCTTGAGCAGTTTGCCATTGATCTCGGCCTGCCGCGCGATCTCGGCCGGGTGGCCGCCGTCGCCTTCCACAGGGCCCAGATTCTTCGCATACAACATCGCATTCGGTCCCGCCTGGAAGCCGCCGAAGATGCAACTCACCAGTGAGTTGGCGCCCAGCCGGTTCGCGCCGTGGTATTGGTACTCGCACTCGCCGGCGGCAAAGATGCCGGGAATGTTCGTCATCTGGCTAAAGTCAACCCACAAGCCGCCCATGGTGTAATGCATGCCGGGGAATATCTTCATCGGCACTTCGCGTGGATCGTCGCCGACAAACTTTTCGTAGATCTCGAGAATCCCCTCCAGCTTGCGGTTGAGGGTCTCTCGATCGATATGAGTGAGGTCGAGGTAAACCATCGGCTGCCCGTCCAGGCCCAGGCCTTCCTGGTAAACCACCTTATGAATGGCGCGGGTGGCCACATCGCGAGGAACAAGGTTGCCGTACTTGGGGTACCACTCCTCAAGAAAATAGAACCGCTCCGATTCTGGAATCTGCTTGAACGGTCTCGGGTCGCCGGCCTTGCGAGGCACCCATACGCGGCCGCCCTCGCCGCGGGCCGATTCCGACATGAGCCGCAGCTTGTCTTCGCCCGGAATGGTGGTGGGGTGTACCTGCACAAACTCGCCATTGGCGTAATATGCGCCTTGCTGGAAGATGGCCGACTGGGCGGAGCCTGTGCAGACCACCGAGTTGGTGCTTTTGCCGAAGATAGCCCCGATGCCGCCGGTGGCCAGGATAATGGCGTCGGCGGGGAAGGAACTCAGTTCCATCGAGCGCAGGTTGAGGGCCGTGATGCCGCGGGCTACGCCCTTGGAGTCGAGAACGGCCGAGAGAAATTCCCAGCCCTCGTACTTCTTCACCTTGCCGTCGGCCTCGTGGCGGCGGACCTGTTCATCGAGCGCATACAGCAACTGCTGCCCTGTTGTGGCGCCGGCAAAAGCGGTGCGGTTGTAGAGCGTGCCGCCGAAACGGCGAAAGTCGAGCAGACCCTCGGGAGTGCGATTGAAGGGCACGCCCATGCGATCCAGCAGGTCGATAATCCCCGGCGCGGCCTCGCACATGGCCTTCACCGGTGTTTGATTGGCCAGGAAGTCGCCGCCGTAAATGGTGTCGTCGAAGTGCTTGTCGGTTGTGTCGCCCTCGCCCTTCAGGTTCTTTGCCGCGTTAATGCCGCCCTGGGCACAAACTGAATGCGACCGCTTTACCGGGACGATGGAAAAAAGATCAACCGTCCCACCCGCTTCGGCAATCTTGATGACCGCTGCCAAGCCGGCCAAACCTCCGCCAACCACAATGATTCTGGGTGCTGCCATGAAATAACCCTCGTTCCTTTCGGCAATGAGCCTCGGCGCTTAATTCAATAGGGTTGCCGGGGCAACCAGAAGAGATACGGCTGCGGGCAGGTCGCTTGGCGCATTCGGGAAATTCGGCCCCACGAATGCCCAAATGCTAGCCAGGCCCATCACCAGCAGAATGACCCCCAGCACAGCGCAGACATAGCCAAACCGCTTGCGCGCGGTTGCGCCGGGAGTGATGCCCCATTTCGCCGCGAAGAGCCACACGCCGTAGGCAAAGTGCCAGCACACGGCGATCATGGCGATCACGTAAACCGCCAGCATCCACGGGTTGGCCAACTCCTGCTGCACCTTGGCAAAGGCCGCATACGGATGCTCCGGGAGGCTGACCCCCATGAAGCGCTGGCGCAGAACATGCTGCCCGATGTAGAGCAGGGCAACCAGTCCGGTGTAGCGCTGGGCCACATACATCCAGTTGCCGGCCCATGGATAATAGACAACATTCGATTTGCCGCGAAGCCAGATGTAGACGCCATAAAAGCCGTGATAGAGGAGGGGCAGAAAGATGAAGACCCACTCCAGCACGCGAACCAGGGGCAGGGAATTGAGAAACTTCACCTGCGCTCCGTAAGCAGCAGGCCCCTTCAGAGCCTCGAAGTTCGAGAGCAGGTGTTCCAGCAGGAATGCGCCGATAGGTACGATGCCCACAAGTGAATGCAGTTTGTGCCAGAAAAAAGAGGACCCCTGGCCGGCGCGTAGCGGCTGGACGCCACGGCTCACAGTCGGCCGGGCGGGATGTTCAGCGGTTGCCATGGTGATGGTGGCTCCTAAAGGCAGCAGGTCGAATCGCTTCGAGTTGGAGGACGGGGAATAAATGTTTGCTAGTTACCAATGCATTATTCGATTCCGACAGCATAACCGTCAACCCACCCCCTTCGTGGGGTTTCATCTTCCGGAATAAATTCCCGGGAGATCACGCAAGCAGCATTGGCAAAAGCGCCGCAATGGCCCGGCCGCGATGGCTCAGCTTATGCTTGGCTTCAAGATCCAGTTCGGCCATCGTCTTCTCCAGCGGGGGTAGGTAAAACAGGGGGTCGTAGCCAAAACCGCCTGTGCCTCGCGGGGATTCGAGAATGAGGCCTTCGACGGTGCCGTGCGCGGTATGAAATGCAACGCCGTCCCGGGCGGCAACAAGCACACAGCAGTAGCGCGCCGTGCGCTGGGCCGCGGGCACGGCGGCCATCCGTTGCATCAGAATCATGTTGTTCCACACATCCGTGTTGTCGTTGGCATCGGGTGAGTCGACCAGGCCCGAGTCGGCGGCAAAACGCGCCGAGCGAACACCCGGAGCGCCGTCGAGAGCATCGACTTCCAGGCCGGAATCGTCGGCAATTACCATTTCACCGGGGGCGAAAGTGGAATAGTAGATGGCCTTCGAAGTGGCGTTGGCCTGAAAGGTCTTGCCGTCCTCCTCGGGGGCCGCAATGTCCTTCATGCCCGGAAGTGGATAAATGGCCAGCGAATGGGCCTCTGCGGCGACCCGAAAATCGCGCAACTTACCCTCGTTTGTGGTGGCGGCATAGAGACGCAAAGCCATGGTGAAAGTGTAATGGGCCGAGTGGACTTTACTCTCGGCAAAATTGAGAAGCCAAGCACTTCGCGAACAGAGAAATGCGATTTTGACAAAGGCATCCCGGCTTGCATAAGGTTATCCCTCTGGGAAAATATTTCATTTGAGGAAGCCGAACCGGTCAGGCGGCGACTGCGACGTAGATTCTCTCGTGGCTCTGAGCCCAAAACAAAACCCTCGCGGGCTCTCCTCGAGAGAGATTGAGATTCTGTCTGAAGGCGAGCAAGGACATGACAATAGGAACGATACGCTGCATGGTTTGCGGCCTGGTTTTAGGAGCGGCTTCGATGGCGTTGATGGCGCAGGCGCCGCCTGCCTTCACAGGGCCGTTCGAACTGCGAGTCAATGATATGAAGCAGCCGCTGGGCATCGACGACCCTTCTCCCCGGCTCTCATGGAAGTTGAAGGATCCAGCGAGAGGCGCCAGGCAGACGGCCTACGAGGTCCTCATGGCTTCGCGACCAGAGTTGCTGCAACAGGGCAAGACGGACCTTTGCGACAGCGGGCGCATCCAGTCGGACCAGTCGCTGAACGTGCATTATGCCGGACCTGCCCTCGAGCCCGAGACGCGCTACTTCTGGCGGGTGAAGATTTGGGACGCGGCGGGCAAGCCGTATTCCGATAGCGCCATCAGTTGGTGGGAAACGGGCCTCGGGCGTCCGGAGGAGTGGCGCGCTAAATGGATCGGCTTCGAAACGGCGGGAGAATCTGCTGTTCGCCACGCTGAAGCCGCATGGATTACCAGCCCGGACGCAAAAGCTTTGGCCGCCGATAAGGCGCCGGAGCAGCGCATCGCCTACCGGCAGACGGTGAAGCTTTCCAAGCCCGTGCGCCAAGCCGCCCTCTTTGCCACCGGGCAGGACACCGTTTCTGCCTGGGTCAACGGCGCTCAGTTGCTTGCAGCAGATCCGCTGCCGCCCTACAAACAGATGCCGTGGAAGAAGTACCTGCGTGCCGAGGCAACCGGCAAGTTGAAAGCCGGCGCGAACATTATCGCCATCGAGGCCGTTCATTATGTAGCCAACCCAAACGGAATGGCAAAGCAAGATGTACCCCCGCTGAGTGCAACTCTGCTTGTCGAGTATACGGATGGAACCACGGAAACCTTTGCCAGCGGAACGGGATGGAAGACCGCGATTCATGCAGCGGCAGGCTGGCATGAGGCAGGGTTCGACGACTCGGGGTGGAAGAACGCCGCGATATGGGCAGGGGAGCCAGGGCCCGATTCCAAGCCCCTTGGCCATCCGTGGATTCCCGACTCGGTGAAAGCTCTGCGGCACACATTTACTCTAGGCGCGCCGGTAAAGTCCGCACGGTTATATGCGACGGCGCTTGGGGCTTATCAGATCTTCCTGAACGGCAAACGTGTGGGCGACGATGTGCTTGCGCCGGGCTGGACCGACTATCGCCAGCAGGTGAAGTACCAAACCTATGACGTGACCAGGCAGCTTGCAAATGGTCTGAATGCCATTGCCGTGTTGCTGGCGCCGGGATGGTATCAGACGCCGCTTGAATGGTTCCAGCAGCCCAACAACTACGGCGACACGCCGCCCGCGGTGCGTGCCCAATTGCGAATCGAGCACGCAGACGGCAATGTGGAATGGGTTGTTTCCGACGCCAATTGGCAGGCCGGCACCACGAACATTCTCCATTCTGAAATCTACGATGGCGAAAGCCAGGACGCGCGGCTGAAACTGCCCGGCTGGAACACCGCAAATTATTCAGCGAAGGACTGGAAGAACGCGATTGCGATTGAACCCAAGCCGCTGGAAATCGGCGCGCAGGACTATCCTCCTATTCGCGTCGAGCGGACCATGCTTCCCAAGACGCTCAATCAACCCAGGCCCGGCACATACGTATACGACTTCGGGCAGAATCTGGTCGGCGTGGAACGCCTGCGGGTTCAAGGGCCGGCGGGCACGGATGTGCGCCTGCGCTTTGCGGAGATCTTGAACGCGGATGGAACCGTCTATACCGACAACTTGCGCACCGCCAAAGCGACGGATCATTTCATTCTCGATGGAAAAGGCGTGGAAGAATTCACGCCGCAATTCACCTTCCATGGCTTCCGCTATGTTGAGGTGACCGGGCTCCCGACCGCACCGGGCAAGGACGCGGTGACTGCACTCGTCTTCCACACCGATGCGGCCTTTACTGCCAAGCTCGAAACCGGCAGCGAGATGATCAACAAGTTATGGAGCAACATTCTGTGGGGTCAGCGCTCCAATTTTGTAGGCGTGCCCACGGATTGCCCGCAGCGCGACGAGCGGCTTGGCTGGATGGCCGATGCGCAGGTCTTCTGGCGCGCGGCGAGCTACAACATGGACCTGGCGGCCTTCTCGCGGAAGTTTGCCACGGACATGCGCGGCACACAGTCAGGCACTCCGTACTACGGCGTTTATGCGCCGGGAACCGCGCAGCCTTCGTCGGGTTCCGGCGCGGGTTGGAGCGATGCCGGCGTCGTCATTCCCTGGACGTCGTGGCTCCAGACCGGCGACACAAGCATCATCGAACAGAACTGGGCGGCGATGGAAAAGTACCTGAATGCCATCGCAGCCGCGAACCCGGATGGGCTGTGGAAGAACGAAAGCGGGACTCCATTCGGAGATTGGCTCTCGCCCGAAGGAAAGACGGATTACACGCTCATCGCGACAGCATACTGGGCCTACGATGTGTCTCTCATGCAGCAAATGGCTCACGCCGCCAGCCGCCCCAATGACGAGGAGAAGTACGCGCGGCAGCTTGTAAAAATCCGCCAAGCGTTTCAGAAACAGTTTGTGCATCCGGATGGCTTTGTGGACGGAGCCGACAATACCCCCTCCCCCTTCGGCGAGATCAACAATCCAAATGCCAAAAGCAATGGCGGGGATACGCAAGCCGGATATGTGCTGGCGCTGCACATGAACCTGCTGCCCGAGGCATTGCGCCCCGCAGCCGCAAAAAAGCTTGCGGAAAAGATAGAAGCCAACCACGGCCTGCTGGGCACAGGCTTTCTTGGCACGCCTTATCTGTTGGAGGAGTTGACCAAGGCCGGCAATGCCAAGCTGGCTTACAAGCTCCTGCTCAACACCGGGTATCCTTCCTGGGGCTACCTTGTGGAACACGGCGCAACCACCATGTGGGAGCGCTGGAACGGCGACCAGATGAAGGACGACCCCAGCATGAACTCCTACAACCATTACGCCTATGGCGCAGTGGCCGATTGGATCTATCGTTACGCCGCCGGCATTGATGCAACGCCGTTTGATGCGGGCTTCCATACCGTCATGCTGCATCCCAACTTCGATGCGCGCCTTGGGCATATTTCCTTGGACTATGCCTCTACTTACGGCCCAATTCATTCGGACTGGACAGTGAACGGCACGACGGCTGTGTGGCATGTAACCATTCCCGCCAACACTACCGGCATGCTGAGTCTGAGCCACGATGAGGCTGCGAAGTACAAGCTCGCCGGTGTTCCGCTGCCTGAAAGCAAGTTAGCAAACGCGGTAACTCGCGATAGGCAAACCGGGTTCGAGTTGGCCCCGGGTAGCTACACCTTTGTGGTCACGCTTTAACAGGAGACGAATACTTCAGTTGTAGATCGCCGAATTAGTTGGAGATCGCCGAATTCGGAGGGAGCCGGGGGTTTTAACCCCCGGAAAAGATGCGAATTTGCACGGCCTTTAGCCCGGGCATTTGTCTTCTTCCTCCCGTAGGAACCATCTACAACTGGAGTGCTAAGCACTTTTGCCGGCAGCATGATCGATGCGCAGGCAGCCTGGGAAGGGAAGGAACAATGCCTGCACTTATAGCTGGGATCGGCTGGCACATCGTTGGCGCTGCGTCGGCTGCTTCGTTCTACGCGCCCATTGAGAAGGTGAGAAAGTGGTCGTGGGAAACCACGTGGGCCATCGCCGGCTTCTTCTCGTGGATTCTCCTGCCCATCGGCGTAAGCCTCATACTGCTTCGGGATTTTGCAGGCTTTTATGCATCCCTCGGCCCCCAGGTGCTATGGCCCGTGGCTCTCTTCGGAGCCATGTGGGGAGTCGGCAACGTGGGCTACGGACTTACCATGCGGTATCTCGGTATGTCCCTTGGCATCGGCGTGGCAATCGGCGTCACGCTTGTCGTGGGTACTCTGATCCCTCCAATTCGTCACGGAGAGGCCGCGCTGCTGTTTACTACCAGGGGCGGCCTGTTAACCATGGCCGGGGTCCTGGTAGCCCTCATTGGCGTGGCGGTCGTGTCCTATGCCGGTCATCTGAAGGAGATACAACTGCGCGGCGAAGCAAGAGAATTCAACTTGAAACTCGGCTTGCTGCTGGCAGGTTTGTGTGGCGTGTTTTCCTCGGGCATGTCCTTTGCCATTGACGCCGCAAAGCCGATGGAAGCCGCCGCGCTGCACCTGGGGGTAAACCCGCTGTACGCTGCTCTGCCGAGTTATGTGTTCATCATGGGTGGCGGCGCAATCGTGAATCTGAGTTATTGCTTCATTCGGCTGGCCGCGCTGAAGAGGCTCTCACTTAGAGCCGACCTGGCGCAGCCCACGGGAACACTCGTTAAAAATGGAGCCCTGGCGGCAACCGGCGGAATCATGTGGTACCTCCAGTTCTTCTTCTATGCCTGGGGCGCGGCGAATATTCCGCAGCACCTGTCCTACGTCAACTGGATGCTGCACATGAGTATCTATGTCCTATGCGGCGGGCTGGTGGGCCTCGCGCTCGGGGAATGGGCACATGTCGGCAGCAGGCCCATTCGCATCCTTTGGATAGGGATGATCATCATCATTGCAGCCGCCAACCTCGTGGGCTTGGGGCTGGCCTCGTAATTGACATATACTCTGGGTGCCCCATCCTTTCCGCTCTTTTGCGGAAAGGGTGGGAGACCACAGAACTCCATTTCAACCAGAACCGCTCAAGCCAAAACCGGCTTAGTTGATCGTCTGCTCCACCGGCAGATAGCGCGACGATCCGCCCACACTCACCGTGCGCTTGCCGCTCGCCGCCACCCACTTGCCGTCCTTTGTTGACCAATACTGCAACTGGCGCGGAGCCACATGCAGGGTGACAGTTTTGGCCTCGCCCGCCGCCAGGTGAATGCGATCGAACGCAACCAAAGTACGCACCGGGAACTCCACACCAGCCGGAATCTTGTTCGGTGCTCCGAGATAAACCTGCGGGACCTCGTCGCTTTCCACGCCGCCCGTGTTCTTGATTTGGCACCGAACGTCCAGACCGCCGTCGGAAGCCTTGTCAATCTTCAAGCCGGAGTAAGCAAAAGTGGTGTAACTCAGGCCGTGGCCGAAGGCAAACAGCGGGTCTATCTTTTCCTTGTCGAACCAGCGGTAACCCACGTTGACGCCTTCGCTATAAGTGGTCTTGCCGTCCACCCCCTTGTGCGACCGCTCCGGATGTTTGGGATCGGTAGCAGCATAATCATCGAGCCGCTTCGCCCAGGTGATAGGCAAACGCCCCGCCGGGCTGGTTTTGCCCGCAAGCAGGTTGGCCGTGGACCAGCCGCCCTCGTCGCCCGGCCACCACATTTCGAGGATGCCCTTGACCTTATCCACCCACGGCAACGCAACGGGCTGGCTTGTGTTGAGGACCACCACAGTATTCGGGTTAACCGCAGCCACCTCCTCGACCAGCTTGTTCTGCTCGCCAGGAAGCCCGAAGACCGGATTAAGCCGCGTCCACACAAAGACAACCGCCGCCTTGGCGCTCTTCGCGGCTGCGATGGCGGCCTCGTGGTCGGCCTTCCGCTGCTCAGGCGTGTACCAGTTCAGCCGCACCTGCACCGGCGAATTCGAGGTGTCGGGGCTGGTTTTGATTTCGATGGCATGAGGCCCTTCGCTCAACTCAATCGAGCGGCGAACGTTATCGAGGTGATCGGTGGTAGGAACCACGTTGTCCTGGTTGGCCTGCAGAATATCGCCATGCACGCCGCCCTGAAAAACCCCGGTGCCGGCGAGGCGCTTGCCGTCGAGCGAAATATTGGCGTTTGTCCCCATGGCCTGTAAATAGATCCAGTAGTTCCCGGCATGAGGCGCGGTAAGCGTGCCCTTCCACGTGACGGTCGAATTCGGAGCAAGCGCATTGCCGCCTGTAAAGTTGACCTCGGCATCGGTCCGCGTCGCGCCGGCAGTGGTGCGTTCCAGTCCCGGCTTGCCGTCGTGGTTCAGTACCGAGGCAGGAACCAGCGTTCCCGTCATGTCGTCTTCCACTGCAAATTTGACGTTCGCGTTGCCGGTGATCTTCTTCAGCGCATCGAGCGGCCCAACCTGCCGCTCGGGCAGACCTACAGAACGCTCGCCGTTGATGCCGATCGAATCCACCTGCAAGGCGGTGGGTCCGATCAGAACCACAGAATCAAGATCGGCTGCTTTCAACGGCAGGATAGCGCCTTCGTTCTTCAGGAGCACGGCCGCATCTTCGCCAGTCTTCTCAATGATCTTGGCGTTCTCTTCAATCGACTGCGCCGTGACATCGTGCTTCGACTGGCCATCAAGATAACCAAACTGAACAATCTCATAAAGCACACGGCCCGCGGCGCGTGTGATGGCCGCTTCGTTCACGCTGCCGTCCTTCAGGGCTTCCGGCATCTTCTTCGCATCCAGCTTCACGCCGAAGTCCCCAAAGCCCTCGCGTACCGGAACAGCCTCCTCCGGCAAGTGGCTGCCAAACATGCCTTCCATCATGCCGGCCATGGCTTTCGGATCGGGCCGAGGCTGAGGAGGAAGCGAATCGAAGTAAGACGGAATCGGGAAGCCGCCCGGAGCAGGCTCGCCGGGCATTTCCATATCCAGACCGGCATTGATGAAATTCACCGCATGGACCGCGCCCCAATCCGAAGTGACAAACCCCTTGAAGCCGATCTGGTCGCGCAGAATTTTCGTCAGCGTGGATTCGTTGCCGCAAGCAAAGGAGCCGTTGATGCGGTTGTAAGAACACATCATCGACGAGACCCCGGCCTTTACGGCTGCGTCGAAGGGTGCGACATAGACCTCATGCAGCGTCTGGTCGTCGACAAAGATATTTCCGCCATTCGAGTCGTAAGCCACAAAGTGCTTCACCTGCGCCATCACGTGCTGCGCCTGGATGCCTTTGATTTCGCCCACGCCCATCTCGGCGGTCAGGAACGGATCTTCGCCAAAGGTGTTGTAGCCGCGGCCAAACTCAAGGTCGCGAGCGATATTCACAAATGGCTGCAGCGAAACATCGATGCCCAGAGCGCGGTCTTCTCGGCCAATTACGATGCCGTTGTCCTCAGCATCCTTGCGGCTGAAGGTTGCGGCCACGCCCATGGTCGCGGTCTCGCCCTGCGACGGATGCCGCGTCAGCACACCCGGAGGCCCATCGGCAAAGCGCAGTCCCGGAATGTTGAGGCGGGGAACTCCGCCCAGGTAGCCCGCCTGGCCTTGATAAACCGCGGGGTCTTCGTGGGTGCCGTGGATGAGCGTGAGCTTTTCTTTGAGCGTCATCTGGCTCAAAAGCTTGTCGACTCGCGCATCTCCTGTTACCACTGGCACGCTTTGTGCAAGCGACAAACCCGCGCTTGACACCAGAGCTGCCGCTGCCAGCACGGTCCCGCGGGCCGCGCGCATAAAACTCGTTCCTTGCATTCACTCCACCTTTTTGGCGTTGCTGTTGCTCTGGACGGTTGAGCCGCTCTCCTGGACGCACCTTGCCAACATTCCGGAGGGAGCAGGGGCCTTCAGGCCCGGGCCCTCAAGCTTTTCTAGCCCTTGATGGGAAATACAAGTATTGGATCAGCCGGGCAATGGCAACTCGGCGTCAAGCCCGCGCTCAATAAGTTCCGCGCGCAGCTTCTCCACGCTCGAAAACTCGATCGCCGGCATGCCCATTGCTATTGCCGCCTCAACGTTCACCAGCTTGTCATCCAGAAAAAGCGTCTCTTCCGGTCGGGTGCCGAGTTCCTTCAATACATAGCGATAGATCGCCGGGTCGGGCTTGGCCATGCGCAATTGAAAGCTCCAAACCAGCGCGTCGAAGCGGGGAAGCCAGTCAAACTCCCGCATCATGTTCTCCAAAACGTTGTCGCCCATGTTGGAGAGGATGGCCGTGAGCAGGCCGCGCTGCTTGAGTGCAAGCTGCCACGCCAGCATCGCGGGGTTCTGCGTAGTCCACATGCGGGCGTCGCAGCGATTGAGTTCCTCGACGGTTTCCTGGCGCTCGGGGAGGCCTGCCCGGCGCAGGAAGTTTTGCCAGAAGGCCACGCCAGTCAGCTTGCCCTCGTCATAGGCATGTCGGTCGGCCCAGTAGTGGTACTCGAAGCTGGCCAGGTCCAGCCCGGTGATACTTACCATGGAAGCGTGTGCCTCCTGGTCCGGTGTTCCGGTCAACACCATCCCATAGTCGAACACAACCGCGCGCAGACCCAATGTTCCTCCTGGTGGCGTCCGTGTATCGTGGAAATGGGCGCCTGTTTCTATTCTGCACGATGACCCTGGAATGCCCGCGGTTGGGTGCAGTGCACATTGCTTTGAAGGGTACAGGCTTCAGCCCGTACATTGAACCGAGCAGTAAAGGCACGGGCTTTAGCCCCCGAGGGAAAGGGGATTCCCTTCCAGATTCCTCTCAAACGGCAAGCGGAAGCTCGTCTCAGAAGATCGCATCGCAGGGATTTCCTCTGCGGAACCTCTTTCCGGATCTACTCTTCGGGGCGCGCCACCCTTAGCACGAATCCATTCGGAGCCACCCAATTGCGCTTTTCCCAACGAACGGCCTGGAACACGGAGGAAAGCGAACTGGCGCGGGCTCATCGCTTGCGCATCGAGGCTGGCCTGCCTATCGCCGATCTCACCGCCTCCAATCCCACCCGCTGCGGATTCACCTACGATCAAAGCCTGCTTTCCCCGCTCACCGACGCACAGGCTCTCGATTACGACCCCCAACCCAAGGGGACTCTGCCCGCGCGCCAGGCCGTTTGCCGCTACTATGCCGGACACGGTGTTGTGCTTGACCCGGAGCAGATTGTCCTCACCACCAGCACCAGCGAAGCCTACAGCTTCCTCTTCCGCCTCCTCTGCGACCCCGGCAGCGAAATACTTGTTCCGCAGCCAAGCTATCCCCTCTTCGACTTTCTCGCGGACCTTGACGACGTGCGCATCGCCGCCGCGCCGCTTGTCTACGACCACGACTGGCAGATCGATCCTGAGGGGGTTCGCCGTGCCATTACGCCCGCCACGCGAGCCATCGTCCTCGTCCACCCAAACAATCCAACCGGGCATTTCACCAAGCCCTGGGAAGCCGAAGAACTCGGCCGCCTTTGCCGGGAATTCGATCTGTCCTTGATCGTGGATGAAGTCTTTCTCGACTACGGGATGGACCAAACGGTCCGCAGCTTTTCCGCCGGTCTTGAAGGCGTTCCGGTTTTCGTCGTCAGCGGGATGAGCAAGATTGCCGGGCTGCCGCAGATGAAAGCCGCCTGGATTGTTGCCACCGGCCCGGAAAGAGCGCCGGCGCTGGAAAGACTTGAGGTGATTGCAGACACCTTTCTCTCCGTGAACGCGCCTGTGCAAGCGGCGTTGCCGGTTTGGCTTGCCGCCTGCGAGGCGATCCAATATCAGATTCGCGAGCGAGTGGCGGCTAACCTGGCGGAAATGGACCGCCAGCTTGAGCGCCAGCAGATGGTTCGGCGGTTGAAAGTGGAGGGCGGGTGGTACGCCGTGCTGCGCATACCCGCGCTGGGGCCGGACGAACATTTAGTGTTGGCGCTGCTGGACAAAGGAGCATGGGTCCATCCGGGGTACTTCTTCGGAATGGCAGATTCCGGATGGCTGGTGGTGAGCTTGCTTGGTCCCAAAGGAGAATTCGTGAGTGGGGTGACACGCATGCTGGCCCATCTTCAGAGCATATCGGCTGCAACGGCGCCTTTGCCCTGCTGAGAAATTCCACGCAAAAAGGGCCGGGTGCCCCATCCTTGCGACGTTCTTGGTTTTTGTCGCAAGGGTGGGATACCTCAAACCTCACCAAGCAGACCGTTGCATATAATTACCCTCCCTTGGCGCACAATATCTATTGGAGGCTCCAAGATGACCGAATTACTCAGGGCGGAACCCAGCTTGGGCCTCTGTCAACCTCCGGTGCGAGCCGAAAACCGCGAAAAATTCGCTTACCCCCACCCCCCCACCCTTTTTAGCCACTTTTTCAGCCGGTCATCACTTATAAGTCGCATTGAATGAACTGTTTGTAAATTCTACATATTAACTGATCAGTAATCAACACCGGCAGATTTCAGCCAGTTTTGAGACGAAAACACGCTCTATACGCTATTTCTTGAAGATTTCACGACTCCAGATTCTGGCTTCTCTCTCACCGCGGCCGCAGGAACGGGTTCCTTCTGCGCTCCTCGCCAATCGTGGTTGCGGGTCCATGGCCGGCGAGTACCTTGGTCTCGTCGGGCAAGGGCAATAGCCGCGAGTGGATCGAATCGATGATCTGGTCGAAGTTGCCGCCGGGCAAATCGGTGCGGCCAATGCTTCCGGCAAACAGCGTATCTCCAGCTACGACCATTTTGAGCGGCGCAAACAGGAGGCAAACGGAGCCCTGCGTGTGCCCTGGAGTGTGCAGCACCTCGGCAGGGTAGCGGTCCAGGCCGACAACAAGCCCGTCGGTCAACGGTGCATCGGGAGGAGCGGTCTCAGGGGTTGCGACGCCCAGCCATCCGGCCTGCACTTCCATCATCTTTAGCAGCGGCAGGTCGTTGTCATTCAGCAGAATGGGAGCGCCGGTAAGCCGCTTCAACTTCAGGGCGCCGCCGACGTGATCGATGTGGGCATGGGTAACGAGAATCTGCTTGAGTTTGAGGCCGAGTTCCGTGAGGCGGCGATGAATGCGGGCCACCTCGTCGCCGGGATCGACGACGATAGCTTCACCGGCCTCTTCGTCACCCATAATTGTGCAGTTGCAGGCCAGCGGCCCGACGGGAAAGGTCTCCAGGATCATACTTCAATTCTATGCCGGAAGCGGTTTGCGGAAGGTGATGGCATAGAACTTGCCGTCTTTGAGCATTCCAACGTGGATGTCCTCCATTTCGGGAGGCACCAGATCGACGGGCACCGTGACAGGATGTTCGCGGTTCCCAAAGAAACTGCTGGTATAGGGAATGTTTTCGTAGGCGCTCTTCACGTACTCTTCGGTTTCGTCCTCGATCATCAAGTGGCTGCCGGGCTTGGCTACGCGGATCATTTCGCGGATGGCTTTGGCGCGGTCGTTGAAGAAGTTGATGGCGCCCGCGGTGTAAACCACGTCGAAGCTCGAGTCGGCGAAGGGCAGGCTCTCGGCATTGCCCAGGTAGAGATCGGCGTCCATCTTCCAACGGCGCAGGTTAGCCTGGCAGTTAGCGAGCATCTCAGGGGAAAGATCGAGACCGGAGAGCTTGACGCCGGGCGGGAGATATTTGAAGTTAAGGCCGGTGCCCACCGAAGTCTCCAGCACTGAATCACCGGGTTTGACTTCGAGCAGGCTCATGTAATCGAGGAAGTAGGATTCAAGCTCCACGCCTCTGAAGGCACCGAAGACGCGCTGGGTGTCGTCGTAGTAGCCGCCGATGGTTTCATACATGTGGTTGTATTTGCCGTTGTCGCCGGTGAGGTCTTGGGGCTTGAGGAAGACGGGGATTCCGCTGCGGATGGGGAAGCGCTCGCCGGCCGCGCTTAGGAGAGCTTCGCTGCCGTGCTCACTGGCCACGTGCAACGGCGCGTGTGTAAACGGGCTTTGAAGCCGGGCGACGGACTGCGGACGGTTGGCCCAGGGTTTGTTTTTCAGAGGACGAAAGAGAGCCCAAATGCTCAGAAGCAAAGCTGCGGCAAGACATGCCCAGGAAAAGGTCAAGCCGATAGGCAGGTTGCCAGGCATCGCGGCGGCAGAATGGCGGAAGAGTTCAAAGGCGCCCGCAACGATGAAGCCCGCAGCGAAGACGAGGCCAGTGGCGCGAGATTCGCGGTTCCACATCCATATGACTATCGCGGCGTACCAGAGGATGAAGAAGCTGGATAATCCGATCATTGAAGTTGCGCTGCCGTGCGGCACGGGAACGAGCGCAGGAAGCGCTACCGCGGCCAGCGGGAGGGGAAGAGTTGCGAGGAATCCAGGCAAGCGGAGACTGACGAGCCGGTGGAAGGTGAAGGGCAGAGCGCCGAGCACAGCGGCCAACAGCGTCCATCCCACGTATTCCAAGGCGGGCAAAGACCCGTTGAGTGGAAACCTGCGCCAACCAGAGAGCAGACTGGGAATGAAACCGAAAGCCACCATCCAGAGGAGTCCACGGCGGGGCATTTGCGTGCCCACAAACCACACGCCCCCAATGGGGCCGGTCCACACCCCCACGGGAGAGAAGAAGCCAATGACAAAGAGGCAGGCGACAGCGCAGGCCACAATCTGCGACCAGCGGCTGGATTTGACGTTCGTAGGCATCGTGCGATCCTTCTATTCAGGTACAGCGTTGGTGCACATGGCCGGTGCGCGATTCTCACAGGTGAGATTCAAGCTTTGCCGGCGGCCGGGCCAACCTCAGCCGACTGCGGGTCTTGCGCGCCGACTGCGTCCATGGAAACAAGCTCTTCCAGCGCCGACTTCCCCCACTCAATCGCGGCGCGGGTGAGCGCGATTCCGAGGCTGAGCGTGAGCATCCAGTAGGGCTGATGAGGATTTTGCGTGCTTGGTGCGTGAGCGAAGGCCTCGATCTGCAGCATGGTGGCCAGCATCTGCTCATTCTTTTGTTGGAGGTTCCGAACGTGGGCGATTGCGACGCCGGGAGCGGCCTCCCGGCCGAAGAATAGCTTGAGCAGGAATTCGTTACGGGGCGGATCGTTCTGGAAAGGCGTAGCGAGCCAGTCGCGGAGGCAGGCCCGGCCGGTATTGGTGAGTGAATACTCCTGGCGGCGCTTTTTGGGCGCGGAGGCGGGCTTGGAGGGGACGATCAGGCCTTCGGCGGCCAACTGTTTGAGAGTGGGATAGATTTGGCCATAACTCTCGCTCCAGAAGTAGCCGACGCTTGATTCGACGGCTTTGCGGATGTCGTAGCCAGACTTGTTGGGTTCGATGGAGAGAATCCCGAGGATGACGTAGGATGTGCGGTTGCAGGGCATCTATCTGCAAGATATATCTGAAAGATATGAATGTCAACAAGATTCTTCGAGAAGGGGCGTCGCCGCGAAGGCGGCGGCACGCAAAAAAAACGGCAGACCAAATGGCCTGCCGTTATTGGGTGCGAAAGAAAGAGTTGGCGGTCTACTTGCCGGATTTGGCCGGCGCGGATATGGGAGCTGTCTTGCTGCCGGAAAGCACTGAGTGCGAACCGGTGGAGCGCACATAAAGGACGGTGAGGCTGATTGAGGTGAGCATGAAAATTACCGCCGACCAGGTAGTCAGCCTGGTAAGGACGTTGGCTGCGGCGCGTGGGCCGAAGGCGGTTTGCGAACCCTGGCCTCCGAAGGCGCCGGCGAGGTCGGCCGAGCGGCCCTGCTGCAGGAGGACAACGCCAATCAGAAACAGGCACACGATCACATGCAAAACGACGACAAAGTAAAGGAAAATGTTCATCTTCTAAGCTGCTTTCCGAGCCTTGCCCGGTTGGCCCGGACAGGAAATCTTGGTGCGGAGGAGGGGACTTGAACCCCTACGCCTTTTGAGCGCCAGCACCTCAAGCTGGTGCGTCTGCCAATTTCGCCACCCCCGCACGAGGTGGAACTCTACGAGTATACCAAAGGTGAGAGTGTTGAGGAGTGATATCGCGCCGATATCCGCAAAGTGCGGCACTCTTGCTGGAGAGCATGGGCGTTATCCAATCAGCCGCGTCATCCAGGCAGCCAGGGCCTGCTGGTCCGGGGTGCCGGCGGCATGGGCGGCTTGAACATTTCGCCGTTCTTGATCGTTGCGGTTCTGGCTGATCTTGAATTTGCCTTCGATGCGGGCGATGGGGATACGGAAACCCACAATGCCGGCCAACATCGAGCGGCGAAAGCCATCCGGCATTCCACGCCATTTTTCAAGATAGGCCGGATCGTGGGCGTAAATCAGGCCTGTGAGCAAAGCATCCTTGCCTGCCTCGTCTTCCACCAGTTCGAGGGTTCCGTAAGCGTGGACCGCGATGTAATTCCAGGTGGGAACCGACAGTTGTTCGGTGTAGAGCGCGGGCGAGACGTAACTTTGCGGCCCGGAGAAGACGACCAGCGTTTCGCGCCCCTCGAGCGCCTGCCAGTGACGGTTGGCGCGGGCAAAGTGGCCTTCCAGCAAACCATGTTCGCCTTCATCCTTCACCACCAGCGGCAAGTGCGTGGCGGCTTCGGTACTGGCTTGCGGCGCGTCTCCGAGGGGGCCGAAGAGAATGGCAAACGAATAGGCCCTCATGGTCTCAACGAGTACGTCACGGTCAGTAACTTGATTGAATCTTGGGGTGTACATAGCGCTCCAGGTGGAGGGTTTCTTTTGAGTCTATGACGGAAAGGTGACCTGCCTCGCGTAATCGGTGGCCGCCATCACCAAAAAAATGATAGAAGAATGTCATGAATGTCGATGATTTCCGCGCATCGGCGGCCGCCGAAATGCCCCCTCAAGCCCTGACAGCCCCGCTCTCCGCACTGTGGTGGGACGAAAAAGGGGATTGGACCCAGGCACATACTCTTGTTGATGAGCTTGAAACCCCTGAAGGCATGGCTGTTCACGCCTACCTCCATCGCAAGGAGGGGTCGGCCTCCAACGCCGACTACTGGTATCAGCGCGCCGGGCGCAAATTCCACCGGCCCACCCTCGAAGCCGAATGGCAGGCGCTGGTCGAGGCGTTACTGAAAGGCTTGAAGTAAGCGCGGATTCAGCTCGCCGATTGCGGTTGGTGAAAGTGCCGCCAAATAGTTTCGGCGGTTTTACGGGGAACAACGGCGGCCAAGGACTCGGCTGTGGCTTGCTGGACATCGCGGAGGCTCCCGAAGTGAGTCAGCAGACGCTGGCGTGTCCGGGCGCCAACTCCTGCGATATTCAGTAACTCCGAATCGCGGTCGCGCATGCCACGGCGCTGGCGATGATAGCCGACGGCAAAGCGATGACTCTCGTCGCGAATGAGCTGGATCAGGTGAAGGACCGGCGAGTGGCGATCGAGGACCACCGGCTCCTCCTCGTTGCCATAGAGATAGATGACCTCTTCTTTCTTGGCGATAGAAGCCAGGGGCTGCGAAGTCAGGCCCAAGGACTCGAGGGCCTCGGCGGCTGCGTGAAGCTGGCCCAGTCCTCCATCCACGAGTACCAGCGAGGGCATGGGCTGGGCTTCATCCTGAAGGCGGCGATAACGCCGATGGACCACCTCCCGCATGGAAGCAAAATCGTCTACCCCGAGAACAGTCATGACCTTGAACTTGCGATAGGCCTGCTTGTTCATCTTGCCGTCTTCCCACACCACCAGCGAGGCCACGGTCTCGGCGCCCTGGATGTGGGAAATATCAAAACATTCAATGCGGCGAGGCAGTTCGGGGAGCATGAGGGCGTCGGCAAGTGCTTCCTGTATGGCTTTGCGCGAGGGCTCTAGAACACGGAAGCGCTGGGTGTAGGACTGCTTGGCATTTTGACTGGCCAGGTCCACCAGGGAGCGTTTCTCTCCGCGCTGGGGGACAGCGATGTCAATGCGGTGGCCGGTGCGCTCCGTGAGAAGGTTGGCTAGGGATTCGAGGTCGTCGAAATCGACAGGCGCCAGGATCGAGCGCGGGACGTATTGCTGGTCAATATAGAGCTGCTTGAGCAGGGCGGAGAAGACCTGGCCGGCGTGGAAAGGGGCTTCTGTTGTGCGAACGGCATTTCCCTCAGGGGCTAAAGCCCCGTTGTCGTCAGTGGATGGAATGTACGGGCTGAAGCCCGTACCCTTCAAGCCCGTACCCTTTACATTTGCTGAGCCGGCCTCTGTGCTATCCCAGGTCTCAGAATCGAGACCTGGGGCACCCAGTGTTTGCGACACTTCAGGCGGTTCCGGTGCGGAGGCCTCAAGCACGTCCGGCAAGTCTTCCCAGAAAAACTCGCGGCGATCAACAATTTTGCCGGCGCGGACGTGGAAGAGGTTGACGGCCAGACTGCCGGCCTCGAAATGATAGCCAAAGACGTCGGCCTCGTCGCTTTGTTCGGCGGTGGCGACGCGTTGCTTTTCCTGCAATTGGTGGACAGTGGAGAGTTGGTCGCGCAGACGGGCGGCAGCTTCGAATTGCTCGGCTTCTGCCGCCGCCATCATCCGCGTGGTCAGAGTACGTTCGAGCTCAGCGTGGCGGCCTTCGAGAAAAAGCTGCGCGTCGCGGATGGCGGCCTCGTAGATCTCCGGCGAGGTAAGGCCCTCAACGCAAGGACCAAGGCAGCGGTGGATGTAGTACTGAAGGCAAGCGCGAGGATGGTAGCGGGATAGGTCGACCTTGCAACTGGGCACAAGAAAACTGCGGTGAATCAGTTCGACGATGCGGTAGGCCAGGTTGCCGGGAAAATATGGGCCATAGTAAGCTGCACCGTCCTTGCGCAGACGGCGGGTGACGAAGACCTTAGGGAAGCGATCAGCCATGGTTAGCTTTACGTAAGGGTAGGTTTTGTCGTCGCGCNNCATCAGCGAGCCGGTTTTGGCGTTGGCCTGAGCGGCTTCAAGCAGGTAGGAGCGAACCCGGGAGCGAAGGTTGTTGGCCTTGCCTACATAGATGACCTCGCCCTCGGCGTTCTTGTAGAGATACACCCCGGGCTGTGTCGGAAGTGAGCGGATTTTCTCGTAGAGGTCCATAGGGCCGAAGGCGCTTCTCCTACAGGATAACGGGAATCAATAAAGCGGCGAGCCAAGTCGTCCGCGCTGAGCATTCCTTACCGAAACGAGTAAAAAATACACGGTTCAATCCTCGAACTCGAATCAACAACATAAACTAAATGGCTTGTTTGCAATAGGTTGAATGAAAATACCCGTTTGGATGGCAAGATGCATCTAAAAGGGGCAAGGGTCGAGCCATCTCGACCGGCGGATAGGCCGCCGGGCCTGCAGAATGGCAGAGAAGGAACAGACTTATGAATCGCATGGGTTCTTTGGGATTGTCAGTGGCTTTGGTGGTGGCTGGCGCTACAGGTTGTGCAACCAAAAACTATGTAAAGAATCAGACCGCTCCACTGGTGGAGCACACCAATCAGCTTGAAGAGAAGACTGCAACAAATAACACTCAGATTCACGACGTGGATGACCGGGCGCAGTCTGGCATCAAGCAGTCACAAGGCGCGGCAGACAGCGCCACGCAGAACGCTCAGAATGCGACCAAGTCGGCTGGCGATGCCCAGAACTCCGCGACGGACGCCGTGCATCGGGCAGACTCGCTGGACACCATGGTAAAGAACTTGGATAACTACAAGTCGTTGGGCAATGTGAGTGTGACCTTTGGATTTGACAAGGCCGTCCTGACCAAGGACGACAAGGAGCAGTTGGACACGTTTGCCGCGCAGCTTGGTTCGGCCAAGAGTTACATTCTGGAAGTGACCGGCGGCACGGATTCAACGGGTCCGGCGCAATATAACTACGATCTGAGCCAGGGGCGCGCCGATGCGGTGGTGCAATACTTGGCGAGCAAATATGGAGTGGCTGCGCATCGCTTCTATCTTGTGGGGATCGGCAAGGACAAGGAAGTAGCCGATAACAAGACCCCCGAAGGGCGCAAGCAGAATCGTCGCGTCGAAGTGCAGATGCTTTCGAATGCGAGCGGCAACCCGACAGTTGCGACCGGCAACGATCAGTAACTGAACCTATTTTGCGCTAAAGAAAAGGGCCATCCCGGATGCTTCCGGGGTGGCCCTTTTTGCATGTGTGTGAGCGCTTCGCATCAAGTTCCGGATGCCTGAAGCTGACTCACGTGTTCAGCGCGGACCTGCTTTGCGGTGAAAAGGCTCAGGAAAGGGCAGCATTGCGCGGCCGCTTCAACGGTGGGGCGGCCGTTGGCCTCTTCTCGCTCGACAAGGCAAACCACTGCGGCCACGGTCATGCCGGCTTCTCTTGCGGCTTCGATGGCGTTGATAGTGGAGGCGCCTGTTGTGCAAACGTCATCCACAATGACTACGCGGGCACCCTGGAGGCAGAAACCCTCGATCCGGCGGCCAGTGCCGTGAGCCTTCTCAGCTTTGCGGACCAGGAAGCCGTGCAGCAACGGTGCGCCAGGATGGGAGAGTGCCCGCCAGGCGCTGGCCGTGGCCACATTGGAGACGATAGGGTCCGCGCCCAGGGTGAGTCCGCCCACCGCTTCGGCATCGATGTGTTTTTCCTCTAAAAGTTCAAGTACAGAGTGCCCGGTGAGACGGCCGCCTTCAGCGTGGAGAGTCGTGATGCGGCAATCGATGTAGTAGTCGCTTGTGCCGCCCGAGGAGAGCTTGAAATCCCCGAGACGAAAACTCATGCGGGCGAGGAGGGCGAGCAATTGCTGGGCGTTGGTTGGGGTCGTCATTACTGCCTATTGTAAAGGGCGAGGAACGGAAGAGCAGGGAACAGGGAACAGGGGAACGAGGGAACAGGGAACAGGGAACGAGGGAACACGCGCATATTGGGTTTGCGCCCTCCGGGTCTTCGGGACAAGCAAACGGCATGCTGACTAGAAGCAAACAGCCTCGTCGCATGGGTCCAGCTTTTCTGTTCCCTGACCCCTGTTGCCGTTCCCTTGTTCCCTGTTCCCTCGTTCCCTGCCTTTTCACATCTTTTCCAAGTGCCTGAAGCCCCCGGTACCAAGCAGCATGATGGAGAAGAGAAGGAAGTTGTAACAGGCATGGACCACCATGCTGGCGGCCAGGGAACGGGTGGCGAGGCGAACCCAGCAGAGGATCAGGCTCACACACACCAGCAGCGTAAACGGGCCGACCGAGTAGCCGGTTTGTTCGGCGTGCATCAAGGCGAAGGGAACGCTGGTAAGAAAGGACCCAAGGATCATGGCTGGCATTGACCACTGAGGGTGGCCGTTTGCGTCCAGAGCAGGGGCTGGTTCGTGGTGCATCTTTTCGTTGACCCAATCAAAGGATGTGCAGAGTGCCGGCAGTAGAAAGCCGCGAAAGACGATCTCCTCAAAGAAGGGAGCGATAGTGATGCCGAAGCCCAACATAAGCCAGGCCGCCGAAGCGGTCCGGAAGAGCTTGTCGATGGGAGCATTGGTGGGGCCAGGCAACAGCCACCCGTTCAAAAGGGCGAGAACGAAGCACAGAAATGCAGCCCCCACGAGCTGCCTGCGCAACCGGATCGCGGTCTCGCCCTGCCATTGCAGGCCGGCTAAGAGTCCCTTGTGCCATATAAGCGGAAAGACCAAAGTGCTGGCGAGGAAAGTGAGCAGATAAAGGGCCGCCATACTGCCCAAGGTGTAGTGAATTTCGATAGCGGCCTGTTTGATTGTCAAGACGCCGAATAGGTGGTAGTGGAGAGCGGACTGGGTTAGAGCCGTCGTCCCTAGCAAACCCACACAAGTAAAGACCCCCAGAAGGGCGAGATGGCCGAGATGGGGAATGCGAGCGGGATGGGGGACGACGGGCTCAGGTTGGGACCATGATTGGAAGAGTTGGGGGGTCGGTTGTTCATCCGTGAAGTCCACGGGGAGAATTTCAGGTGAATTGCCAGGCGCGTCCGACAAGAATTCCAGGGATGAAGTTTCAGCTCCCTCCGCGGGAGAACCCAGTTCCGCCGGATTCATATCCCAACCGGTCCCCGTCTCTGTCACTGGGGGCAGTTCTTCTGCGCGCAGTCCGGGGTCTGTCGGGTTAAGGGGATCGTGCTCCGGCGAGATGCTCATTGAAGGACCAATTTCTTCTTACGGGAATTGGATCGCTTTACGGCGGATTTCTTTTTGGTGGAAGGAGCGGAAGTAGCCTCAGATTTGAGGTTTCCCGCTGTTGCTTTTGCAGGGCGGGTTAATGGTGGCTCTGCTTCTGGGGGCTCGGAGGTCTCAGCATCGACACTTGGTACGTCTTCGGCAGCGGATAGACGGCCGTTGTTCGAGGTGTAGTAGCGGGCCAGGAACTGGCCGGTGTAGGAGAGTGGATTGGCTGCAACCTTCGCGGGACGCCCTTCGGCAACCACGCGGCCACCGTCCTCGCCGCCTTCCGGACCCAAGTCCAGGATCCAGTCGGCATTGCGGATCACATCCAAATTGTGTTCGATAATGATGACCGTGTTGCCCAGGTCGGCAAGCCGGTGCAGCACTTCCAGCAGTTTGCGCACATCGTCGAAGTGCAGGCCCGTAGTGGGCTCGTCGAGCAGGTAGAGCGTGCGGCCCGTCTGGCGCTTGGAGAGCTCGCGGGCCAGCTTCATGCGCTGCGCTTCGCCGCCTGAGA
>PLZC01000213.1 GCA_003151985.1 Acidobacteriaceae bacterium
AGACGATCAACGACATGCCGTTGCGGTCGATGTGGCGCGGCCCAAAGGAAAGAAACTCCATTTTATCGAGCCAACGCTGGTTGAGGCGCGGCATCTCGAAGATGGACTGGGCTATCTGAAGGTTGCCATGTTCCCTGGGATGATCGGTGTCGAGGTGGCGAACAAAATCTTCAGTGCCGTCGCGGGGTTGGGGAAGATAGACAGGCTCATTATCGACCTTCGCGGAAATACCGGAGGAGGGATCGGAGCCCTTCGCGTCATGAGCCTGCTCACGCCCGACAGGATTCCGGTAGGGTTCGCCCTCGACAGAAGCCGCGTTACGCCCAATCTGGATTCGGAGAAGCAGCGATTTCGGCGATTCCATGCCATTCCCGCTTCCAAGAAGGCGCTCTGGCTGCTCGCATTGCAGTTTGCGCCGGCAATGCTGGCCAAGACGCCCATCGTACTTGAGACAGAAGGGTTGGGCCGCAAGGAGTTCCACGGCAAGGTGATTCTCCTCGTGGACCGCCATACAGCGAGTGCCGCGGAAATGATCGTCGCGTTTGCGCGAGAGAACAATCTGGCCAGGATCGTCGGCGAGAAGACCGCTGGCAAGCTCCTTTCCGCCACTTCTGTAAAAGTGGGCCAAGGATTTCGCCTGGCGTTACCCACCGGGGCTTATTACACATGGAGAGGGTCAGTTTTTGAAGGAACCCCTATTGAGCCCGACGAACTGATTGAATTCGATTGGCAAACAGCGCGGGGAAACAAGGACAGGCAGCTTGAATATGCCATCGAATCTGTGAGCGCCAGGCAAAGTCATCGATCCGGATAAATGGCAGTTTTATGCTTGCGCCAAACTCAACTCTCATATCGCGATTCATCGGCCGGTGCCCTGAACGAGCGATCTGAGGCGGCCAGCTTCCCCCTCCAGTGAGCTTGGCGTCCCTGGGACGATGCGGCTTCCCAACCGCAAAGAGAGAACTGGCGCACGGCTAGTGTACGCCTACCGGCCAATCTCGTGCATTAAGATGCGGTAACGGTAATTGTCCCTTTGGAGCCGACAAAGGTTCGACGATCTGTCTGGGCATGGTCCACGGTTGACGCCTTGACCGCGTTTCCAAGACAGAGAATCCTCGAAACACGCTTCGGGCGATTTGGCGTAAAGCCAAACTTCCTCCCGGTAGCATCGGCGTTTATTGGGACCGATTAGCGCAGAAGAGATCGCGCTAAACGAATGCAATGTATGTCTGTAGTTAGACGCTTGAACCTTTTCAATTCTTTCCCATCTCTTTGCTGTTTCTTCGCTGCTATGCTGGTATCTGTGGTAGGGGGAGAGAACATGCCGGAACGTCGCGCAATCTTCGTCAGCCATGCGAATCCCGAAGACAACCCTTTCGTCATCTGGTTGGGAGCAAAACTTGCGGCGGTCGGCTACGAAGTTTGGGCCGATGTCCTGCGGCTAAATGGCGGAGACGACTGGCAGCGGAAACTGGAACACGCGTTGCGCGAGCGAGCATGCAAGGTGCTCTTGGTGGCCAATTCGATTTCGGTAAGCAAGCAGGGGGTCCGGAACGAGATTCAGATCGCTTCCGAAGTAGCGCGGAAAATCGGTGATTCCAATTTCATCATTCCGTTACGTCTCGCTCCCTTTGATGCGCCCTTCTTGATTGCTCACGCTCAGTACATTGACTTCAGCCGCGGATGGGCTGTCGGACTTTACGAACTTCTCCAGGTTCTGCAGCAGGAATACAACGTCCCGACTCAGCAGGCAGCAACGGTTGAGGTATGGTGCTCGCTCCAGGCGATGCATGGAAGGGCGCTTGTCAATCGCCCGGAACGGCTGATTTCAAATTGGCTACGTATCCGTAAGGTTCCCGAGACAATTTTCTATTACCGCAGGTCTGAGTTAAATCACCACGGAATCGTTCTCACCCTCCCGAGAGTGGAATGCGGTGACGGATTCCTGACGTGTGAAGAGCACGGCATAGAAAACGCCAGCAGAACACCGCTGGAGGGAGCACTCGATGAAGGCTGGCCGGAGTTAGGAATTTCGACTCGGGACATGCGCAACAAATTTACGCACCTCGCCAATCAGGGGATGGAATTGTTGTTGAAGGCGAGCGGGCTGAGATTACACGAGATGGCAAACAAGCGTGGTGCTTGGTGGTTCGGGGATGATCTTCCAGATTCTCGCCAGTCATTTCGTTGGACCGAGATCAAAGGGAGCCGTGTGCTTCGCGGGTATTCCGAGAAGCGAAAGCTCCATTGGCACTTTGGCATCAGCGCCTTCTATCGTGGCGGCCCGCTTCGACACTATCGAATCAAGACCCACCTCTTGTTCTCTGAGGATGGAACGACAATTTTGCCCGGCAAACGCATGCACCGGGTGCGGCGTTCATTCGCCAAAGGTTGGCGGAATGCCCGGTGGCGCGACATGCTATTGGCATTGCTCTACTGGCTATCGGAAGGCGAGTCTCTTCTCCGAGTCCCGCTACACCTTAACGATGACCTGCTGATCGAAGTTCCTCCGATCTTCTATACCAGCCCGGTGTCGATTCAGGAGGGCGACGCTGTTGATCAGGATCTCGATGACTCCGATATGGATTTCCTGGATGAGGAGGTGCTCGAAGATGGGGATGAGGAATAGCGCAGGCGTAAGGAAGCCTAGTAGTAAGCAGTCGTCCACGCCGACAGGGCCATTGTATGTGGTGTCACATATCCCGGAACCGAAGCTTGAATTCGCCTTCGGGCAGAAGGTCGAATACCCACGAGACGGCTTGTTTTTGTTCGGACCGTGTGATGCTACAAATGGTTTTTCTACCACCCGTTTTGGTGTAATCGGGACTTCTGAAGGCGTGGAACGCTTCCATCGTTGGTCGAGAAAAATGCGTGGCCATATTGCAGCACCTGTTCCCGGACCGCATAGTCGCGAGATCGAGCCTCAACATGTTGCCTTTCCTGGATTCCAAGAAGCTTTTCATAGTGAGTGGCCTGAGAAGCCCGTTGCCGTCATCGACGACATTACCTTGGCCGAGATCAAGGAGAAGATATTCATTCAAAATCGGCACGAAGCAATCCATGGGTGTGTCGACATCTTCGTATCGCGCCTGGTCCGCGAGGAGAACAGATTGGAAGCACCACCAAGTTTCTGGTTCGTCGTAATCCCGGAAGTGGTGTACGAATTAGGACGTCCGCAATCCCGAGTGCCTCCTGCGGAGACATTGCAAGGTGAAGTCACGATCTCGCGAAAGAAGGCACTTGATCTTAAGATAAATCCAACGCTTTTCGGCGGGGACGAGGAGGATGCAGATGTCTACGAGTATGCAACGCACTTTCGACGTCAAATGAAAGCCCGGCTCCTCAAGCATCGGATCGTTACGCAGATTGTGCGGGAAACCACACTTGCACCGGACGACTTCAAGAAGGCGAATGGAATGCCGCTGCGCCGGCTTGAAGATCCAGCTACAGTGGCTTGGAAGCTGGGTACTGGCGCCTACTACAAGGGCGGCGGCAGGCCATGGCAGCTCGCAAACGTCCGTCCCGGCGTTTGCTATGTAGGACTTGTCTACAAGCGGACCGATTTGACGACAGATGCGCGACACGCTTGCTGTGCGGCCCAGATGTTTCTGACCAACGGAGAGGGCGTGGTGTTTCGCGGAGCTCTGGGACCTTGGTTCCATGCGGATACGAAGCAATTCCATTTGGACGAGGCCTCGGCGGAGAGGCTGGTTCAAGTTGTGATCGAAGAATATTGTCGTCAGCACAATGAACCGCCGCGCGAGCTATTCATTCATGCGACCTCCAACTTCATGGAAGAGGAGTGGGCGGGTTTTGAGAAAGGAGCGGGCGAGAAAACGAGCGTTGTGGGGGTTCAGATTTCAGACGCATTTGATGATCTTAAACTCTACCGGACTGGCAAGTATCCCACCATCCGAGGGACTGCACTCGTGCTGAGCCAAACTGCTGCGTTTCTCTGGACGTCGGGCTTCGTTCCTCGTCTTGATACCTATATGGGTCCGGAAACCCCTAATCCGCTCATGGTTCGAATTCAGAAGGGAGAATGCGAGCTTGATACCGTCTTGAGCGACATTCTTGGCCTGACGAAAATCAACTTCAATTCCTGTCTATTCAATGACAGGCTGCCCGTAACTATCAAATTCGCCAATGATGTTGGGGACGTTCTGATCGCCGCCCCGATGGACAGTGAGCCACGATTACCCTTCAAGTTCTACATCTGATGCTCTGATGCGCTCATCGAGCCGGATTCCCAAGGAAAAGTCGGCTAGCATTTTTTGATCTGCTTGGGCATGATTCTCGGTTGACGCTATCAGTGGGATAACCGGCCAACGTCCGTTTACGCCAACAATTGCAAATCGCCTGATCTGGTGCGGGTGAGAGGCGTGTTGTATTATTCTTCAGCCGTTTTCTTCTTACTTCAGCTTGAGCAGGCGTGTTCATATTTGCCTTCCATCTGTAGCCCCGATGACCAGCGCGGGGGTTCCTGCAGGCTGGGACGGCAACAGAGTCGACGAATTGGGCACCGGATAGATGAACCCATGGGTAGGCCGTTCTGCACCGCACCCAACTGAAGTCGGAATTCTGATCGGACGCATAAAGTCACTGGTCGTCAAGAGCACGACGATCGGCATTGAATTGACTCTTACGACACACCTGAAAAATGGGCAGAGATTGGCCGGTTAACAGGCCAACGCGCGTTTCCACGATCAGGTACGGCGAGCGGCTATTTGATCTGGAGAGGGTAGTAGTACGACGCCTGATCCTGCTCATGAGTCGTAGAGAGAAAATAGGCTCCCGGCTTTGATTTCCGCAAATCGAGATCGACGGATATTTCTTCCCGGTCTCCATTGCCGGTTGCGGTAGCGCTGCTCTGTGCCAGGAGATCATTTCCTGTCTGATCGCGAGTGACAGCAACCGCGTATTGACCGGGTTCGCTGTAGCGAGGAAGTATGATCGTCACTTTCACCATTGCGGCGGGCAAGGTCACGGATTGCAGCGGGCTGGGCTGGCCATTCCGGAGCGTTCCGGCATTCCAAAGATCTACCGTCTGCAGAATTGCAGCCATGTTGGCAGCCTGATGAGGCGTTTCCGCTCCGCGGCGGGCCAACACGACGAATGTAACGACAATCAGACAACAACAAACAGCAGCTACGGCGAGCACCAGCCTTCGCCGGCGCGCCTGATATTGAGGGCGCAGGGCAAGCAGCCGCCTCATGCAGATGGGACAGTTCGCCGCATGTCCCACTCTTGGGTCCGTTAGGGAGATCTGCTTGGAATGCTTGGCAAGCCCCTGGAGGAAGGCTTCGTCCGGACAGGGACCGGCAGGCGTCGTACTTCCATCGAGCACCCGCTCCTGATGGCGCTGCGCAATCCAAGCTTCAAAGTCATCTTCCGGATGCGAAGATCCGGGCCATCTCAGTGTCATTGAGGGGCATCTCCAAGGCGGGAGAGATCGTGGAGTAGAGACTCCATCTCCCGAAAATATGCGCGTCGTACAGCAGTGTGATCCATTCCGAGCTGTTCAGCGATCTTCCTCCACGAGTACCCCAGCCAGCGCCACTCTACGATCGATTGGGCGAATTGCGAAAGGCGCCCGAAGATTTCGTTTGCATAGACTCTTTGCTNNATATACAACTTTTCCAGATCAATCATCGACCCATATTGGATCTCTCGGCTCCTCTTCGCAGCTTGCTGCCGGGCACGGCGTTTAATCACGCTCTTCAGGTGCAAAGTCAGCTTTTTGTCAGGGCAATCCGAGTGACGACCGACGTAGTTGGAGGTGTTCTGAACAGCATAATCCATCAGGTCGTGGGCGGCGTCGTGGTCGTTGAGGAATGTCCAGGCGCAGAGAATAGCATAGGGCCACGCTGCCTTGGTAGCGGCCTCTAGTTTCTGATCAGAAGCAGGGTTCCCGGTCGAATAGGCCCAACTCCACGTCAGCTCTTGCCAGATGCGACGCTGTGGATGCATACACGAGCTACCGTTTCGAAGCCGTTAACCACAACTCTTTTCCAGAGTATAGACCTCATTCAGACTTGTCCGTGGGTACGAAAGTTTTAAGCAGCTTGCCCCAAAGCTGGTACGAAAGTGCCTTTAGTAGGTACAGGGAAAGACCTGCCGGAACATCCCGCAACAAACATGATGATCCTTCGACGTTGAATGGCGGTGAAGCGTGATCGAGATTCTGTCAGAACAGGATGGCGGCGATTCAGCAATGAATCGAAGTTGGGATTCATCGAGGAACTTGGACGGACCAGAGGCAGATGGGGCCAACTACAGACAAGGATGCAATGGGCGGCTTGGAATCCATGTGTGTCGCCAAGCTGAGAATGAATTGCCTGCTCAGCTCGCAATCAGTCTCATCCAAGGAAAGTGGAAAATGAGGATTCTGTCCCGGCTCCAGCACGGGCCAATTCGGCTGAGTCAACTGCGCAAAATATTTCCCGACGCCTCAAAGAAAATGCTTACCCAACATCTGCGCGAGATGGAGGAGGATGGACTCGTTATCCGAACCGATCTGAGCGCCAGATTGCGGCATGTTGAGTATTCCCTGGAGGATTCATTGGGCGTTGCCGTGTTGCACTTGATCAACACCTTGACCGAATGGGGATCACAACATGCGCCGGCTCTGCCAAGGCAAGTACCAGAGCGGGACTTGCCCAAAGAGTAGGGTGTGCTCCGATGAGCGGGACACATCGCATTCTGCCCGCGCTAATGTCCTAATCGGATTTCGCCGGATTGGCTTTGTGTTTGTGTTCCGAGGCGGAGTGTGTTGCCGGGTGCCCCGCGGTGACGCGGTTCGCAACGCTCCCGTAAGGGACAAAGGGGTTCTTTCCTTCAATCAGCGCCGATCCATAATAGCTAAACAGAATCAGTGCAGTGAAGAATCCAAAAACGAGAACAACGGGCTTCCACGGAACAAGTATCAGCATGAGTTGACCTCCGGGGGGGGTGAGAGCAACTTGCGACTCACTACCATTCTACCGCCGAATGCTCTTGCAGCGTACGCTCAAAATGCGAACGCCTTTCGTCCGTTCGGCGAACCTTCTCTGCAAAACCGACGTGTTCGCTTAGTGCCTAGGCACCACCGCCGTCAGCGCGTGGCCTCGGTCTCTAGGAGCTGGTACTCATAGGGCTTGTCCCCGTAATAGTCCGGGGCAAAGCTGTGGACGAACCCGCTTTGTGCCCGGTTGGACCGCGCCTTCATGTACATGGCTTCGGCCTCTTCAAACGTGACGCCCTCTTCGGCGGTGTTAATGGTCGTGACGTGGTGGATGAACTTCTTTGTGCTATCGTCCCACCAACCGTGGTCTTCCCTGAAGGCGTAGCCGCGCGGGCCGGTCCCCGGCAGGGCCTTGAGGGAAAGCTCATAACACTCAGACTTCCCCACTTCTGGCGTGCTGGTTTTGTACAGAGTCTCAAGCATGAAGGAATTTTACGCCAGGCTTGCATGGGTGGCCAACATAGTAGAGTAGACTGTCCGGTGATAGCGAGGTGATCCGCATTGGTAGACGAGCGTTGGCTAACAGGCTTTCGGCAGACCGTAGATGACTTTCAATGCCGACAAAAGGGTAACGGGCACGTTGTTTCGATAAAGGTGCGTGTAGAGTCGGGGTGCTTCCATCGTGAGCACTCTCCCGAAGCGTACAAGATCATTGACGCGCGGCTCAGAAGGCCGCCGGAACGCGCGGAGATCATTGAACACGAAAGTGGACCGGAGCTGTTGCTCTACTTGGCTGTGACGGCGGGTGCCCTTTCGCTCGCAAAGAGCGTGGTTGAACTGGTCACCGAGATATTCAAGGCACGCGCCGCTGGCATCAAGAAGGGTGACCACCCAAGGGACCCGCTGGTGCTCATCGTGCGCCGCGTGGATGAGAAGAACGAATACCGCGAAGATGTGATTCTCCGCATAGGCCAATCGGACGTTATTGACTCGGGTGTGATCGAAAAAGAGCTAAACACCGCAATTCAGGAAACGCTCAAAAGGCGCGAACAATAGGCACCGGGGCCAATGACATTCACTTGACCACGCAGTCATACACAGCGCGGGGTAATATGAGAAACAACGGCCCGGAATTACGTGCGGCTTCGAAACCGGAACCTTCTATAGCTCATGCTGCTCGCGCTGTTGCCGCAACTTCCAGAGGCGCGCACGCCAACACTGGATCGAGGGACAGCAGCTGGATCTAGTCCCGACCAACTACTCTGAAATCCCCGCCGAATCACACGCGACGAATGAGCCACACAACCAGCACAATCACAATAATTGTTCCTACGATACCCAAACCTAACATAACGCCTCCTAGCGGACACATTGCACATCAATGTTACCCACCTAGTCACGATAGGCCTAGATTCCGACTGTTGTCTGATCAAAACCAGACGATAACACGGATCGTCGAATTGGGTTCTGCGCGTTCTCCTGACTTGTGCGCTTGCTCTTCGCAAAGGGGGACAACCTATCGCGGAGGATGACGAGGACCATGTCCAGAAACAGTGCGCAGCGAATCGAGGCCGTAGCTCGCCACGGCTTCGAGTTCGTAGATGCTCAGTTAGGTTTTATGCTCGATTCCCGTATCCAGCGAAGGCTCTTCGGTTAGGTCGGGTCGGTCTGAGTGAACGGGAATTCCGCTGATAAGGCCCTGATAGTTTGCGAGGCGCTTGCCGAGAATCACCACGCCCTTGGACGTGATTTCATACTC
>PLZC01000267.1:0-7240 GCA_003151985.1 Acidobacteriaceae bacterium
GTCCGACCGCATAGTCGTTATCCGATTGCTGCAACTCCGGCGTGTTCAACCCGGCGATGGCGGTGCCGAAGCTTCCGGTGTGGTCGTGCATCAGCCGAACGAGACTCAAATTTGGCAGTCCGCCGGCAGCGTAGTTGGCATCGAATTCCCGCTCCCACTCCTTGNNCGCGAAAGTATGGATCGGTGAATGGAGTAAGGGTAACGTTCTGCGAGTAGGCCACCTGGATGTTGCTTGAGAAGGGGGTGGTAATAGTCGGGGGGATCCAGATTGCGGCCCCCCCGGAGAGGCAGTCTAGGGGGTTCGGCGACGGGCATACATACAGGGTCGGGTCAACAAAAAACCCATAGTCGCGTATCGTGAGGTGCGCCCGATTCGCGGCATCCCAAAGATAGCCTTGTCCCGGATACAGCACATTGTCCGGTCCTTCCCCATCCGGCGCGGCCGTGTTGGCAGTGCCCGGCAGCAAATTGCCGTCGGCCGGCGTGAGCGGATCGGCTGCCACGCGGCCTGCCACCGTGGGAATGGCCACATTCACATTGCGGTTCAAACCGTCGTAATCCAGGCTGAGGCTGCGTCCCGCATAGAACACCAGGCTCTGGCGTTCGATCACATCGGGGGCGCGAGCCGAGGTGGTCCATGGCCAGCCGTCGTTGCTGACTTCAGAACTGGCCAGCATGTTGTCGAGGGTGACGAAGGTTCTCGCCAGTTTATGCTGATTCGGCGTGATCGCTTTGCCAAACTCCGTCAAACTTGGGTCGCCATTGCCGACTTCCAGATCGCCCAGCACCTGATCGTAGCCCCGGTTCTCCTTGATGATGTAGATCACGTGCTGAATGCCGCTTCTCACGGCCGCCATGACCGCGGCATCGCTGCTGCTCTCAGTGGCGGAGAAGTGGCCGTTGATGGCGACCTGTGCGGTCAGCGTGGCCAGTTGCGCCGCGGTGGGCTGGGGAAAGCTCTGAAAGCCGGCTTTGACTTGCTGGGGATTGTACCCTTGCGACCACATACAGTTCCTGTGCCCTCCCGGATTGTTCGCGCCGGAAGGCAGAGGCGGGGCGGCGCTATAGCACATGCCTGGATTCGGGCCTGTTGGCGACTTCCCATTGACTACGTAGACCCAATTGCCATTGGGGCTGTTGACCGTGGGGCCGAAGCTCACAGAATTCGGGTACCAGCCGGTTGGAATCAGACCGATAGCCTGGTCGTTCTTGTCCGCTCCGGTCAATTGCACCACCGCGACGGCATTCAGATTGCCATTCGTCACGTAGAGTTGCGATTCATCCGGCGAGAGGGTCACGCTGTTGGTGTTGGCGCCTTTGTGCGCCTGCACCAGCGGATACGCGTTTAATACGTCTGCTGGTGCGAGGACGTGGATGGTTTCCAGTATCGCCCCCGCGCCGTTGGTTGCGCTGCCCTTCGATATGTCGATGACATCGACCGAATCCGTCATATCCTCGGCGACGTACAAGCGCGACTGGGCCGTGTTCATGGTCATCTTGAGCGGTTCGCCAACCACGGGTATCCGGCCCGTTACTTTCGGCGTCGAGCCCAGGCTCACCACATCGATCTCGCGGTCGCGGATGCTCGACACATAGGCCGTCGCATTCTCTCCCGTGTCTTGAATCACCACCCAAAATGGGTATTCGCCGCCCGGTGTACCCATCGTCGTGGGGGTTCCGTCTTTGGGGCGCAGGTCGATGTCCGACATTCTGGTCCAGTTGCCGAAGCCTCCGGTGAACACCGAGATCGAGTCGTTGTCGTAATTGGCAACAGCCAGGGTCTGGCCATCCTTCGAAATGGCCACGCCGGCTGCGCAAGGCGACTCGAAAATCGTGCCATTTGCCGTGCCGGGTCCTGTGTTTATCACGGCGAGCCCAAGGCCGGAGCCGTGGTTCATGACAAGCTCTTGTTGCTCCGACCATGTGGTTCCGTCGGAGCCTAGCGCAAATACGTGCACATTGTCGCCAGGTCCGGTATAGGGTTTAGCGAGGCTTGTGGGGGTCGCGGGAGTTGACGGGACGGGAAGGCCGTTGACAAACGGGTAATCGCCCATGCCGCCGGAGACGTAAAATGCGTTGTTGCGTAGCTGACCAGCTACGACTCGCTTAATCGGATCGAAGGTGATCCCATTGTAGGAGTTGGGAATGGTCACGACTTGCTTCTGGACAGGCGTGCCCTGCGAGATGTCGTAGATGAACACATACTCTTCCGAATTCGCGTAGTCGTATGCAGTGCGATCGGAGTTGATGTACCCGCCGTTGGGGGTGTTGACCGGGTTGAAAATGCGGTTATACCCGCTGGTGAGAATCAGCAGTGTAAGGCCATCCGGACTTACCACCGTGGTGACTGCCTGCCCTGCCTGCCAGTCGGGATAGGCGGGCAGGACCGCCGCGCCGGGAACCAGGGGCTCGAAGGTCGAATCATAGGGCGCCGTCGGCGTAATCTGCTGATTCAGGTTCGGAATCAGTTGCGCCGAGGGCGGCGGCGCCATCACCGTAATGTTCAGAACCGCCGTCGTGTTGCCGCCTGAATTGGTTGCCGTTACGGTGTAGTTGGCTGCTGCGGTTACCACCGTGGGGCTTCCGATGATGATGCCTGAGAGCGCGTTCAGCGTCAGTCCAGCCGGAAGCACCGGACTTACGCTGTATGAAATGACCGTTCCGCCGCTGTTGGTGGGAAAATTGGTAGTAATCTGCGCCCCTTCGGTGTAAACCGCCGTACCGGTTGTATAGCTGAGGGTGGTGGGCTGCTGATCGTTCACCGTGATGCTCAAGACCACGGTCGCGCTGCCGGCAGAGTTGGAAGCCGTCACCATGTAGCTGGCTGCGGCGTTCACTCCCGTGGGCGTTCCACTCACGACGCCAGTGGTGGTATTCATGCTCAGGCCTGCGGGCAAGGCAGGGAGCACATTGTAGGAAGCGACTGCGCCCCCGTTGGCGGCGGGCGTGTTGGGTGCGATCTGCATACCTTTGGTATAGACCGCCGCGGGCGTGGTGTAGATCAGCGTAGATGGCGCCTTTAGGTGATTGTTGTTGCATCCGCAAAGAAGAACCAATCCCGCAACAAAAGTCAGTCCAAGGCTATGCATGAATCGCATGAACAGCTCCCTTCATTTCCTGCCGTCGAAGCGACGAAATGCTCCCGACTCAACGAGTATATGCCCGCCCTTTGCAGCGCCCCTGTGTCCTGACCCACTTGCAAGAACGGGCAGAGCCATTTCTGGAACTCGGTATGGAGCGTCGGATTTAGTCAGCACGTATGGTGTCTGCGTTACCGAGCGGGCTGTACCGACATCCCCAAAGGCAACAAGGTGAGCGTGATCGTGAAGGCGTCTAATGTGCTGATTGGCGTGTAGATTTTGAAATGAAGTGGAACTCAATACAGGAGCAGTCACGATAATGGCAGACGTGTGTCTGCGAGAAGGATGAGCAAGTCGCGTGCAAGAACGCTCTTCGTCAAGCAGGGATTTTCAATTGCGAATCCGAGACAATCCGATTTGATTCTGCCATTTATCGTTATCTTATTCATGTAAAACGATGCGGTCACTCTCTGCAAAAAAAGACGAGCCGCGTTCCAGATGACAATTACCAAATGTAACGACCAATTTTCGGTTGGTGCAAAATCGCCAATGCGCGCTTCCACACAGATCATCCTGGAAACGCGCATTGGCGATTTGACATCAACTGAGAATAAAGAGACGTTCATCGCCAGCAGTGGATAATTGGGTTGACGGGCTTGGAATCCCGTCTCGAAACGGGGCTCCTTGATCCGGCGATTATGAGTCAATCTCCCGGTCTGTTTCACTCAAGAAGGTCTTTTCATACAGACACCCTGCCAGGCGACCCGTCGTCTTCCTTAATCCCGAAATCTTTGATTACTTGGTTGAATGCAGCGCCCATCAGCTTCATATGCTCAGGCATATTCCTCGCCGTGCCCTTATGGACGTACTTGCTCGCGGCTTCGAACGGACGCGACAATTCGCGATTCGCTTTAATCCTGTCTTCGAGAATGGCACCCAACGACATCTTTGCCAGCGAACTCATCGCGCGTTCCATCGTCCCAACGCTCATCACCACCAGTGGCGTGATCGTGTACGGTCTGTATTCCTTCCGGTTGATTTGCTCTTCCAATCGTTTGTCGAGGTAGGTGTTGATGATGTAGCTCGATCCCACCTCGTCCTTCGTCACAATCAACGGAATGATCTTGTTCACTTTCGCTAAGTAAGGGGGTAACGCATCCTTCGGGCCTTTCACGATGGCCTCGACGGCCGTCAGCAGCTGAGTGACACCTTTCCGTTTTTCTGGCGTTCCAACAAGCTTTGTCTCGAGGTAGCTTTTCATCAACTTGTAGTCGCCTGAATACTTCGTCTTGATGTCGCAGGTGGCGATCTTCGCCTCGATCAATACTGCCGTCGTCCCACAGATCACGATTGCGTCGCAAATCTGGTTCCCATTGGTGTACGTAGGTGACGGGTAATACATGTTTTGTTTCGCCGACGCGTAGGTCTCGAAAAGCCACGAGAGGTAGTCTTCAAGAATCGGCCCCCAGAAGCTCAGGTATGGCTCCTTTAACTCCTTTGGCAGATTATCCAGTACACCGTATAGGACGCCGCTTTCGAGTTTGTTGAACCCGAAATCGTAATCGAGGCAGAAGTAGTTGCTCTCATGGGAGAAGTGCGGGTTCGCACGGAGAAACGTGAAATCCGCATACCCGTACGGTTTGCCAGGCAGCTTCATCTTCGCAAGGTCGAACGAAACCGTCGCCATCACTTGATGGATCGTTTCTGATGTTAGGTTCGTCGAGGCCAGCCACAGCGGCCCCAGAGGATTCACTACCTGATTATTTAATTGCAACTCATCCCGCTGGATTGTTGCGTGCATCATTATCAAGAACATGAAGTTGATGTAGAGCTTCAGCGGAAATCGAAATATCCTTTCGAATTCCGCGGCGACATCAAAAGGAAGTGGACCCTTCGCCGTGAGCCTCGGAATGTTCACCGTCAGCATGATGTAAATGCGCATCAATTGCGTGAACGGATCTGTAGGCGAGTCCACTTCATAGAATGGAATCCACTGCACAGCAAGATTGGCCAGGGCGTCCCAAGGGTCTGTTGGCTTCGGGTGTACGGCCATGAGCAGTTCAGCTGCCCGTAGCATCAACTCGCCGAGTTCGTGATTTTCAATCGCCGGTAGACTTTCGTCCGGCATCGGCGGTAGGCGCGTAATCTCGGCCGCAATCGCACGAAGCTGTCCCTGAAAGAATATGACCCGGTCGAGTTCATGCGCCTTCCTAACCCTCGGGACAAGACTAGGTAGGAACAGGAAGGGAATGTACTTCGCCGTCAATTCCTTGTTTGGCGTCGTTTTTCCTTCCGGCCCATAGTTCAGATGAACGCTGATCTGCGAACATGCCATCAGGACAGACGTTGGTGAATACTTGCTGAGCAGGGCGCGCAACTCTTCGACGGTGCCGGGCTTACCGCTCACCTCGCCCCAGTTCAACCACGATTTCATTACTGGCGGCCCGCTCATGTCACACCGGAATTGACTAAATCTTAAACCCCTTACCGCGTAAAATGTTGCTATGGCACAGGGGCCGGTCCTCATCTTCGACAAATCGACGCTGGAAAGCCTTAATCTCGACGAGGCTGTCCTTCTCGACAATTTTTACGTGTCGAATATCACGCCGCTCTTCTTCGTCGAATGCTTGGCTGATCTCGAAAAGGCTATCAAGAGCAAGAGCACACCTGAACAACTTGTCGGCTCACTCGCCCGCCGCACTCCGGAATCGCAGGTTTATTCGAACGTCCACCACACCACCATCCTCAAAGGCGAATTGAGCCGCCATCTCGACCTTGACCGACAGGTGGAGCGGCCATTAATTAGCGGCGGCAAACCGATCCAGCTTGGCGATCAGAGGGGGATGTTTTACAAGCGCGGCCCCGAAGAAGAGGCACTGCATCGCTGGGCCAGCGGCGAATTCCTAATCGTCGAGCGACAGTTCGCTAAAGAGTGGCGCAAAACGCTGATGCAAATCGACCACGCCACACTGGTCAGCGAAGTCAGAAGCAACCTGGGTCCATGGAGGAAGCCGAAGACGCTCGAAGACGCGCGCGAACTAACTAACATCATGATCGATAATCTCGATCCGGAGACAATTCTGCGCTTCGGCATCAATCACTTCCGCGTGCCGGAGGCGGTAGATTGGGCCGTAAACGATTGGGTATCGAAACGCAGGCCCGCGTTACGCGAGTACGTTCCGTATCTGATCCATATGCTATCGATCAATATTTTCTTCGCGCTTGTTCAGCCAACGCAATTGTTCCGCGACGTGAAAGAAAGTCATCAGATCGACCTTGCTTATCTCTATTACCTGCCATTCTGCTCCGTCTTTTCCTCCAAGGATCGCTTCCACCGGCAAATCGTCCCGCTATTTCTGACAGACCACCAGACGTTCGTCGAAGGCCACGAACTGAAGGCAGAGTTGCAAAAGCTTGACGCGCACTATTCTGCGTTTCCGGATGAGATCAAGGCGCAAGGATTTTATTCCTATGCCACGCTGCCGCCGGAAGATACGACTTTTCTCACGGCCCGGCTGTGGGACAAATATCTCCCCGCATGGCGCCACAAAGACCCATCGCAGCCCGATTTGAACGATCCCGCGATTCAGGCCGACATCATGGAGCAGATCAGGAAATTTGATCCTGATGCGCCCGGCGTTCAACTGCACGACGAGCGCGACGTGGACAAACTAGACTTCGTCACGATCTCGCGGCGCGTTCGTGCACAAAGAGGCAAATGGCGGTTGTTTTCCAAAGAGACAGAAGCGCAGATGAGTGCGGGGCAGGCAGACAGAGGTAAGGAGTGATTAGCCCATCGCAAAAACTCCGAGCCGCTCATGTTTGAGAATGAATCTGATTGCTCCCGTTCCTACGAATGCAGTATTTGCCGCGTTGCCGCGAACTACGGCCGGAACTAACTGCTCTGAGAAATCGGCTTCCATCCAGGGAGCAAGGAGTTCCAAATCACCTTTGGCGACTTCAGGCCAACGCGCTCATTGAGCCGGCAGTAGGGGGTTTTCTGGGTTCGGGGGTATGGTGGGAAAACCGGAAGCTATCCGGACTTCATACGGGACTAGTCCGGAGTCGGCTTTATATCCAGCCATGACGTAATCTTTCCCTGACACCCTGGTTTTGGCGGTATGTGCTGTTCAGGAACCCATACCTTTCCACACAGGTTT
>PLZC01000267.1:7354-7551 GCA_003151985.1 Acidobacteriaceae bacterium
TCGAGTTCGGCAACGGCGCCGACGATGATAATGATGGCCCGGCCTAGCGGACCGCCGGTGTCGATATTTTCCCGGAAGCTGACGTATTCGATTTTCAGCCGGTTCAACTCGTCGAGGACATCGAGAAAGTGTTTCACCGACCTGGCGATCCTGTCTGACGCCCAGACCAGGACAACGTCGAAGCGGCCGCGGCGGGC
>PLZC01000259.1 GCA_003151985.1 Acidobacteriaceae bacterium
CGCAGCCTTGCCGAAAACTCACCGATCACCGACGCCCACAGTCGTTATCTGATCCGCTGCCAGATCGTCTCCTGAATGGACCTGAGTCAAGTTAGAGCCGTCTGCGAAGCGGCGATGCGGGAGTATGGAATGCCTTCCAGAATCAGAACGGACAATGGCGCGCCATTCGCCGGGACGGGCTTACTCGGCCTCTCGAAGCTCTCGCTCGGATGGATGAAGATGGGGATCATTCACGAACGCATTCAACCTGGTCGTCCTCAACAGAACGGACGTCATGAACGAATGCATCGAACCCTCAAGGAAGAGACAACTAGGCCTGCGGCTTTGACGCTGCGGCTCCAGCAGAAGAAGTTCGACCGTTTTAGACAGATCTTCAATTACGAGCGACCTCACGAAGGGCTAAACAATGCGACTCCAGGCAGTGTTTATCAGCCGAGTTCTGTGTTGCTGCCTCGGAACTCGAATGAGTTCGTTTATCCGCATGGAGTCATCCTCAGGACTGTGAACAACAGCGGGGACATAAGCTGGCATAAAGGCAGGGTATTTATCAGCGAAGTTTTCCGATTTGAGGTCGTCGGCTTCGAGCAGGTTTATGAAGGTTTCTACAAGGTCTATTTCAGGGATGTCGAGATTGGTGAGTTTGACGCGGAAGCGCTTCGCTTCCGGCCGGTTCAGGTCATGCGATGAATGGAAGCTTTGCGGGCGCGTGATCTGGCTCACAGTAAGGGAAGAGTTGTCCACCACACTCCCGGAGTGCCTTCGCTAATGCAGCACGCCGAAGGATCTGCTGCTAAACTCTGCGAAAGCCAAGAACATAGATTGAGAGGACCGCGGCATGACTGACCGCCAACACCGGGTAATGCGATTGCTGTTCGAACTAGCCTTTTGGTTCTCGTGTTCTTTCGCCGCATCCGGCCAGTCCGTCATTCTTGGGGTTCTGGAAGACGTACCACCAGTTTACGTGGATGACACAAATAAACCGGCTGTTCGCGTTCTATTTCAATTTGATGGAGGGAAGTGGATTGCGTTTCCAAGTGATTGCTCGGACCAGGATTGCTTGCGGAGAATCGTCGTGCAGTATCCAGCGAAGGTTCGATGGTCTATTGGACTGAACGGTCGCCAACTTGCGAAGCTTTCGACCCGAGTTCCCCAGTGGTTCGATTTCTATTCTCACGTAGGTCTGCAGGATATCGATGAACCTTCACAAGTTCCGAAAATAGGATCGAGATCCGTGGAATTTGGCGGATTCACCGGAGAAGCAGTGTACCATCCCCTCGTCGCAAACTCTGAGCCTTTCTTCTCGGACCCTGACCACTGGAGAGGTTCTCCCGTTCCCGCAAATATTCAGATTGCTCTCCACCACGCATTTCGCCGCGCAAACCCGAAACTCTGTAAGAGAGACCAGACTGACGAGACGAAGTCTGTGCCGTTCGGGTACACAGATGCACAGGTCCGGATATCAAAGGCGCTCAAATCGAAGTCCGGGGTCTGGATTGCCGAACTTCACCTCGACAATGCGAGCGCGTGCGACGACGTCGTTCAATTCGACGAACCATGGTTCGTTGTGAGGTCCGATGGGTCCACAAAATACATCGGTGAAGGCATGTGGCTCGTTGATGTTGGAGATTTCAACAATGACGGAAGATCAGAAATCCTATTCTCGATAGGTCGTTACAACCGCGGCGGGTACGAACTTTTTTATGACCAGTTCGCTAAACACGTTTCATTTGAATTCAGCTTTCACTGATCGCTCATTCTCTCTTCCAAAAAGCTATGATTCAACGTCGCGGTAGTGTGACCGCCCGTGCGGAAATTACTCGCCGGTCAACGCCAAGAGCGTCCTAGTATCGCAAAAGGAATCTCCGGTTTACCACAAACCGACCCTTGGCTCAGGCGGCCACCACGCCACCCGGTATGAGCCGCATTACAGCATTGTTTTTTGAGATATAGTCAGCTCAATTCTCAAAGGCAGGCCCACTGATGTCGAAGTTGCTCGCCATTGCTGTAGGGTTCATCGGACCACTCTTGGTATGGGCGCTCGTGTACGCAGCTGTACGTGGCCGCGTGTTTGATCTGCAGTCGATGTCTCGCGTGTTGACAGCGTGTCGGCTGATCACATTGGGCGCTGCAACAATCATCTTGATCTGCTCACTCGCCACGGCTCCACCGCAGTCTCGTGAGTATTCTCATTACTTCTGGTGCATCTTTTTGTTTTTTATCAACCTCTTCCTCCCTCAGCAATGGCTGAAGAAACAGATAGGCTCTCCAGAGCGATCCGCCACCAAGTCTTAGGCAAAAACACACTCCCAGCGAATGACCGTCAACTCGGAAGTAACTCACAGAAGGTCGCGGCGGTCTAGGGCGTCGGCTAATCTGCGGCGGGCGTCGGGGACCATGTAGGCTAGTGTCCTGATGCTGCAGCCGATGGCGGCGGCGGTGGCTGCGTGGCCTACTCGGTCGCGGTAGGTTAGCACCAACGCGTATTGGTGTGCGGCGTCCAGCGTGGCTAGGGCTTTCTCGAAGTCGATCACTCTTACGTTGCGGGCGTCGGCGTCGGTCTCGCGGCGTTCTCTCCATCCGGCGTTGGTGAGGCGGGTGGAGCGGCCACACTTGAGGGCGGTGCGTTCTACTGCGCACTGTCTTAGGCGCAGGATGGCTAGTACCTGGTCGGACCCCAGACGGAAGCCGGCCGGCGCCACGCGGCGCCGGCCGGAACTTCCCTGCCTTTATGTTTGCCAGTGCTGCAGTTTTTCTTTCTCCGTCTTTCAATGGCTCAGATTTTTGAGCACCCAGATCTTCGTCCCGGCGTTGTCCCCGAACAGGGCGCTCGCCGGCGCTCCAACCGTCAGCGGAATCGACATCACGTATCGCAGCGACCCCGTCGCCGGCCGCCGCTGCGCGGTGCTCAGGTTTCCCGTTCCGTTACCCGACAGCGCCGCGATCACAGCCGTCTTCGGCGTGGTCACCGATTGCGTCGAGGGAATGAAGAAATCCAACTTGCCGTCGAGGTTCAGATCCAACACGTGCGACTGGATGCGCTCCAGGTATGTGCCGTTCCCCGGCAGCGTCGCCACCGACACCGCCGACAACCAGCGAAACTTCCCATTCGGCTGCGAAAGCAGCGTCGCAATGCGCGGCTGCGCTCCCGGCGAGTTCTTCGCCAGCAATGTAATCACAATGTCCGTCTTGCCGTCGCCGTTCATGTCGCCCGCGCTGAAGTTGTAATACTCCGAATCGAGCGTGTACAGCGTCCCGGCCTTGAACGTCCCGTCGCCAAATCCCAGCAGTGTCGTCACGTTCCACACCTGCTGCTGGCTTGAATTCACCGTCCAGCCCGTAAATGCCAGGTCCGTCTTGCCGTCCCCGTTAAAATCGCCCGAAACCATCCGGTCGCGAATCAGCGCCAGCGGCAGCACCGTGGTCTTGGCGCGAAATGTCCCATCCCCGTTGTTCAGATATGTCGTCACTTCCCGAGTCGTAATCGCAACCGTGTTGGGGTCGCACGCCGTCTCCCCCGTAAACACCGCAAAGTCCATCTTCCCGTCGCCGTCAAAATCCCCATAGGCCGCCGACACGTCCACCGTGCCTCCCCGGCTGATCGTCTGGCTGGGCGTGAAGTGTCCCATCCCGTCGCCCAGCAGCACCGTAATCACCAGCGGCGCCAGCGGGCAGCTCGATCCCAGCGAATCAAACGAGGGATCGATGCGCACATAGTCCAGCTTTCCGTCCCCGTTCAAATCCTGGAACCCCAGCGCCGTGTACTGCACATACGGCCCCGATATCTCCGACTCATCAATCGGCGAAGCCGTGAAATGCCCCGCCCCGTCGCCGAGATAGAGATGATTATCGAGAATCATGTCCGTATTGCCATCGTTGTTCACGTCCCCAATCGCAATCGGAACCCCGTTCGGCACAATCCCGGTATCGATCGGAGCCGAAAACGAAATCTTGGGAAATGTTTGAGCGGATGCAACGAACGGCAACAACGCCAGGGCTGAGAACATCAGAACAACCGACCTGCTCTTCTTCATGAATCCTCCCGCGCTATGGCCTTGAAAGCCACGCGCGCATTGCAATAGATAAATTCCACCGGGGCCTGCTCGATTTCCTGCGCTACGTCTCCAGTCCGGTCCTGCCTTCGGCCCGGCCCTGCTTGATTTTCTCGTTCGGTCCTGCTCCCCATCAGTGGCTCAGGTTTTTCACGATCCACATCTCCCCCCTCGGTGGTGTTTGCATATAGGATGCTCGGCGGCGCTCCCACCGTCAGCGGAATCATCACCTGAAATTTTGGGAAATGTCTGCGAAGACGCAACGAACGGCAACAACGCCAGGGCGAAGAAAATAAAACCGACCGACTTGCTGCTTGTCATGGAGTCCCCTGCGCCAGAGTTAAGGGGGGCCCTCGCGCGCACAACCTCAAAGATACTACGGCGGCCTAGCGATTCTTGTCAATCAATCAGTAGTTTTCGGTACTCCCCGCCCTCACGTCCAGTACGTTCAGGGCGGTCGAGTAGCCCCGG
>PLZC01000075.1:0-6282 GCA_003151985.1 Acidobacteriaceae bacterium
AAGCGCTGGATCGTCGAACGCACTTTCGCATGGCTCAACTGGTCTCGACGCCTCAGCAAGGACTACGAACTTCGTCACACCTCGGCGGAATCTATGATCCATATCACATTCGCGCACATGCTCCTGCGTCGATCTCCTTAGTTTCTGGACAGGTTCTGAGAACACGGCCCCTCCGCCAACGTAGCACCTGGGGTTCACATAGCTCTCATGCTCTTTGAATGATTCGCAGGGAAGGAGTTTGCTCACTCCGGGCGCACGAGGATCTTCACATGCTGATCCTTCTCGTGCAGCAGACCGTGGTACCCCTTCCCGATCAAATCATCCAGAGCAATCCTGTCGCTGATGAGAACGTCGCCGCGGAAGCGGGGATCGGTCATGATTTGAATGGTTTCGTCGTAGAGTCCGTAACCGCTCATGCTTCCCGAGACGATCTTCTCGCGAAAGACGATGTCGGTCAGGTCCAGCGCGGCGGGCTCTTCAAAAACGCCCATGACGACCAGTCGGCCCCGCGTGCGCGTCAGCCTGCCTGCCATGAGGATGGTCGATGGCAACCCGGCGCACTCTATGACTACATCGAATCCTTCGCCGCAGGTGACTTCCAATGCCCGCTTCAAGGGATCCTGGCGGCTGGGGTCTATGACTGCGTCAGCGCCGCAAAGCCGCGCGGCCTGGATGCGCCTCTCGGCAACTTCGATGGCTACGACCCTCTTGGCGCCGCGAATGCGGGCAGCCATGAGCGCCATCAGGCCAATGGGGCCGGCGCCGACTATGGCGACATTGTCCCCGGCTGTCGCCCCACTCTGCACAACCGCGCGCACCGTCGCGGAGAAAGGCTCAACCAGCGCGCCGACTTCGTCGGTAATAGAGTCGGCCAGGTGAAAGCACTGATATGCATTGAGGTTGAGCCGCTCCGCAAGCGCTCCACCGGTCCAGGATGTCCCAAGGAAGGCCACCTGGTCGCATTGCGCCATCGAGTTGCTTCGGCACCATCGGCACACGTGGCAGCCAATGATGGGACAGGCGGCGATGCGGTCGCCAACCTTGAAGTTATCAACGCCTTCACCCACCGCAATCACTTCGCCTGACATTTCGTGGCCGATAGTGACGGGCGCCTGCACGCCTGTGAGCGAGTGGGGCCGCGCAAGCGGAATGTAAAGAGGTCCTCCCACATATTCATGCAGATCAGTCCCGCAGATTCCGCACCACGCCACCTTGACCTGGAGCTGACCGGGAGGCGGAGGAGGAGGCTCATTCACATTCTCAATGCGAACATCACGACGTCCGTGCCAGACTGCAGCTTTCATAGCGCCTCCTGCTTTCGTTACGCGGTGAATCACATCACGCAATCGTGGCCATGTCCAATCTTTCCCCTGCATAATCTCGGCGGCAATGCATGACGGAACTGGTAATGTTCTTCAGCACTGCCTCATCGGCAAGCTCAAATGGATAGATGATCTCCAAGAATGCAGGAACATCCTCCAGGCCCGCCGCGTGCATATCGCTCGCGAAGCCGGCAAGATCAAACAGGCCGCGGCTATCGGGCCAACCCCAGTGCGAATCGCTCTGAAAATCGGTGTTCTGCAGATGGAATGCGCCGATTGATTTCCCCAGTTCATTCAACCACTCCGGCATCCTCGCGCCAGGTCCGTACAGCGGCTGATACAGGGCGTGGCCAATATCTACCAGAAGCTTTACAGAAACCGCGCAGCGACCGTCGAGATCATTCATGAATCTCTTCCCTTGCTCGACGGTATACGGGATCTCGCGCGCAAGCGGAGTGCACTCTACCTGGAGACGCTCCAGTCCTGCCGCTCTGGCAATTGTCGATAACGCAATAACTGCCTCAAGCAGGTCCTGATAGCGCTGCTCTCGCCGTGCTGGGTCAGAAGCGTCTGCCACGCTCATTCCTCCCAACGGGCCTCCTGAAGCCTTGGCCCCGACTTCCACGGCAACATCGAAGGCCCGCTTCCACCACTCCAAAGAAGCGCGCCGGCCAGCAGCATCAGGATGCAGCAAACCGTCGAAGCAGTAATTGGCCAGGCCGCTGAAGGCACTCTCTATCTGCAATCCCCAGTCCGCTGCTGCCTTACGAACTTCCGCTGCCATCGGGTGGCGCGAGGTTTCAGGCCACCATGGATCGAGCAGGTCATAAGTAAACTGCACCATATTCAAGCCCAGTGTCTCACTAACAATTCGAGCCCAGACTTGAGGTTCTACCCACCGCTTGACCGCAAAGCTGAGATTGATTCCCAGGTTCATGGAGACTCTCCTTGGTTTGCACTACTCGAGATTTGTGTGGCGAACTCGCATCTCGTCAGGCGACTGTTTCGTTTCTTCGCGCAGAAGGATGGAGACTAGGTCAAAGAAGACCAGTTGTACAGCTTCGTACAAGCTCCCCATAGGCAACAGACCTGCTGAGTTAGCGCGGTCATTGGCCATGGTTTGCGCCGGGAGATGAATCACCACGTCTGCCAGCCGTGGCGCCGCTCCATCGGGCTGCGCAGTTACAACCATGGTGCGCGCCCCGGCTTCACGAGCTACGCCCAGCAATGCCAACACCGTTGAAAAGGAGCCTGGACCCGCACTTACCAGAAGCAGATCGCCCTTGCCAATGGGCGGTGTGGTCATATCGCCGGCGACGTGCGCATTCAGGCCAAGATGCATCAGACGCATGCAAAGGGCCTTCATCATTAGCCCTTCGCGACCGACACCGTAGCAGGTGATTCGACCCGCTCGCAGAATCTCAGCACACATGCGCTCGCCCAAGTCGCGGGAGGATTGCTGGAAAACTGCGCCGATCTCCGACAGGGCTCTTTGAGCCATTGCTTCAAGATTCCATTCGCTCTCATCCATAGGCCTTCTCACTGTTGAGGGCGCTCCCTTAGGCGAGATACTCTGCATGCACGCTGCAACGTGGTTGCTGAACGAACCTGACTGCAGAGCCGTCTCGCTTTGCGCCCACCAGGGCCAACCCTTAGTGACTTGCTGTTGCGGCCTCAAGAAGAAGCACCCAGTCCTCATCGCCATCGTGATTTTTGCCCGGTGGCGTGAACTGTTTTGATCCGCTGTTGGCCAGGGGGCCGCCCGCGATCTCCTGGTAGCTTCCGTTCGAGGGGTCGAACCACCTACCCTGGGCGGGGCCGCGCAGCTTTTCCATGTTGACCGTAATGGCGCGGTTGGTGGGAACGTAGGCCACCACGGTCACTCCATCACGGGTCCGGGCAGCGGTGCAATAGTCGCTCTTGCTTACGCGGGTGTCCACGTCTCCATACGTTCCCAGCCCGGCCGTGACGGTGGAGTGATCCTGATCCGGTACAAGGTCCTGCCAGCGAATCGATGAGAAGAAATTCTTCCAAATTCCGAGCTGCTCCACGCCGGGGGTATCGATTTGGCTCTGCCATCCATCCTTGAACGACCAGGTGTAGCGATTCCCATAGAACTGTCCAGTGCCGCCAGAGAGCATGGTCCAATAATCCTCTTTGCGCAGCACCAGGGGCGTTCCGAAGTCCGGCGGAGTGCCGACGTCTTCCAGATCGTAGTGGGCTTCAACAAGGTAATCCGGCGCCACCGGCTTCTGATTGTAGCTATGTAGGATCTGGATGTAAGTCGGCGAGTAAGTATAGGTGCTATTCAAATCGATGAGCGGTATCCAGCGCGGGTCGTCGAACGACGAACTGGTACGAACATGGAGCTCTACGGTTTGCAGTTGGTGGGGAGCAGCGGAGCGGATTCCCTTCGACACAGCCTGCACCAGGTCATCGTCAGATGGCACTGTCCACAGGTTAAAGTCGTTACCGTTGATCCACATCACATTGCTGAAGCCACTGTATCGTTTGCCGAGGTACTGCCCGTACGCATAGGCGGCCTCCATCCCGTTGTTGCGCAGCGTGGGCAGCCATCCGATGGTTTCTATGGGATCGAGAAAGACCAGCAGGTGGTGATTGGCGGCAAGCTGCACGATGTGATCCAGGCGCACAAAATACTCTTCGTTCGGCTTGCCCAGATCGTAGTGCTGGTAGTCCGTGCCGCCTGCCACGTATCCGGTGAACGGCTTGATTCCATCCGGAGTGGTGGCGTTGGTGTTCTCCCGGTAGTCATTCCCGGCGCACATCACGTCGATCCATCCCAGAGTATTGAAGCCGTGCGCCTCGCGATCGGCAAAATAGTACTCCGCATCTTTCTCGCTCAGGCGACCCATAAGCCCCTGTGGTGTATCGCCCACGATAAGAAATGGCTTTCCATCTTGATCAACCAGGTAGCGGTGATTCGCGCTTACCTTCAATGGATACGCCGGAAAGTGTGAATCCTTTTCCGCCGGGGCCGCAGACTTCGCCAGGCCCGTCAGGGTCACAGCCAGGATGGAAATTACTAGAGCGAACCGACTGGTGAGCTTGCTTGCTTGATTCATTGGGCGGGTTTCCTCCATTGTGGTGCCTACGAAAATGAGCCCCGCCTGCGAAAGCGGGGCCCAGGTTTGTTGAGATGGACTTTACGCGCTGACCGGGACCAAATCTAGAACTCCAAGCGGAAGGTTCCTTGTCCTTGGCGGTTGCTGATCCCTGAACTCAGATTGGTAATCTGCCCGAAGCTCGAATGCAGCGAGTTATTATCCGGTGCCTGCAGTTGTGTGCGGTTGAAAGCGTTGAAGTAGTCAAGCCGCAGGCTGGCCTTCACGTGCTCGTTGATTCTGAAGGTCTTGATTATGTCGAAGCTCTCGAAGCGCAGTGGCGGCGTCCGCAGTTCAGCATACGCCCTCTTCGATGTACCCAGGCCCCACGGACCGGTGTTATTGAATGAACCGGTAGAGAACTGCACCGGCTGGGCCGAGGTCTTGCCGGTGAAGTAGTCCTTCGATTGCTTGTAGCTGTACGTCTTCAGCGGGACGCTGGTGACGATATCCGGCCTGTCGAAGCTGTTGACCAGCAGCGGATTGAAGCCATTGTACGCACCGAACGGATTGCCTCCCGAGTAGGTGAGAATAGCGCTGATCTGCCATCCGCCTACAATTTCAGAAAGCAGGCGGCTGGAGTTCAGAAACTTCTGTCCCCGGCCAAACGGAAGCGCGTAGGTACCCACCATTTTGTAACTGTACAACTGGTCGATGTACGAGGGTACATACTCCGGCCCCGGGTTGTAGGCGTTCATGCCATTGGGAGACCAGGGGGCGGAACCGATCGCAGTGTTGGCCGTGTTTCTCGAGATGGTCAGATTGGTCAGGAAGCTCAACCCGTTTGAGAAGCGCTTCTCGCCCACCACCTGCAGCGCGTTGTAAAATGCAGTTCCGTCCATTTCATAGGATGGGAAAAAACCTCCGAACTGCGGATAGGGAGTAAGTGCCTGCTCCAGGGTCGCCGAGGCTCCGTACTGCGCAACATAGCCCGGATAGGGAGGCTGGAAGCCGGCCGCAACCACGGCCGGGTCGGTGATGGACAGACCGAGCAGGTTCCCATATTGCAGCACCGAAGGATTGGGTTGATTCGACAGTTCCAGCGTCGCGGGCAGGTGAATCGCGCGGTTGCCCACGTAGGAGACAGTCATGAACAAGCCCCAGGGCAACTCGCGTTGAACTCCCATGCTCCACGCCTGGTCGTAGGGTGCCGTGCCCACCGACGGCGCGTTAGGCAGATACGGCATGTTGTTGCGTTTGCTCACCGGGAAGTCAAAGACGATACCGCCATTCCCAACGGTGGGACTGAACGGGGTGGCCTGCGGAGCCGGAAGCGTCGTCGCGTCCCAGCTTCCGTAACCTGGTGTGCTGCTGCCGGTTGCCGACCGAAGGAAGGACCCATTCGTCAACGGTGACATGAACGACGCCGCAAACGAAGTGCCGTATTCATAGGCGCCCCCGTTCAGGAAGCTGATGTAGAAGCCCCCCTGTACCACGGTTTTTGGTGTGAGTCGATAAGAGAAACCCACCCGCGGTTGAAAGTCCTTCCAGTGAATGGCTGCGCGCGTGACTCCCGAGCAACCGTTGCAGTCTCCGAACTTGGTCACTGTGCCGAGCAGTCCGTTCGCGCCGGGGTTGGGTGCTGTGCGATCCACATAGATGATGTTGTTGTTGTTCTCCGTGAAAGGCACCAGGATATCCCACCGGATTCCGGCATTCACCGTGAGGCGTGAGTTGAGCTTGAAGTCGTCCTGCCCGTAGAAGGCGAATGCCCGGTTTCGCATTCTGTCCTCGCTGGTGAATATGCGTTCCGACGCATCCACCTGACCCAGTAGGAAGCTGGCAAATGAGCTGCCGTAGAGGCCAAAATTCGGATCGTTTGAATCCGGCGTCGA
>PLZC01000075.1:6307-21174 GCA_003151985.1 Acidobacteriaceae bacterium
CCGTCGAAGGTGATAAGGGGAAGCGTGCTTCCATTCTCCACCGCAGCGAAATTCACATTCAGGTTGGCATTGTCCTGGGAGATGATGTTCCCGATCCAGTCCGCTCCAACCGTCACCACCAGGTTCTTCGAAATCGTCTTGACATAATTCAACACGAACCCCGTGCCGAGGATGTTGTTTGACATCTGGCTTTGCAGGGGGTTTGAGGTCGGCACAATGGGAGCCGACGTCAGAATTGGCGAGTTCACAGAGTTGCGCCAATGGCTGAAGTGAATACTCTGCGAACTTGTAAGGTTCTCGTCAATCGTGTAATCCCAAAGGAACTGCCGGATGGGGATTGCCGCAACCGACGGGTTCTTGTTGTTCTGCAGTCCCCCGAGTGTGCCGGCGCCGGTTCGATCAGGGTCGGGAATATACTGCAGCAGGGACTTGGCCTGCGCGCTGAAGCGCGTAGGATCGATCTTGTTACTTGGGAAGGGCAGGCCGGTTGTCGGATCGTAGATGGGGATAACTGCGCCCGAAGAATCCACGAATTGGCTGAAGTCGCCGCCCTTCATGGCCACGGTAGGAACCGTGCCGATGATCGGCTGCGCCTGATTCATCCGGAACCAATCGGCGCTGAAGTGGAAGAATGTCCGGTTCTTCCCGTGGTAAATTTTGGGAATAATGACCGGTCCGCCCACCGTGAATCCATAGTCGTTCTCCTGATTGACAGGAGGAAGAGGCGTTCCCGTGGAGGAAAAACGGGTGGGGAAAAAGCCGGCGGAATCAAACAACTGGTTGCGCACGATCTCAAAGGCGTCGCCGTGCAACTGGTTGGTGCCGGAGGCCATGTTGAAGGTCACCGCGCCTTGCCCCAGGCCGTATACCGCGTTGAATGTCGAACTGCTTACGCGGAACTCATCCACCGCTTCATAGGGCGGATTGATGTTGGTTTGGTTGCCTTGAAATTGCACAAACGCTACAGGGACGCCGTTGAACTGCGTCTCGTTCTCGAACGTGACGCCGCCGTTGATATTGTGAGATCCGGCAGAGCCCTGCACACCCGGCACCAAGTAGCTGAAGGAGTCGATCTGTCGGGCCACCCCCGCAATCTCGATGGGAGCAGCGCTCACCATTTCCGGTTCCAGGGTAGCTCCCACCTCAGGCGACGTAGTATCCAGCGTGATAAGACTGCCTTCTACTTTCACAGTCTCCGTAGCAGATCCGGGAGTCAGAGTGAGATTGACGTTGGATATCCTGGCCACTTCAACCACTGCCGTCGTTTCGGTCTTACTGAAACCCCTGGCGGCCGCGGTCACCGAGTAGGTGCCGGGGGTCAGTCCGATCACCGTGAATGAGCCGGCCGAAGAGGTCACTGCCCGCGATACAACTCCCGTGGCGCGGTTGGTAATGGTAATCGCGGCTCCGGGAATCACCGCCTGGCTTGAATCGGTGACGGTTCCGTTGATGCCGTTCTGGGTCTGAGCATGCGCTGGCGGAATCGGGAGCAGCATGGCCACGCAAACCAAGACTGGAACGGCGACATTCTGCCAAAAGCGGATGCGGAAATTGGCTCTACCAGTTCTCTGTGTCATTGTCAGCTCCAAAATCGCGCGCCACCATATACCGAACCGCAGCAATAGCCGGCGCGCCGAATAACTTGTCTACGATCGATCCACCAGGGATGCGGGGAAGACGGCTGCAGCAGGTAGAAATGGAGCTGTTTGCCCGGACTCCGAGCATGGATCGTGCCGCGGAGTGTCTCCATAGTCCCCAGATTTGTGCGCGCAGTATAGAGGATTCCCATGATTTTTTTGTGCAAAGCTATGGGGGATGCCCCTCAGCCGTTTGAAATCGGGGTTTCCGGGGTCGCACAGGGACAAAGTCCGCGCCAGGTTGAAGCCCCTCTGCAGCTCCCGTTCAAGGTTCCCCAGGAGCGGGTTTTGTGTTTACTGACGCATGATCCGCAACGCTATATCTACTGAGTAGGCCGGGGTCTTGAGGTTGCGCGTCTCGCCTTCATGGCTGAAGCTTTCGCCTCCCACGATCCTGCCTGACGCAGGGTCGATCCACTCCGCCTTGTAATTGCCCGGCGGCAGATTCACCACCAGCGTCTCCTCATAATTTCCCGGTGTTACGGTGTAATCCGCTCCATCGCCGCCTTCGCCGTGATGGATGTAAAGCGCGTATTGCTTGCCGTACTGGCTCAGCCCCCGGTAATGCGTTCCTGGGAGCAGCCCGCTGACCACAAATCCCCGATCAGGTTGCATCACAGAAAAATCGAAGCTTTCAAGAAACCTCTTGAGGTTGTGCAGGGCACCGAGCACTTGTGCGTTGTCCGGCGTATTTCCGGCCGGGTCATCGACTGTGAACCGCCCGTTCAACTGGTTGAAGCCTGCTCCCCCGCCCACCATGAACTCCCACGATTCAACGCGCGAGGCCACAACCGGGTCGCCTCTGTACATGGGGTAATAAGCGGTCTCATTCTGCTCGATCGGCTTGTCATGCCAATACTCGCGATCGAGTCCCTGCAGCCCTCCCATCTCCTCGCTTCCGGTGCGCCAGAGGTACTGCGTCACTACAATCGAATCGGCTGGATCGCCGGTCATATCCACGGGGCCATCCGCTCCGCCTTGCACCTCCTGTCCGATCAGGTGTCTCTTCGGCAGGCCGTTTTCCGCCTCGTGCGTCACGTGCAGCATGTGCGCCACCCACGGCCCCGCCTCGTTCACAGGAGTAAACAGTGCCGGCTCATCGCACACTTCAAGAATCACGTTGTCGAACGTGTTTACCTCCGCTACGATCTTGCGAATGTAATCTGCTTCACGTTCCACCAACTGAGCGTCCTTCAGAGTCTGAGTATCCCTGAATCCCACACGCCCCACTCCCTGAATGTTGTTTTCCCAATAGAGAGGGCTCATCGGCCATGTGTCGGAATACTGCCCGTTGAAGAGACATATCTCCACCACGATGCCCCGTTTGCTGGCTTCCGCAATAAAGCTCTTGAGGCGCGCGAAATATTCAGGGTTCCACTTGTCCAGGTCGAATTTGTTGCCGGAAAGAAGATAGCCCGGCTCCTTGCTTCGCGCCCACGGTAACACCAGGCTTGCCGGCTTGGCGCCCAGGGTGTTTCCGGTCATGAATTTGCCCATGGGCTCGAACAGGTAGCCGGGATAGATGCGCGTGTAGTTCAGGCCATAACCGTGAAGCGCATCAAGGTAGCGCACAAAATCGAAGTCGCCGTTCACTACCGCTCCGTAGTGCTCGGCCGAGGTGATGAGCAGGACCGGCTTGCCCTGAAACGAGAAGTAGTGCGGGTTCCGCGCATCGATGCCCACGGTCTGCGCCTGCGCTCTCATGGCAATGCCTGCCAGGAGAATTGGTAATACCCACTTCAATCTCCGCCCCATTCGGCCTCCCCTTTTGTTCGGTGCCTTCTACGCTCTTACCTTCCGAAATAGAGCGTCCACATGCGCTTCGCCGATGCGCAAATCGTTCCTCTGTGGTCCCAGGGCTGTTGTACTGACAGGGTTCAAGGGTGGCATGTGGTACGGCTGCTGCTGATGTACCAGCGTGTCGTTCCGTATTCGCCTGCGATAGATTGCCGGTGTCATGCCCACGATGCGGCGAAAGACGGTGCCGAAGTAACTCTGGTCGCAGAAGCCCACTTGTTGGCTGATGTCGGCCATCGACTCTTCTGTCTTCTCCAGCAGCGCCTGTGCCCGCTCAATCCTGAAGTGGTTCAGGTAGGTGACGAACGACAATCCCGTCACCCGCTTGAACAGGCTCATGAAATGCGATTCGCTCATCCCGCAGATCCGAGAAGCCTCGCGCACCTGCACTTGGTTGCCACAATTCTCGCCCAGGTAGCGAAACAGCGGGCGCAGCCGTTCCAGGTTCTGCTGCTGGCGCTGGTAGGTCTCCGCCGTTCCCGCGTAGGAAGCGTATTGGTTCACAAGCTGCATCAGCAGCATCTTCATATACGTCTTCAAGGCCAGCTTTCCGCGCGCTGACGAGGCCGGAAGCTCGGAGCGAATGCGCAGCATGAGGTCCAGCACCTGGCGCGGAACGCCGGTTTCGGCAGGCACGATATGGGGAAAGTCCTCATCTTGAAGCAGGAACGGGGCGAGATACTCCGCGCTGTCGCTTGCCCCGTCGCACCGAATCAGGTCCGGCTCGAAGAAGAGCGCCGCGATGGTCACGGGCGTCGAGGACTGGCACTCGATGCGATGGTANNAGCACCTCAAAATATCGATGCCGGTTCATGCGCACTTTGTTGCTGTCGTCTACCGTCAGAAACAGCACCTCCGCGGGGCAGGGCGCGTCGAACGGCCAGACGTGGACTCCTTCCGCATTGATCTGGGGCTCCACCAGGTCGAAATGGTTCCGGTATGAGTCCTTGGGAAAATGAATACGGCGGGGAAGGCTGCCGTGCTTGTGCGCTGGCGGTTGCAATGCGGGGACATCCCGCCTTCCAGAATCAATGCTCGATAGGGAAGACTTCTTCGACTTGGCCATTGCGGACTCCATACATGCACGTGTTCAGATTCACTGTCGCGTCGCTATAGTGCACCCACACTTGGACTTTCTGCCCCGGCTCGAGGCCCGGGGATGACTTGTCGAGTTCGATCAGCGCATGCTCGGCATGCAGCGCTGTCAGGCGCGCGCCGGGCGCGTCCTTGAGCCGGGGCAGGCCCCTCTCGCCGCTGATCGCCTTTACTCCGCAGTCCAGCACCGCATGCTGCCCGCCGCGCGTGCTGACGACCGTGGCCAACACCGTGAGCGAGCGCTGGAATGGAGCGCCCCGTTCCAGGTAAATGTCATCCATCAGGAGATAGGAGCCCGCCTGTATCTCTGTGATGCCGGGATAATCTCCCGAGATCGCATAGGTGCCCGTTCCTCCGGTGGAGACAATGGGGCACGGGATTCCAGCGTTTTCGAACCGAGCCGCCGTGTCCACCAGAATCCTGCTCCCTTTCAGGACCGTTTCGTTCTTCTCCGGGCCGCGCGGCATCCCCTGGAGATGCCCATCGTATCCCATTACGCCGCGCACGGCGAGTCCCGATTCGATTGCGCACCGTGCCAGGTCGAGCGCTGCCTCTCCGGAGTCAACCCCGCACCGGTCTAACCCGATGTTCATATCCACCAGGATCTCGACCTGCGCATTTCGATTCCGCTGCGCCCGCGCCAGGTCGCGAACCGCGCTGCGATTGTCTACCCCCACCATGACCTGCGCGTGGCGCGAAAGCTCGGCCAGCCGTTCCGGCTTCTCCTGGCCCGCGATTTCATTGGCGATGAGGATGCTGCCGATACCGTGCGCTACCAGGATCTCGGCTTCCCGAATCGTCGCGCAGGTCATCCCGATTGCTCCCGCGCGCAGTTGCTTGTGCGCCAGCAGCGGCACCTTGTGGTTCTTGAAGTGGGGCCGCAGCTTGGCGCGCCGCGAGGCGAAGAACGCCGCCATGTCGCGAAGATTCCCCTCCATCGCGTCCAGGTCTACTATTAGCGCCGGCGTTGTGATTTGCTCAACGTTCATGGAACTCCGTCAAAGCCTGGTTTTGAAAAACGCCTTCAGGGCAGAATCTCCTCGTACAGCTTGACCTCGAACCGCTCAACCAGTCCCGGCCGCACGTTGTCGAAGAAATGCGCAATGTACGGCGTGGCGCAGTGCTCGTCGAAGATCTTCTTGTCCTTCCACTTCTCGATGAAAGTGATGCCGCTGTGGTCGTCCGTGCGCTGGTTCAGCTCATAGCGCACGCAGCCCGGCTCGGCGTGGGTAGGCTTGATGAGCACATGGAGCGCTTCGATCAGCTCTTCCGTTTTGCCTTCCTTGGCAAAGAAATCCGCAACACAGACAACCTGGGTGGTGTTCTTATTTGGCATATTGGTTTCCTTCCTCGATGGTTTTCAGTGACAGATACAAATCCATGGCTTTCTCCGGCGTCTCCTGGCCGTGCACCACTGCGCGCACTGCCTGGATCATGGCCTTGGGCGTCTCGCACTGGAAGATATTCCGGCCCATATCCACGCCGGCCGCGCCTTCGTTCACCGCGTGGTAGGCCATTTCGAGAGCCTCTTTTTCCGGCAGCTTCTTGCCGCCGGCGATCACCAACGGAACCGGGCATCCGGCGGCTACCCGCGCGAAACCCGTCTCGCAGTAATAGGTCTTGACAAAGTGGGCGCCCAGTTCGGCGCATATCCGCGTAGCCAGGCCCAGGTACTTGGAGTCGCGCACCATGTCCTTGCCCACGCCGGTCACCGCCATGGTGGGTATGCCGTGGCGGTTGCCGGCGTCCACAAGTTCCACCAGGTTCCCAATCGACTGGTGCTCGTGCACTCCGCCGATGTAAACCTGCACGGCCAGCGCGGACGCGTTCAGCCGCACAGCATCTTCAATGTCCACCGTGATGCGCTCGTTGGAGAGCTCCTTCAAAATGCTCTGGCCTCCGGTGGAGCGCAACACCACCGGCTTCGACATCTCCGGCGGAATGGAACTGCGCAGCGCTCCCCGGGTGATCATCAGCGCATCGGCAAAGGGAATCAGCGGCACGATGGTGATGTCGATGCGCTCCAGGCCCGTCGTCGGGCCCTGAAAGTAGCCGTGATCCACCGCCAACATCACCGTGTGCCCATCTTCGGGAGAGAAAACCCTCGCAAGCCGGTTCTTCATTCCCCAGTCCAGCGCATTGCTTCCCTTAAGCGGAAAAACCGTGCTCGCCTGCGGCACATTCAGATGATAGTTTTTTCCGTCCTGCATATCCTGCGTATCGGCCATTTCAAGTCTCCTTAACCTGCATCAATCCTATGCTGAAACCTCGAAACACGAGCGCGATTGACGTGGCGCCTGCATCCTGCGATCCCCGTGTCTTCTCGCCAAGAAACTTCGCGCGCCCGTAGCGGGCTACCATCCCGCTGGTGGCCTCAGCTCCCTGTCGTGCCGCCTCTGCCGCTTCTTCCATGGCCTCAACGACCGTCTTGCCTGCTGCTGCCGCTGCTCCGAATACCTCTATCGCGGGAACCAGCGCGTCCATCATCGTCTTGTCTCCCGGTTTGGCTTTGGTTTGTTTCCCCAGGGCGCACAAACCAGCTTCGAAACTCGACGCCAACGCCGCGCAGCCGCACTCCTCACCCATCTCAGCGTCTCCCATCCCCGCGATGAACGTACCCAGAAGCGCCGTCGATGCGCCCCCACCCACGCCCAGCACGCTCCAGCCGGCATCTTTCAGCCAGCTCTTGATGCTTGGCGTGCCGTCCGACTTCAATGCCTCGTCAAGCGTGTCGAATGCCTTCAGCATCGCGGTCCCGTGATCTCCGTCGCCCCCGATCGAGTCCAGCCGCGACAGGTTCTCGTGCTCCTGCCGGATTTGCTTGCCCGCTTCAGCGAACATGCGCTTCATCTCGATGATGCTGATTCCGTCTCTCATAGCTTGGCAAAAAATGGCGCATCCGCGGGAGCATCCCAAAGCTCGATGAGTTCTTTGTCCAGCCGTGCGATCATCATCTGGAATCCCGCTTGTTCCTGCGTGGTGATGAACTCCCCGATCGAGCTTCGCGCCAGTCGAATCTTCTTCGCTTCCAGCACTTGAGCAATCCTGCGGAAGACCAGGTACAACTCCATCAGCGTTGTCGCGCCCGCGCCGTTTAGTATCACCAGCAGTTCTTCTCCCTCCCTCACGCCCAGGTCCGCAAGCAGTTCTTCCAGCATGATTTCAGCGGTCTCGTCCGCAGTCTTCAACTGCATGCGGCCGGTACCCGCCTCGCCATGCTGTCCCATCCCGATCTCCATCTCGTCGTCGCCGAGATCGAAGATCGGTTGTCCCGTGGCCGGATGCGTGGCCGTACGCACCGCCACCGCCAGCGTGCGCATGTTGTCCGCCATCCGTTGCGCCACATCGAAACAGGCATCGAGCGATGCGCCCTTTTCCGCCGCGGCTCCGGCAACCTTGTAAACCGCCACGCAACCCACCAGTCCGCGGCGGTCCGTCGGGTCCGAACCCGATATATCCTCCTGGGTCAGCACCATCTTGACTTTCAGCCCTTCGCGCTCCGCAGCCTGCATCGCGATGTTTGAGGCCAGCACATCCCCAGCATGGTTCAGCACGATCAGCAGCGTGCTCTCGCCGCCCGCGCATGCGTCGCGAAACGCCTCGATGCACTTCACAGCTCCGGGCGCCGCGAAGATCTCGCCCGCAACGCTTGAGTCCAGCATGCCTTTGCCGACGAATCCGCTCAACCCGGGCTCGTGCCCGCTGCCGCCGAGCGTAACCAGTCTCACCATGCCCTTGGGCTTCGGGGACGTACGCACAATGGTGTTGGTTCCGTTGAGCTTCACCTTGTCGGGAAATGCCAGCGTGAACCCCTCCAGGAGTTCCCCCACCAGCTTGTTCGGATCGTTGATGAACTTCTTCATTCGCATCGTGCGCCGCTCCTATTCGTATACGGACGGATCCGTCATTACCATCGGGTCACGGAACTGCCGAGTGTGGGCGGCCAGCACTAGAATGCCGACCACCAGCCAGATGCTGCCAGCGATCTTGGCAGGCTGGCTGAGCCCCAGCCAGATCACCAGGCAGAACAGAAACCCTGCCCCGGGAAGCAGCAGGTCAAGCAGAAAACTCCTTTTTCGCGCGGGATTAGGCCGCAACCAGAAGCCCCAGATCACAGCCAGGTTCACGCCCATGAAGCCGAGGAATGCGCCAAAGTTCAGCAACTCGGCAGTGAGCTCGTAGCTGAGAACCTGCGCCCCGCAAAATGCCAGCACCCCCAGCAGAAGGATATTGATCCACGGCGTGTTGCGCACCGGGTGAAGCTGGGCGAAGATGCGCCGCGGAATCACATTCTCCCTGCCCATTCCGAACAGCAGCCGCGCCGCGCCCACCTGCGAGGTAAGCCCGGCTCCAATGTTTGCCACCACCAGCAGAATGGCCATCGCCTGAAACAGCACCGGTCCGCCCACGCGCCCGGTCACGTCGATAAACGCCGTCTCGACGTTCGCAAAGGTGGTGTAGTCCGGCCACGCCAGGTGCGCCAGGTAAACCAGCAGCCCGCCAAACAGGCCCGTAAACACGCATGTGAAGACCGCCGCCAGCATCACGTTCCGGCGCGGGTTCTTCACGTCTTCAGCCAGCGTGGTCACAGCGTCGAAACCCAGATAAGTCAGTGCGGCAAACGAGGTGGCCGAAGCGATGTCNNACAATAAAACTGATCAGCACTCCGAACATGAACACCAGCATCACTTCGTTGGCGCGCGCTGTGTATCGGATTCCTCTCAGGTTCACAAACGTCATTCCTCCAGCGAACAGTAGTGCGCCCAGCCAGAAGGGAAGCCACGGTACGGCGCGTTGCAGCGACAGTGTTCCGTAGATCACGCAGAACAGGGGAATGAAGACGTAATCCAGCAGCATGGCCCACCCGGCAAAGAAGCCCACGTAGGGATGAATCCCGCGGCTGACATAAGCGTAAGCCGACCCCGCCGAGGGATACACGGCTGCCATGCGCCCGTAGCTGATCGCCGTAAGCACCATTGCCACCATCGCCCCCAGGATTGTGACCACCACATGCCCACGCGACTTCACCTCCGCGAGCCCGAAGATTGTCGCCGGGGCGCTGGGAGTAACCGCTACGATCCCATAGAAAATCAGGTCCCGCAGCGACAACACACGGTGGAGTTTTTGCGGGGCATCAGGCAGGCTCATGCACCCCCTTGGGGACTTCCCGCCTGAGCCCATCCCAAAGCGGCAGACCATCCGAATCCACCGCGAAGGTCTCCATCTGGCCTTTTTCGTATTCGGTAACGTGAATGCGGTGCTGGCCCAGCAATGCAAAGGCCACGTTGGTGGGCAGCATCCCGAGCGCCGGAAGCCGCCGCACCACCTTGCCATCCAGCCCCAGCACCGTCACATCGCCCTGCGCAAAGACCGCCACATAGAGCAGGCCGTTGGCGTCGAAGGCCATTCCGTCCGGCCCTTTCCAGCCCGGCGCAGCATCCGGCCGGATCACGTTCCCAAAGAGCGTGCGGCTGCCTGCAACACGGCCGTCTGCCCATGCGTATCGATAGATGTTTCCGGTGAGCGTCTCGTTTGCATACAGCGCTCCGTCCGGGCCGAAGGCGATGCCGTTGGTGAATTTGATGCCCCGGTCGAGCAGCGTGACACCGCCGGTCTCGGGGTCGATGCGGTAGACACGCCCGTCGTAGTCCACGTCCATGTAGTCAGAGCGAATCTGGTTGTTGGGGCAGAAGTTGCCAATCTCCACGCCGGAATCCGTCATATAGATAGCTCCGTCCAGACCGAAGCAGAGATCGTTGGGAAACAGGAACGGCTCCCCATCGCATCCCGTCGCCACCACCTCAGAGATTCCATCCATGGTCAGCCGCAGCAGCGACGGGAACTTCGACTCTGCCACCCAGATGGCTCCGTCCGCGCCCACCGCCAGGCCGTTTGGCCGTCCCGTCTTCTTGATCTCTCGCCTCGTTCGTCCGTCCGGGCTCAAATGCGACACGCACCCGCGCTCCGTTCCCCCCTCCACAATCAGCCAGCTCCCGTCGGCCAACGCCACGGGGCCCTCCGGATTTTGAAGATCAGCCGCGAAAACCATAAATCCCTCCGTTCTGTTGCAAACCTCTTACACTTCGGCTGTCTGGCCGCCGTCCACGTGGAGCATCTCCCCGGTCACAAAAGAGGCATCGTCCGAGGCCAGGAAGAGGGCCGCCGCGGCAATCTCATCCGGCCGGCCCAGGCGGCCCATTGGATATGTTTTGGCGAATGCATCCAGTTGCTCGGGCGTAAGCGCCTTGCGCAGCATGGGCGTGTCGGTGGGTCCTGGACAAACGGCGTTCACCCGGATTCCGTGCTTCGCAAAATCGATGGCCATCGATCGGGTCAGCAGGGTGACGCCGCCTTTGGAACTCACGTAAGCCGCGGCGTGAGCGCACGCATCATGCGACCCGGTGGTCGAAGACACGTTGACGATTGCCCCGCGCCCCTTGGCCACCATGTGCGGCAGCACAGCCTTTGAGCATAGAAATGCCCCGGTCAGGTTTACCGCGATGATGCGCTGCCAAGCCTCCAGGGTGGTCTCGAGCACGGTTCCGTAGGTCAGGATGCCTGCGCCGTTAAAGAGGATGTGGAGATCGCCGAATTCAGCAAGCGTTCGCTCCACCACCTGCTTGACCTCGTCAGGCCTGGAAACGTCCAGCCGGACGAACTTCGCGCGCCCGCCCGCCGCGACAATCTGTTCCATCGCAGCCACACCGGCGCTCTCGCTGGTATCGGCCAGCATCACCGCCGCGCCTTCCGCGGCAAAGCGTTTTGCCACGGCCAGCCCGATGCCTGAAGCAGCTCCAGTTACGATTGCAACCTTGGCGGGAAGTCTCATGCGTTCCTCCGGTATAATCCCGAGATGGATGGGGGCCCGGGGTAAGCGTTTTCCAATATTCCTACAAAAACCCGGGGAATTTCTATAAAAAAACGCCCCAATCAATGTTGTAAAACTCCACTCCTGGGTACATTCCGCTGCCCAGATCATGCTGCTTCAACAAAACTTTCGTCAATCCTCAGAGACTCAGGGGATTGTTCACCGCTACGATGTTGTGTCGGCGCTGGTGATAGTTCGTTCTTTGGACCTGAAGCTCCATAACCTGAAAGGAACAGACTGGACGGTGTGCATGAGGTTATCTGACAAAGTAATCGTTGTGACAGGAGCCGCGGTTGGGCTGGGACGCGCTGCCGCGGCCAGGTTTGCTCGTGAAGGTGCGTCTGTGGTCCTCGCGGACATCAATGAAACCGAGGGAAACGCGCTCGCCGGGAAGCTTGTTGCACAAGGCCTGAAAGCTGTCTTTGTCCGGACTGACGTCTCCAGGGAGGATGAGGTCAAGGCTCTCGTCAATGCTGCCCTGGCCCGCTACGGCCGGATCGACGTGCTCCACAACAATGCGGCCATCCTGCTCAGCGACCGCGACCTCCCAGTCCATGAACTCAGCCTGGAAACCTGGGAATACGTGATGGGCGTGAACCTTCGCGGGGCATTTCTCTGCGGCAAATACGTTCTGCCAGCCATGTTGAAACAAGGCCGAGGCTCGATCGTCTACCTTGGTTCCCCGACCGGGATTGTTGGGTGCGCTCCCAAATTGTCCGCTTACAGCGCCAGCAAGGCAGGCGTCGCAGGCCTTGCAAGGGCCATGGCCGCGGCTTATGCACGCAACTCCATCCGCGTCAACGTCATCATCCCCGGCACCATGGACACTCCCATGAACAATTACATCCTCTGCAATGACGAGGTCCGTGAGCAGTTCCGCGAGGCCGTGCCCCTGGGCCGGCTGGGAACGCCGTCAGACATCGAGGGGATTGCGGTTTTCCTTGCCTCCGACGAGTCGTCCTACTGCACCGGTGGCATTTACATGTGCGACGGCGGCCTGACCGCGGTCTAAATCTGAAGGGGAGGAATTATCGCCGTGCGAACATTCAAGGCTTTTCTTTTTGCTCTTGCCGCGCTCACGCCCTCTATGCTGCCCGCCAGCCCGGCGGATGTCTCGTTTTCTCAGCCGGCGGCCCAGATTGCCCGCTTTGACTATGTTGAAATCAGCGCGACCGTCGGTGCGCCGGATGCCCGCAATCCATTTGTAGACGCTTCCCTTTTGGGGACGCTGGAAACCGCGGACGGCAGCCATCATTGGGCCGTCGAAGGCTTCTGCGACACGGCCGACGGCAGTGTCTTCCGGATTCGGTTTATGGCTCCGCTAGCAGGCGACTACAAGTACTCCGTCACCTACAAGCAGGGCAGCTTCACGAAATCGTCAAGCGGTACATTCCGCGCCGTCGAGGCGCAAAAGCGCGGTCTTCTCGGCGTGGATCTGGCTTACCCGTGGCACTTCATCTGGCAGGGAACCGGCGAGCACTACTTCTTCAACGGAACCACGGCCTACTGGCTGGTGGGCTTCCGTGACGACCACGTGATTCAATACAGCCTCGATCGGCTCCATCGGCTGAAGGTCAACCGGTTGCGCGTGACGATTGCCGGCCGCGAGGCTTCGACCTACTTCGGTGAGCCGATCATGAACGGGGCAGCCTGGACAGCTCTCATTGCGGCCTGGCCGGCACAAAGCGCGGACGATCCTCTTCATCCCGGGTTCGACTACAACCGCTTCAATGTGCCTTACTGGCAGAAGTTTGACCGGATGCTGCAATTTGCCCGCGATCGCGACATGAACATCTCCCTGGTTCTCGACATGGGTGACAGCCGCGTTCATCCCGTTGCGGGCAGCGAAGATGAGCACCGCTTCATCCGCTACGCAGTCAACCGCTTCTCGGCGTTCTCCAACATCACGTGGGACCTGGGAGACGATCTGGATTCCTATCGCGACGAGAAATGGACGCATGAAACCGGCTTGCTGATCCAGGGACTCGATCCATACAAGCACCTTGAAACCAGCCATCCNNCGCATCATCCCGCAGACCAACGAGGAGTACGGCTACGAGGACCACTATCCCTTCTGGGCTCTGCCCGATTCGGATTCGGCCGACGTGCTGAGGCGCACGGCGTGGGACATTTACATGGCCGGCGGCTATCAAACGGCTGGCGAGTCGGCGCGCCGCGGAACCAACATCCGGCCTGACCTTGGCGGCGGATGGCTCAACGGCCGTGGCGACGACACCCAGACCATGTTCCTCGGCTACGGCCATATCGTGCAATTTTTCACCGGCTTTGAATGGTGGAAGACAAATCCGCACGACGAACTGGTTAACAACAATGCCTATTGCCTCGCCGACCCAGGAAAGACGTATGCCGTGTATCTTCCTCATGGGGGCCAGGTGACCGTTCAACTCCAGCCCGGACGCTACCGCGCCACCTGGTTCAGCGCCGTGACCGGAGAGAAGATCGACCTGCCGCCCACCAATGGCCCTGTGTGGACTTCACCTGTCGCTCCAGACCCCTACGACTGGGCTCTGCTGCTTCAGGCGATGTAGTCGCGCAAGCGAAGGGCCTCTCGCCGTGCTTCCGCAATTGACGCATGGGCAAACCTGCCTGTGTTAGCCGTCGATGGCGCAGGCAGGATTCTTTCCACATTTCGCCGTTCAACCTAAAAACAGCAGTTCCCCGGCAAAAGGGCGCAGGTTTGGAGGAGTTTTCGGGGTCGATGGGGGATGATTCTGGCCACGATATAGTCCAGCAGTGTCTTCCACCTGTCGGCTGTGGGAGACTGCTCCGCAACTCTTCTTACATGGCCTAGAGCCGCTCGGATATTGGCGATCAACAACATAAGGGCTGTCCTGGCAGCGTGCATCGTGGTCAGATAGAGCGTCGTCTGTCCCGCATGTTTGGTAGCCCTGCCCACGGCGGCCAGCAGCAAAGCCCTGCTGGTGATGGCTTCCATCCTGGCTTCGGGCTTGGCCGCTCGGCAGTACCAACTCCACCAGTTGTAAACCAGCGCTACAACGCGAGCGCTGCTCTGGCAACGTTCGATGTCCTGGGTCGTAAAGCCGCCCCAACCCCACTGGTTCTTCAGTTCGTCGAAGCCGTTCTCCGCATCGGCCCGGTCGCGATATAACTGGGCCATGGCCTCCAACGGATAGCAACTGTTGGTCACCAGCACCGCATACTCCCACAGTTCCACATTCTGATCGGGAAGCAGTAACTCCATCTGGCCCTCGGCAGCCTTTCTGGCCAGAGCCACATCGGACTTAGCCACGCGACGGAGGATCACTACCCGCCGCGACTTATCCCACCCGGCCAGCCGCAAGGTATCTTCCTCGGCGCTCCATCCCTGATCGCAAGGGCCGGGTGTCGTCCAGTCCTTGCGGGCAAACTGACGCATCAGCATCTTCTTTACGCCGCTGGTCTGGCGCAGCTTGAACAGATAAGACTGGCCGCGATTCTCCAACTCGTCG
>PLZC01000033.1 GCA_003151985.1 Acidobacteriaceae bacterium
TTCTCAGCGTTCCACAATCGAAAGGTGTCGTGTGGCGACCACGAGAGTATTTTCCCATAAGCCAGTTCCAAGGCACCCATATAGACCCATTTATGCCCAGCTAGAATCGCGAGGCAGCCGCCCGTGTGTTTGTCCCACACCCGCAATGTTTGATCATCGGATGCAGATAGCATCCGCCCGTCGGACAACTCCAGTGCGTTAGTAACATACTCCGTATGACCGCGAAAGGTCACAATGCAGGCGCCCGTATGGCTATCCCATAGTCGTAGCGTCTTATCCCACGACCAGGTGAGCAGTTTCCCATCGGTCAACTCTCGCGCACCATCGACCACGCTGGTATGTCCTTTTAGGGTCATTAAGCACTTGCCGCTGTGGCCATCCCACAGGCGCGCTGTCCCGTCCGTTGACCAAGATAGCAGTCGTCCGTCGGTCAACACCCGGGCGTGGACGTTCCCTGTATGCCCTCTGAGTACTGCGAGGCAGCCACACTTTCGGCCAGCCCACAAGCGGAGTGTCCCATCATTCGACCAAGAGAGCACGTCTCCACTGGTCAACTCCAGCGCACCTTTAACTGCATCGTCATGTCCTTTAAGAACCGCCAAGCACGCGCCGGTCCTGTTATCCCAAACACGAAGCGTTTTGTCCGATGACCACGACAGAAGTCGGCCATCCTTCAATTCTTGCGCAGCAATCTCGTAACCGGTGTGTCCCTCTAGCGTCGCCAAGTGCTCGCCCGTACTGCCGTCCCACAGTCGTAGTGTCTTGTCCGATGACCAAGACAGGATCCTTCCATCCGCTAACCTCAACGCGCCTAAAACGCCGCGAGTATGCCGTTTGCTGACGTTCTGGAAATCAGCTCTTTGAACATCCCATACCCGAAGAGTATTATCCCCAGACCAAGATGGCAGGCGGCCATCGGCTAGTTTCGCTACCTCGATGGGAAACCCAGAATGCCCTTGAAGAACTGCTAAGCAGCTCGCTTCGCGCATATTCCACACCCTGAGAGTTCTATCATCACCCGACCAAGACACCATTCGGCCATCCGTCAACTCCATTGCACCATGTACTCGCCCACCGTGTCCGCTGAAGACCTGCAGACACCCCCCGAGATTAACATTCCAAAGCCGCAAGGTCCCGTCAGATGACCAAGAGAGTAATCCTCCATCTAACAACTTGATAGCGCCAAGGACGCCATCATTGTGACCGATTAAAACCATGAGACATTCAGAACTGCTCGCATCCCATATTCGCAGAGTCTTGTCATCAGACCACGAGACAATCCGACCAGGGGATGATTCCAGCACCCCGTTTACCCACGAGCTATGGCCGTGTAGCATAGTTGTGCCCCGACCATCGAGATCATTTGTCACGCACAATGTGCCATCATAATGTCCCCACGCCGCCCAGCTAACCAAGCGTTGGCCGGTAAGTTCCATCACATATTTGGGATGCGGATGACCTTCAAGGGCTTTCAGAAAAGCTGCACTGTTGCGGTCCCGTAACTTGAGCGTTTTCCCCTTATCTGACCATGAGAGCAAACGTCCATCAGTCAGTTTCAATACTCCAATGACACCATCATCACATGCGATCTGCGTTGCCAGACACGCACCTGTAAGGGTATTCCAGAATTTGATAGTGTGATCCTGCGCCCACGAAAGCACCCGGTGCTCGTCCAAGGCGATTGCGCCGGTGATATAACTCGCATGCCCAGCGAGGGTCGTTAGGCTGACGCCGGCATGGCTGTCCCACACTCGGAGCGTGCAATCAAGTGCCCACGAAAGCAAACGCCTGCTGGTCAGTATGAGAGCGCCTGAGACGCTCCCCTGGTGACCTTCGAGTACCGTATGAGAAGAAGAATTGGTAGTGTCCCATATTTGTAGTGTTGTGTCATTACACCATGATAAGACACGCCCATTACTCAACTCCAGAGCACCGTTTATTGATGAGCGAACATCGAAAGTCAACATGCATGGGTTCTTCGAGGAGTGCGAAGAGCGCAGGACACGGCGGAACCAAAGCCAGTTGCAGCGATTCTCTTTCAACCACTGTTCGGCGGCAGTTGTGAGCGGGCTGTCGTCGGCGTGTTCGACGGCGATCTGCAACAGAATCTTGTGCGCTGGCCATTCCTCGTTTCCGCGCCGCAAAATGTGCGCTTTCTCTCGGAAGAAGGAATACCAGATGTCGAGTTGAAGGACATTGTTGGCAGAAGCAGTCTTGCGAAAGATTTCGTAATCTTCAAAAACTCCTTCAAGCAAACCCACTCGCAGTTTGTGCAAAAGAAATGGGAAGTTACACAAAAGTCCTGCGGCCTGTTCGTGCTGCTCTGCCTCAATGAGTTGATAGATACACTCGGCATAACCGCGAACGCTTTCCGTTTCCCATTCCTCCGCGGATCCTTTGGCGCAGGCTGTAAAGTAATCCGCCAGCCACCGGTGCGGTTGCCAACTTTGATCGGTCGCTTTCACGAAATGTTCCTGCACCCATTCGGCCACCTGACGGTGGTAGAACGTCAGCACGTTGGCACCGGGAGCGGCCCGCTCCGTCAGGTAAGGCGCAAGGTCAAAGCGGAGCCGCGACCAGATCGCAATGGGAATGCGCTTCGCGCTGGCGGGCAGTTCATGCCGGGTCTGTTCGGTGGCCTGATCCAGCGCCGCTTTGTATTCAGGGTCGGCAAACAGGATTTCCAGGATTTCGTTCTCCGCCAGTCCATGCCGGGACGCGGCGAGATAGCCCAACACGCGCTCCACCAGCAGCCGACCGTGGTTCGCCGGCTGGCTAAGTCGTTCGATGAGCTGACCGAGAATCGCAGGCACGCTTTCGCCCAACTCGGGTGCCGAATCGTAGGAACGCCAGAGCCGAGCCTCCTCGAACAATAGCTTGAGATATATTGGCTGGCGACATTCCTTGGACTTTAGGATTTTCTCGATGCGTTCTCGCTGCTCCCGGCTGACGGTGCGTCCCGCCTGTGGCAGCCAGCGATCAAACAGGAGTGTGCTGGCCTCGTTCTCTGAAAGGGCGTCCAGATTGATGAGGTTCTTTGCCGG
>PLZC01000164.1 GCA_003151985.1 Acidobacteriaceae bacterium
CAGATCGGTACTCGATCAGGAAGTCGACCGGCTGAGATTGATTCGGAATGCTGGCACCATCGCTGACCAACTCCAGCGTCACGTGCTGACCGGACTTCGTCGCGATCAGGAGGTTCGACTGAGCCGCCTCTTTGGTGATGGGCTTGACATAGACATACTCGGGCTCACCCTCGTTGTGCTCAGCCTTAAACTCACCAGGACTGCCCAGAATGACGGATGTCACCTCCTCAGGCATATGGATTGTCGATTCAAACTCTGGCCGAAGATGCAGGACTGTGATCTCTTTCGGGTTGATCGTGATGGTGGCGACACGCGCTCCAACCGTTGAGTCCGTCGCGCCGAGGCGCAGTGGAATTAGGAGTGCGATGGGGATGAACCAGCGAAGCTTCATTGCGTTGACCTCCTCGGCGGCCTCATGGCCGCATTTTTGCGAATCATGAACTGCCGCCGAACCGCCAGCACGTAGGCCACAACGTCCGGGTTGTGATAGTTCAATTGCTCCCTGGCGATACCATGGTCGCCCGCGTAGTAGGCCGCGACGACCAGGCGCAGATCCCCGTGGAACTCCCACATNNGGATTCCACCGCGATTCCACATCGATCAGCGCGGCGACCAACTCGGGTGAGACACGGTAGTGCCCTGCATATTGCCGCACCAACTGCTCAGCAGGCGCGGGATCGCCTTGGGCCAGTGCGACTCGGGGAAGCAGGAGAAACAGCCGGAGTAGGCATTGCTTCATGCGGGTGAACCTCCGGAGGGCGCCAGGCTTTGTGCGAATCGCGCCCCGTCGTCGAGCAAGCTCTTGAATCCCTCGCGGAGCAGCAGATGGCGGCGGTCCTTTTCAGTCTTCGCCAGGAACGGCAGCAAGACGTCACGGTGCTCCTCGGTTACTTGGTCGGTCCCGAGCAACTGAAGTGCGTTCGCGAAGTCGATCATCTCTGAGACCGATGGGGGCTTCTCAAGGGAATAATTGCGGAACGAGAGCGCGATCCCCGCCATCTCCCGGTGAAACTTCTCCTCGGCCTTCGGAGTGCGGCTGGCGATGATTTCCGCCTCGCGCTCCGGAGTCGGATGCTCGACACGCATAGAGGCTGCGCCGCCGTATCGGGTCTCCCAGTCTTCGCTCCTCATTGCTGGTGAGCACAACAAAAGGAATGCTCTTCGCCGCAACCGTACCAAACTCAGGAATCGAGAGCTGCCAGGCGGAAAGTATCTCAAGCAGCATTGCTTCGAATCCGTTGTCTACTTTGTCCAACTCGTCAATCAGCAGCACGCACGGCTGGTCGCATTCGAGAGCGCGCATCAGAGGACCCGGCCGAAAGAAATCACGCCCCTTGAGGTTCGCCTGCACCGACTGCCAGTTCTCGTGCTGGCCCTTCGAGAACTCCATGTAGAGCCGCTGCAGACCCTCATCGAAGCGACCAATGGCCTTGTCCTCTGTCACGCCGCGATAGCACTGGAGCCGCTCGACATGGGTATTGGCCGCGGCTGCTACCGAGATTGCGAGTTGCGTCTTCCCGGACCCCGCGGGTCCCTCAAGCAGGAGAGGCTTTTTGAGCTTCGCGGCCAAATAGACGACCTGTACCATCACCGGATCGATGAAGTAGCCCGTTGCCGCCAGTTTGCGGGAGAGTTCGTCAAGCGAATCAAACATCGGTTCCCTCCCTCAGACCAGAAGGATGCGGCAGCGATGAGAGGCTCCGTTCGGCCAGGACGGCGCGAAAATCGCTGTAGACATGCAGCCATAACGCAGCCACCGACAGCGCCCAGACCAGTAGCTGTGTGAGCAGCCTCAATCTGATCCGGCGAACTCCCAGCCAAGTCTTCCAGATCGGCCGCCAGTACCTGTGAAGGACCGCCACGCTCAATTCGGTCAGCGGGACTGTAATCCAAAATCGCTTCGCTCCTACTCGCACATGCGCCTCCGCGAATGGGAAGAGCATGTCTCTGATCGGGAATTCGGTCAAATCTCCAAATTTCCGAACTGCTGCCTGAAGCCGCAACCGGGCTGGCGGGCAGGAGTCGGCGGGAATTTGACCGAAAAGCGGAATCGACCGATGATGCCCAAACTCGACGGTCCTGTCGGGGCCGCGCACAACACAAGTGGGAGGCAATGAGGTCATGGGACTCGCGCAAATGATTACGGAGCAATCACTTTCGGTCGACTCGCTGTTGACCGCCGAGGACGTCGCCGAACGGTTGAGAGTCAGCAAGGACTGGGTCTGGGACCACTCCTCGCGGAGACTGCCTTATCTGCCAGTCATCCGGATGAGCGACGGGGCATTGCGCTACCGCGCCAGCCAGATCGAAGAGTTCGTCATGGAGCGGGAACGCGTCTCCAGAATGCACAGAAGAAACAGATAAAATGGGAGACGCCCGCTTGTTCCCCCCACAGAACTGAGGAACCGATGGGTAAGTCGCATCAGGCTGGATGGGTCTCGTTGCACGGAAAGCAGTGGTACGGCTATTTCCGGCAGCGGGTTCTTGATCCTGAAACCAACGAGGAGCGAGTCAAGAAGATTTGCATCAAACTCGCCCTCAAATCAAAGATGACCAAACTCGAGGCGCGAGAGGCACTGCGGGCGGAAATCACGGAAGAGACAGGACAGAATCTCGGGGGCAGAGTCCTGAAAGACAGCTCTGTAACCTTCGAGTGGTTTGTTCGCAACCGCTACTTCCCATTACGACAAGGGGACTGGCGGCCGGAGACGGCGAAGGAGAAGATGGCTCAGATTGAACTTGATCTTCTTGCCAAGTTCGGTGACCACCCGCTCGATACGTTTGATCGCTTCATGCTGCAAACGCATGTGAACGCTCTGGCAGAGCGGTATTCGCAGGACAGAGTTCGACAGGCAAGGTCCTATCTGAAATCCATCTTCGACGAAGCCATCGATCAGGAGTTTCTGGTGAAGGACCCGACTCGGAAGCTGAAGATTCCCAAGAATCTCCGGCCCAAGGATAAGCGGATCTTGAGCTGGGAGGAGTTGTGGTCAATTCTGGCGAAGACGGCCAGGAGGGACCGACTTCTGCTCATGCTGGATATGACGGAGGCGCTTCGTCCGAGCGAGTTGTTCGCTCTGCGCTGGCGCTCCTTCGACGATCAGAACACGTTATCCATTACCGAAACCGTCTATCGGAGGCAGATTCGGCCCTTTGGGAAGACGCCGGGGAGTCTCACCAAAATTCATCTTCCCGATGGCTTGGCGAGTGAACTCTGGCGTTGGAAGATGGAGTGCAAAAACTCCTTGCCCGAGGCCTTCATCTTTCCCAACGCGGATGGAGGGTGCATGGACACCAGCAACTACCGGTTCAGGGTTCTCAAGCCGCTTGCGGAGAAGTTGGGAATCGAAAAACTGAACTTCCAGATTCTACGCCGGACGATGGCAACTCAGGCGCAGGGCATGGGTTCGATCAAGGACATTCAGGCGCACCTGCGGCACGCCAAAGCCGATACCACGGCCAACGAATATATGCAGGCGTTGCCGGAGAGCGTGCGGGAAATGGTCGGATCCATATACCAGATGTTGGCGAAAGGAGGGGAGGCGAAAATGCCTTTTAAGGAAATGCCACAAATCGCCACAAACTTGATCCAGTAAACGCTTGTAAGCTATTGATTCTATGGTGGGCGCTGCAGNNTCCCGTAGGTTAGAGTAACACCAGCGGGGCTTTACGGCCAATCTGCGCCTGCACTTAGGGCCCGTCAAGACCCGCGATCGACCGACGATGCGCTTTGAGGCCAAACCAGCCCGTGACGATGCCGGACTTCCCCCAGATGGGGAGGGGATTTCGGGCGCGGAAAATGCGGACCAGAATCCGGATCAGAATTCGGACCAGGATGCGAATCAGGCGCAACCTTCCGGCGGGGATGGGGTTGATGAAGATATGGCAACCCTGGTCCTGGACAAGTCGGCTCTGGGAGCGGGCTCGGCCTCGCGGCCGGACTCAAGACCAGACCGGATTCCTGTATCAGCGTTCGACCTCGACCCGAAAAGCGATGCGGCTGTTATGCTGCGCGTGGCCGAGGGCGACGAAGCCGGCTTCAATTACCTGGTGGAAAAATACCATCGGCAGATGATTCACTTCCTCTTCCGGATGGTGCGCAACCAGGCAATTGCCGAAGAAATGGCGCAGGAGGTGTTTCTGCGCGTCTACCGCTCGCGCGAGAGCTACCGGGCCGAGGCCAAGTTCACTACCTGGCTTTACCGGATAGCGACCAACCTGGCGGTGAATCTGGCGCGCGACACCAAGCACGAGCGGGCGGCGCAGACCATCTATCTGGACGCCCCGGACCCGGAAACAGGCACGACGCCGGACGTGGCCGACGATGAGCCTTCAGTGGAGCAGCGGTTGCTGCGGGATGAGCGGATGGCGGCCATTCGCACGCATGTGATGGCCCTGCCGGAGCGGCAACGGATGGCGGTGCTGATGCACAAATACCAGGGGATGGACTACCGGCAGATCGGAGAGGTGCTGAAGCTGAGCGAGTCGGCGACCAAGTCGCTGCTTTTTCGCGCCTACCAGACGCTGCGGGACAAGCTGAAGGATTTTGTTTAAAGGATTTGAGTTGAGAGAGCCGGGCGGCACCGGCTGGGAGTGGGGGTGGAAGCGATGGAAACAATGAAGCCCAATTGCGACGGGATGGACGAGAAGCTGATGGAATTGCTGCTCGATCCTGAGGCGGTGCCTGCCAAGGTTCAAACTCATGTTGCCGGGTGTGACCAATGCCGCCTGGAACTTGAGAAGTTACGGGCCACGATGGCGCTGTTGGATACATGGGAAGCGCCGGAGCCGAGCCCCTACTTCCTGACCCGATTGAACGCCCGGGTGCGCGAGGAGCAGCGCGAGGAGCCGGCCGGTAGCTGGTGGGCACGGGTGCGCGCACGGCTGATGTACGGGCCGGGAGGGCACGTGCGGCCGTTGGCGGCGATGGCGCTTACCGTGATGCTGCTGCTGGGCGGGGGAACTTATTTGGGTGTTACCGACTGGAATCCGCCGGTTGCGCCGCAGGGACAGACGGCAGTGGTACACGACCTGGAGACGCTGGACAACAACGCACAACTGCTTGACCAGTTGGAAGTGATCTCGAACAACGACGATGACGGGGATACCAACTAAGGGGATGAGGGGCGGGAAAGACTTATGACCGGGGGATACAGGACGGAAAGCATGGGCCGGGCGGCGATGGCCGCGGCGGTGCTGGTCTTGTGTCTGCCGGCGGCTTGGGTTAGCGGGCAACGCGGGGGACAGCAGCCCCGGCCTGCACCGCAGTCTCGGCCTTCTGCGCCTAGCTACCAACCTGGACGGCAGAGTGCACGGCCACAACAGCCTCCTCCGCAGTATCGGCAGCAGGCTCCGCAGTACCGCCAGCCTTCGCCGCAGTATCGCCAGCCTGGGCCTCAGTATCGCCAGCCTGGGCCTCAGTATCGCCAGCCTGGGCCTCAGTATCGCCAGCCTGGGCCGCAATACCGGCAGCCGGCGCAGCAGTATGGAAATCGGCCACAGGGGAACGTAGCGCCACGTCCGATGCCCGGGTATCCATCGACGGGGGCCCGCCCTGCGTATCGTCCTGCGTATCCCGGACCTGCTTATCCTGGATCGGGAAATCCTGGGTCTGCTTATCCGCGCCCGACGAATCCGGGGTATACGACTCCCGGTGGCTCTCCTCCCGGCCACTTGGGATCATGGCTCAACGAACACCGTACGCAGCCGGTTCAGGAGCAGGAGCGGACCCTGCGCAACGACCCGAGTTTCAACCACCTTGCGCCTTCTGAGCAGCAGCGTGTGGTGCGGCAGTTGCACCAGGTGGACCAGATGCCCGACCAGCAGCGGGAACGCCGCCTGGCACGCGCCGAAGCGCTGGAGCGCATGTCGCCCCAGGACCGCATGAGGGTGAATAATTCTTCGCGGCGCTGGGCTACCATGCCACCTGATCGCCAGGCGATGATGAAGAACGCTTTCCGGGATCTGCGCGCGGTGCCGCCCGACCAGCGCCAAACGGTGCTTGGCTCCAGCCGCTATCAGGGCGTCTTCAATCCCGAGGAGCGCGGAATTCTAGGCGACATGCTGCGCGTAGAACCCTACCAGCCGCCGCGGTAGGCGCGATGCGGGAGTGCGCGGGGGGGTCGATATTGAGGCTTTCCCAGGTCTCAAAATCGAGACCTGGGGCACCCGGCATCGTTAAACTGGGCGCATGGCACTGGAATTCACGACCTCTTACCTCAAGGACGCCCTGACGCTCTTCCACTACTACAAGACGCTTGGCGAGCGCGCCATGGATCAAGCGAGCGACGAGCAGCTATTCGCTGCGCTGGATGCCGAAGCGAATTCGATCGCCGTGGTAGTGAAGCATATGGCAGGGAATATGCGCTCCCGGTGGGCCGATTTCCTCACCACCGACGGGGAGAAGCCAAACCGCAATCGCGATACTGAGTTCGTCGATCCGCCGGCTACGCGCGCGGCGCTGCTGGGGCAGTGGGAGGAAGGCTGGGCGCAGGTCTTCCAGGCCCTGGAACCGCTATCCGACAGCGATCTCGGCCGCACCGTGTCGATTCGCGGCGAAGCGCACTCGGTGATGCAGGCCATCAATCGGCAGATGACTCATTACGCGCATCATGTGGGCCAGATTGTGCTGCTTGCCAAGCACTTCGCATGCGACCATTGGCAGTCTCTCAGTGTGCCGCGCAATCGGTCGGCGGAGTTCAACCGAGGGGTCGCGGCCGGGGAAGCAAGCCAGAGGTAATTCGAAATGCGCAAACAACCCGGCGGTATTCTGACAGGTCCGACGCTTCAATTGCTGCTTGTGTTTGCCGCACTCTGCTCAGTGACAACGCGTGCGCAGGACGCGAAGATCCAGGAAGCGATCCAGCAAGCAGATGCATACCTCAACTCTCAATCTGCTGGAGGGTCGTTCAGAGGCTCAGTTCTAATCGGCGTGAATGGGAAGATCCTGTTTGAGAAAGGATATGGATTCGCCGACGAAGAATGGAAGGCCCGCAACGATCCGGCGACGAAGTTTCGCATTGCTTCGATGACCAAGCAGTTTACCGCGGCCTGCATTCTGCTCTTGCAGGAGCGCGGACGGTTGCTGGTGCAAGAGCCTGTATCGAAGTATGTGTCCGATCTGCCGCAAGCCTGGCAGCCCATTACAATCCATGAGTTATTGACCCATACTTCCGGCATCAGCAACTACCCCATTGAGCCTCGTGTCGAGAAGGAGATGAACCGGATTGGCGCCACACCACGGGAACTGCTCGAAGTGGTGACAGCCAAGCCGCTTGAATTCAAGCCCGGCACGAAAATGAAGTACACAAACACGGGATATGTACTGTTGGGCATGATTATCGAAAAGGTCTCCGGCAAATCCTATGCGGACTTTCTCAGGGAGAACATCTTCGAGCCGCTGGGCATGAAGGATTCCGGATACGATGTTGCATCCGTCATTCTTGATAAACGCGCCTCCGGCTATTTCATCAAGGATGGCCATGTTACCAACGCGGATTTCATCGATATGAGTGTTCCTTTTGCGGCCGGCGGGATCTACTCCACTGTGGAGGATTTGTATCGCTGGAATGAGGCGCTCGCAGCTCCTGGAAAACTCCTCACAACCCAGTCATTGGCGCAGATGTTCGCGGTTTATCCGGAGACGACCGCGTACGGGGGGCAAAACTACGGATACGGCGTGGTGATTACGCACAGATTTGGCAAGTTGCTGTATTACCACGGTGGAGGCGTGATGGGATTTGAAAGCAGCATTCAGCGCTATCCCGGCGAACGCCTCTGCATTGTTGTGCTTTCCAATCTTGACCCATCCGAGCCATGGAAGGCTTCAGATCGCATGGCGTCGTATCTTTTTGGCCAGCCTCTGCCGGCTACCCAGTAGCTGGAGCCATTCGACAATCCGGATTGGAGGGTGAGTTAGGGCGTGCCAGGTTCATGAAGGGCCACCTTGGCCGCCCCTACGCTACAATGAAAGATGGGCCAAGGCCAGAAATTTTTGCGCTGCGAGCGCAAGCACAGCAAGGAGCTTCAAACTCTATGGCGATTTCCGCCACTCAACTGCGTCCCGGAATGATCATCAAGCACAACGACCAACTGCACCTGGTCTTTAAGGTGGAGCATCGCACTCCGGGCAACCTGCGCGCCTTTATTCAGGCCAAGCTGCGCAACCTCAAGTCCGGAGGCATGTTCGAGCACCGCTTCCGGTCCGCCGATGCTATTGAGAAGGTGATTGTGGACGAAATTTCCATGGACTTCCTCTACGCGGATGGCGACGACTACTATTTCATGAACCCCGTGGACTACGAGCAGACCGTTCTCAAGGGCTCAACGCTTGGCGATGCCATCGAGTATCTTGTGCCTAATTTGCAGATCAAGGTCAGCTATCACGATGGCCAGGCCGTCGGCATCGAGCTTCCGGCGGCGGTCGAACTGGAGGTCGTCGAGACCGAGCCGGGGCTTAAGTCCGCGACCGCCTCGAGCGTTACCAAGGCCGCGAAGCTCGAGACCGGGCTTGTGGTCCAGGTGCCCTCCTTCATCAATGAAGGTGAGAAGATTCGCGTGGACACGAGCGAAGGCGCTTACCTGAGCCGGGCATGAGCGCTCCGAAAGCCCGATCTTGAATCGAGTTGACTTTCAAGGAATTGCCGAACTTCGCCTCCGTGAATCTGCCAGCTCTTCCTGGGTTACAGTCTTGCCCATCTTGGACTGGAGTTTGGTCATGGCGGCGTTCAGTTGGGCCATTTCCTTGGAGATGTCGGGCGTGGGAACGCTGGCCTGTTCCTGCTGCCGGCCTAGCGCCTCCTGCCGGGTGCCCCATCCTTGCGCTTTTTCTAGCGCAAGGGTGGGAAACCGAAGACCTAAACCGGTGGGTGTTTCCTGATCCCTAACTCCTAGTCCCTAGTCCCTGACTTTGCATATAATTTCCCCCTCCCGGCGCACTCTATTTAATAGGAGAGCCAGAAATGCCCAAAACAAACTCGGCAGAACTCATCTTGGTAGAATCCACCCCATCCCCGGCCCCGCTTGCCGCCCCGGTCCCGGCCTTCGACCCCCACCCCCACCCCCTCCCCCTCCGGGACCCGCTTTTTCGGCACATGCATCCCTATAAGCCACAAAGAATGAACGGCTTGTAAATTCTACATACTAAAGTCAGTAATCTGTGCGAGCAGTTTTAGGCCGTTTTTGAGCCAAAAATGCAGGTTTTCGGCCCTCTTGCCCGTCGCCCGGATGTGCTGACCACGGCCCGTTGTACATTCAGACAGGGGGGTGAGGCAACGTTATGGCGGGTGTGGCAAAAATGCGCGTGGACCTTCTGCTCGTCGAGCGGGGCCTTGTTCCCAGCCGCGAACGGGCGCGCGCAATGATTCTGGCCGGGCGGGTGCTGGTGCGGGAGCAGAAAATCGACAAGCCGGGCACAACAGTCCCCGATGACGCGCCGGTTCGTCTTCTGGGCGAAGACCCACCTTACGTTAGCCGCGGCGGCTTAAAACTGGCGGCGGCGCTGGATTATTGGAAGATTCAGGTCACGGGCCGTTGCTGCCTCGATGTGGGAGCCTCCACCGGTGGATTTACCGATTGCCTGTTACAGCACGGGGCGGCACATGTCACCGCTGTCGACACCGGCTTCGGGCAGATTGCGATGAAGCTGCGCATCGATCCGCGCGTCAAGCTGGTGGAGCGCACAAATGCCCGTTACCTTGCCGCGGGCGCATTTGCGATAGATCAGGGCGGGCCGGAGCTTACCCTGCTGGTGATGGACGTTTCGTTTATTTCGGCAACCTTGCTGCTGGGGCCGGTGCTGACAGCGGCGCCTGATCTTTCTGAAGCTGTGATCCTGGTGAAACCGCAGTTTGAAGCCGGGCGCGGACACATCGGCAAGGGAGGCATCGTGCGCGATCCCGAGGCGCATAAACTGGCGGTTGACAAAGTCGCGGATTGTGTTGTTTCGCTGGGCTGGGAAGTGGTTGAGACGATCCCTTCGCCAATTACCGGCACAGAGGGGAATCGAGAGTTTCTGCTTTATGGCCGGCGGCCAAGTTGAGCTGTCCACTTGCGACATATTCGGCCAATGCAACGCTGCGTAGAAGCTCTATCCGTTACACTGGGACCGCATGACACGCGTTGGCATTGTTTGCAAGCCGCATAAGGAAGAGCTGGTCGCGTTGCTGCCGGAGCTGATCGCCTGGCTGGCCAAGCGGGGCTATGAACCGCTGCTGGATCTTGAAGGCGGCAGATATACGACGGCGGCCCGCGCAGTGGCCTGCAACGAGATGCCGCCGCTGTCTCCGGCGCTGGTCATCGTGCTCGGCGGCGATGGCACTTTGCTGGCCGCGGCGCGCACTTTTGCGGCCAGCGGCACTCCTATTCTCAGCGTGAACCTGGGGCGCCTGGGATTTCTTACCGAGGTTCGCCTCGCCGACCTTTACGCAACGCTGGAGAACTGGTGCAACGGGTGCAACGTGCTGGATGCACGCGCCATGCTGCACGCGGAACTGTGGCGGGACGGTGCGGCGCACTCCTGCTATGAGGCCCTGAACGATGTCGTGGTTTCCAAGGGCGACATTGCCCGCATGGGCGAGTTTGCTGTGGAACTGGATGGCAAACACGTCGCCCGCTTTCGCGCCGATGGAGTCATCGTTTCAACTCCGACCGGTTCGACGGCTTACACGCTTGCGGCCAATGGGCCCATCCTGACCCCGGATGTGGACGCGATGGTGGTGACGCCCATCTGCCCTCATCTGCTGACACTGCGGCCAATCGTGGTGCGTGGCGATTCTCGGCTGACGGTTCGCGTGGAAGGGAATCCCAACCGGGCGCTGCTGACCTTGGACGGCCAATTGGCTTTCACGCTGCAGGTGGGCGATGAGGTGCGCTGCCGGCGGTCAAGCCATACGGTAAACCTGGTTCGATTGAGTGAGAGCGGGTTCTTCGAGGCGCTAAGAAGCAAGCTTAGCTGGGGTGAGCGGTAGATTTGTTCATGGGGCTTGGCTGCTTATGAACGGGGCGCCGGTTGGGTTCGTGGTTTCCCAGGTCTCAAAATCGAGACCTGGGGCACCCGCTCCTGATGAATGGGGCTGATTGAGGTTCGAGGGATCCCACCCTTGCCGCGCGGCTAGGATGGGGCACCCAGCTACTGTGGCGCGTCCAGGAAAAATCAGAGTGAATACACTTAGTGGTTGAGTTCGCTCAGGAGCACTTTGGCTTTGGCGGCAAGTGTCTCTGCGCCGTCGACGTCGCCGGTGGTTAGCGCGGTGCGGGCCTCCTTGATGTATGCCCTGATCTGGATGGCGGTTTTTTGTTCCGCGTCGCTCATTCGGCGGGAAATTCCATTCAAGTCGCGCTCGGTTCCGTTCAGCGAATCCACCGTTTGTTGTTGCGAATCGGAATGGCCGCCAAGGGAGATCTGGCCGATGGCGCTTACGCCCGGGTTGATGGCCGAGGGTGGCGGGGTGCCCTCAGTGCCGGCAATAGCCTGATCTTGAGGAATGGTGGCCGCCGGCTTCTTGTGTTTGTCAGGCTTTTTGGTTGGATTGGTGGGCAGGGGTTTGGTGTCTGCCGGCAAAGGCTGGGGAGGAATGACGGTTGCCGACGCGGGCAGATCGGGCGCGGTGGTTGCAGGCTTGGGCGATGTACTGGCTGCAAGTGGCGGCGCAACAGCCTGCGCCTGCCTCCTGTGGGACCAATGCACGGGCACGTGGACACACCCCGTCAACAGCAACAGCAGCAGCCACGCGCCGGACCTGGCCGCCAATCTCATCCCAATAGCCCTTTCTCGTTTTCGACGCCCGCCGACTGAAGGTGCCGGCGTCCCCAATCCATAGCTGCGAGCGGAATCCTTAACAGGAACTCCGTGCCACGGCCTACATTTGATTGTACTTCTATGCTGCCGTGGTGCAACTGGAGAATTCGATAGGTCATGGACAGGCCGATTCCGCTGCCTCCACTCTTGGTTGTGAAGTAAAGGTCGAAGATTTTCCCCCTTATCTCTTCCGGGATGCCGGGGCCCTCGTCGCTGATGCGCAGAACGGCGGACTTAGTGGCCTGCTGCCTTGCCCTGTCGCCGGGAACTGCGGCATCACGCTCTTCTTCGAGGATGACTACCAGTTTGCCACCATCCGGCATGGCCTGCGCGCCGTTTTGAATCACATTCAGCATAGCCTGCTTCAGCAGGTCGGCATCGACATTGGCCACAAGCGGCTTAGACGGCAACACGCTGGTCAAGGTCACACTGCGAGTGGAAAGCTCGACGGCGGCAAGGGTGAGCACGTCACCGATTACGTCGCGCAAGTCCTGCTCTCGAAGCTGCAATTCCACGGGACGGGAGAAGTCGGCAAGCACCTGAACGACACGGTCGAGCCGATGAATCTCGGCGTCGATTACTTCCAGGTGGCGGATGGCGGAGGGGCTGGCCTCGCCCAGTTTGGTTTTGAGCAACTCGAGGTGTACGACGATTGCGTTGATGGGGTTTTTGACTTCGTGACCGACGCCCGATGTGAGCCTGCCGATAGCCGCCATGCGCCGGGAGAGCTCAAGGTCGGACTCGATCTCCTGTACGGATTCGAGGTCGTGTAGCGTGACCAGCGCGCCCAATCCCTGGTGCGAGCGATCGTCGTGGATAAATTCAAGCGAGGCCTGGATGCGGCGTCCGGTCTCAGTGCGAATCTCTTCCTCGAGCAGAGTCACGCCGGCATCGAAGGCCTCTCGCAAAGTCTGGCCGAGCAAAGTCGAGCGGTCGAATATTTCGCGGGCATGGAGGCCTAGGAGGCTTTCCCGGTCGAGGTTGAGGAACCGCCGCGCAGCCGCGGAGACCAGAACCGCGCGGCCATCCCCGGTAAAAAGCAGGATGCCGTCCTGCAGGTTTCCGAGGATCTGGTCGAGATTCCCCTGCAAGGCGGAGAAGACCTCTTCGACGTTGCGCATGCGCTGGCCGATGCGCTCGATTTTGCTGGAAACCCGGGCCGCGGTGTCTTCGTTTGCAGTCGGGGTTGTTTCGCTCTCCCCCGGTTCCTTGCTGGTAGATGTCCAGTAATCGAGCTGACGGCTGATCTCTTCCATGGGCTGAAGGGCAACGTTCGAGAGCAGAAAGGCAGCTACCAGCGCGGTTCCCAAAGCAAAGCCCATCAAAGTGATGGCCGCACCGAGCCAGGGAGCATACACAGCGCGCAGCAGCGTGGTGCGCACACCCACATGCACCATGGCAAAAGGCGCGCCATTGCGCTCGAGAGGCACCGCCACGTTGTACACCCTGGGCCGGCCGAAGACGATGAGCATGAGCCGGGCAGGATTGGCTTCGAGCAGGCGCTGGTAATCGGGACGGATGGGCAGCGGCTTGTCCTGATTGTCGGGATTGGTACTAAGCAGGGTGCGGGCCTGGCTATCGCCGATGTTGACGTCATATACGGTGAGCGAGTAGCGGTTGATGGAGTCGAGCAATGCCTGCAAGGCCGCATCGTCTCGCACCGCCGCCGCTTCAAGGTAGCGCAACTGATCCGGGTTGTTGGGATCGACCTGCAGGTTCCTGAGCCCTGCCTCAAGGGCTTTCTGCAAGGCAAAGCGCACCTGGTTGGCCACCATGCGGCTGTTGTCGAAGGACTGCTGCACGGCGGCGTGAAGAAGCTGGCTGACATAGACCAGCGAAAGCGTACCGGAGATGAGGAACACCAGGGTGGTGATGGCGACAACGAGTTTGGTCTTCAGGCGCATGGATCAGGCTTCCGGCTGTTCACGCGTTTGAATGTACTCTTTCCACTTGTTGTGCAGCGTCTTGAGGCTCAAACCCAGGATTTCGGCGGCCCGAGTCTTGTTCTGCCCGGTGGCCTCAAGGGTGCGCATAATCAGCATACGTTCGGCTTCGTCCACGGTGGTGCCCACTTTGACCGGCACTACGCCGGCATCGAGAGTGTGCGTGGCATGCAACTGGGTTTTGCCGAAGCCCGGGGGTAAATGTCCCGCGTCGAGAGGCGCACCATCCTGGCAAAGGATTACAGCTCGCTCGATGGTGTTGCGGAGTTCGCGAGCGTTGCCTGGCCAGTCGTATGCGAGCATGCGATCCAGCATGGACGAGGCCACGCCGGAGACTTTGCGTCCATGCTTCTCGTTCATCTGTTGCAGCATGGCTTCAGCCATGGGGGCGAGATCTTCAATATGATCGCGGAGCGGCGGCATGTGTACGTTGAATACGTTGAGCCGGTAGAAGAGATCGGCGCGGAGATGACCTTGGGCAACGGCCTGGCCCGGATCGTGGTTGGTTGCCGCCAGCACACGCACGTCCACATCCTGCTCGGTACGGGCGCCGAGGCGGCGGAGTTTGCGCTCTTCGATGACACGGAGGAGCTTGGCCTGGGTACCCGCCGGCATTTCGCCGATTTCGTCCAGAAGCAGCGTGCCCCCGTTGGCCAGCTCGAAGCAACCGGCTCGCCGCTCGGCCGCGCCGGTAAATGCGCCCTTTTCGTGGCCGAAGATCTCGCTTTCGATGAGCGTTTCCGGGATGGCCGCGCAGTTGACCGCGACAAAAGGACGCGGCTTGCGCGGGCTCAAGTCATGCAAGGTGCGGGCCACCAGTTCCTTGCCTGTGCCGCTTTCACCGGTGATGAGCACCGAAACGTTGGAGGGGGCAATCTGCTCGATGAGGCCGAAGATCTGGCGCATCGGCTTGGAAACGCCTACCAGGGAGCCGAGCACTCCGGTTTCGCGCAGCCGCCGACGCGCCACTTCGAGCTCGATTTCAGTTTCGCGCTGCCGGGTGGCGTTGGCCAGGATGGTGCGCAGTCGGGTGGCGTCCACCGGCTTCTGGAGGAAGTCGTAGGCGCCCAGTTTCATGGCTTCGACAGCCAATTCAATGGAGCCCATCGCGGTGAGCACAACAACGGCCAGGTTGGCGTTGAGGCCGGATCCTTCCTCTGCCAACTTGGTCAGCAGGCCGATGCCGTCCATCCGCGGCATTTTGAGGTCGGTAACCACGATTGCCGGGTCCCAGGCAAGCGCCTTCTCCCAGCCCTCAACGCCGTCACGCGCGGTCTCAGTGCGATATCCCCACCCGGAGATAAGTTCGGCTAGCCCCATGAGGGCGTGGGGCTCGTCTTCAACGATGAGGACCTTTACCGCGTTTTGCATTGTGGGCCACCCGATTTGTCCTGCAACTTACTTTCTACCATGCGATTGCGTTCCTTCGGGCGTGTTTCAAAAATGGCTCTGCAGATTTTGGTTGCAGCAGGCCTAAACAGGCTGCGGAAAAGGGCTTGATTCCCGGGGAGTTGGCCGAGAGCATTCCCAACGCGGGCTAAAGAGGCTGCGGAAAAAGGCATGATTTCGGAGAGATTGGTCCAAATGGCATTCCCGCAGGGGCTAAAGCCCCACTGATTTTATTGGCTTTATCGG
>PLZC01000159.1 GCA_003151985.1 Acidobacteriaceae bacterium
TCTTCGGCAAAGTCGATGCCGGCTTCAAGCCGGGCGATCAGCTCAACCAATGCGTCCTTGACGGGGGCCACCCGCCGGCTGATCGCGCCGCCCATCTGGCTGGCCGCCTGCCGAACTTGAGTCAGGGTCTGCGCTTCGATCAAGTCGCGGACGGCCTCGGCCTGGGTCAAGTCCATGCGACCAGAAAGGAAGGCGCGCTCCGTAAACTCACCGGGCTCGGCCAGCCGCGCTCCCAGTCCCAGGGAGCGTCGCAGCAGCAGCTCCAGCACAACTGGCGATCCGTGCGCGGCAATCTCAACCAGATCCTCGGCGGTATAAGAATTTGGCGCAGCAAAAAATGTGACCAGTGCCTCGTCAATTCGGCCGTTGTTGCTGCCCGCGAGCTCCGGACCGCCGGAATCGAGGACTCCCGGCGTATCCAGTACGTCGGCCAACCTCGCCCTCCCGTGCTCCAGCGGCTGGCGGGGGCTCACTAATTGCACGGCGATTGAGGCAGCCTGGGGGCCGCTCAGACGCACAATTCCAATACCTCCGCGCCCCGGTGGCGTAGAGATGGCGGCAATCGTGTCCGGAACCTTGACGGGGTCAGTCATGATCTGAAGATAGTGTAGAAGCTTCGCTTACAAAGCGTGCCTCGGCCACGCCCCCGATCCGGCTGGGGAAATGCGTCTACCTTAAAACAGTCAGGACTATAATCGTATCGGATACGGTAAGGCGATTTCGACGCTATCGGTCTTGTCCCGGCGCCGCCCACATTAGACGATGAAAGTTGAAAACACTTGATTTTGAGGCTGGGGAACGCGCGCGCCGCTGTTGGCAGGAATCTGAGTTGCAGAGTGAATCGCTTCTGGCTTTTGGCGCTTGTGGCGCTGGGTTTTTCCACTGTGGTAACTTGCGCGCAGCCGCCCGCGCGGAGCGTCTGGCAAGGAACGTTGCGCAATGGCGCCGGAGCACCCATTCCTGCAGCCAAGGTGCGCCTGGCCGGTAAAGAAGCCGCAGCGGAAGTCGTCACCAGCGCCGATGGGCAGTTTCGTCTGACTGCGTTGCCGGCGGGGCAATACCGCCTTTCTGTCAAAGCGAGCGGCGGAAAGATCGAATTTGCCCAGCCCATCGAATTGGCGCCTGGCATTCCTGCAACCCCGGTTGTCCTCACGCTTTCCGGTCGCGGCGACCTGACTATGGCCCTTCTCAAGGGTCAGACTGCAACGGGCGGTGAAGAGCTGTCCAGCCAGGCGGTCAGTGAGCTGCCGCTGAACAAGCGTGACTTCAGCACGCTGCTGCTTCTGGCCGCCGGCACCATGACAGACACAAATGGCTCCACCAATTTCACGGCGCAATTCGCCATCAACGGGCAGCGCGGAGTGGAAGCGACTTTTGCCATGGACGGGGCCGACATTAGCGACCCCGAAATGGGCGGCGCCACCTTCTCTAATTTCAACGTGGACGCAGTCGAGGGCATCGATTCCAGTTCCGGCTGGATGCCCGCGGAAATCGGACGCGGAGCCGCGGGGTTCACCAACATCCGCACCCGGTCCGGAGCCAGCGGCTTTCACGGCTCAATGTTCGAATTCGTGCGCAACTCGGCTTTCGATGCTCGCAATTACTTTGACCATCCCACCGCGGCTTATCCAGGCAGAATTCCTCCGTTCCGCCGCAACGAGTTCGGATTTACCAATGGCGGACCGGTGTTTGTTCCCAAAGTCTACGATGGCCGCCAGCGGACCTTTTACTTTACTCAGTACCAGGGCTTTCGCCAGGTTCTTGGCACCACCCAGGTGATGCCCGTTCCCACCGCTTCCGAGCGTCTGGGGCTGGACACAACCGCCTACGCCGGAGACACCCTGTTGGTGCCGGTGAATCCCCTTATCGCCGCCGTCCTGGCACGTTACCCGCTCCCCAATCTTCCTTCCGGCTCTTACCACGAACGTACTTACGCAACCGCGTCCAAAGTCGCTACCGATGCCGACCAGTTTTCTCTGCGGATCGACCATAAGTTCTCAAGCAAGGACCAGTTCTTTGCGCGCTTCAACCTTGATAACTTGTCCGGACCCACCACGAATCCCGACCAGACAGCCATCGATCCCTCATTTGCTGTCGAGTATTTCGACAAGCAGCGCAACGTGGTGGGCACCTACACGAGAGCGGTGTCGCCGCGGTTGACCCTCGAATCATCCATCAGCATTACCCGCACTACGCCGGGATTCCCAACTCCCAACCACACTGACCCTGCAGTCAAATTCAACGACGGATTGTTTGAGGCCTTCAACACCGCGGGCGGAGCGGTGATGCAGTCTTTCGGCAATCTTTTCCAGGGCCGCGAGAATGTCACCTTCACCGCTGCGCGCCACTCGTTCAAAGCTGGCTTCGAAACTCGCTTGAATCACGATTCCTCTTACTGGGGCCTGAGCCCCAATGGCGAATACGATTTTGGCGGGGGCACCGCCTATGCCACAGAGGACATTCCGTCCAGCAGCGGAATGCACAACATCAAGAAATTTGACCCGCTGCCGGATACTCTCTCCGGCTTTCTCTCCGGCAGTCCCTTTCTCTATACCGTGGCTATCGCGCCCGATGTTGTTTCCAGCGGCACACACATCGGTCCCGCAGCCGTCAACCGCAACAGTTTCAGCTTCTACTTGCAAGATACCTGGAAGATCAACAGCCGATTCACTCTTGATTACGGCGTGCGCTGGGAGCTTTATGGGCCCATTATCGAGCGTGCCCGCCGTACCTCCAGCCTACGCACTGTCAACGGAAAGATGGAGTTTCTCGTCAATCCACAGCCAGGCTACAATACCTCGTGGAACGGCTGGGGACCTCGCGTACAAGCCGCTTGGCAAGTTACAAACAAGTTATCGGCACATGCGGGCGGCGCGGTTACCGTGATTCCGCCTAATCTCTGGCAAGATAACATGCTCACCGGTTCCACGCCGTTTTCGGACTATCCGCGCTTGCTTTCCGCCCCCGGAGCGCCCATCAGCTACGGAACGCAGATCACTTCAACGCAAATTCCCAAGGCCTATACGCCGGCCGGCGCAGATATCCTCGGTTCAGGGAACACCAAGGCCATACCCCCAAACACAGTTATGGACGTGGATCGCTTTGAAAAGGATATGGCTGCGCTCACGCCGAGCCATGTCGTCAGCGCGCTTAATTTATTCGGCATCGATCCTTCCTTTGGCAACGCTACGCTCTACACCTGGACTGCCGGCCTGGAGCGCAAAGTTGGCAACCTTACCGCGAATGCGAGCTATGTGGGCACAGCCGGAGTCAAATTGCCCCGCCTCGGCTCTCCCAATGGGTATGCGGGCGCTGATCCTGCCTTTGCGCCTGACACGACATTTGATTCCTCGGGTGCAGTTACAGGCGGCTTCGGCGTCGAGAACTTCATGGAAGCCAAATCGCATTCCAGCTATCACGCACTGCAAACTTCGCTTTCAGGCGCTATAGGTCATGGCGGCCCTGGTATTCAGGCAAGTTATACCTGGGGCAAGTCGATCGACGACGCCAGTTCGATATTTGGAAACACAGGTTCCACCGGTGCGGTCGCCGGTCCCAGTCCGCAAGACCCTTTCAATACCCGGGCGGATAGAGGTCCATCGACGTTCGATGTAACTCACGGTTTCGGCTTGAGCCTGGTCCAGGACATGCATCTTGAAAGCGTGAACTTTCTGCGTCCGATCAGCAAGAAAGTCACCGACGGCTGGGAACTGCTGAGCATTTCGAGTATCAGTTCCGGCTCGCCCTTCACGGTCTACTCGGGAATTCAGCAGACTGGCGTGGGCTCGGCCGGCGTGGATCGGCCGGATCAGATTGCCAAGCCGCATCTTTCTACTTCGCGCAAAGTGCGCGAAGACTACTTTGGTCACGGCCTCAACAACGGCGCCGACTATTTCAACATCCCCGTTCACTTAGCCGGCGGAACAGGGCCGAACCAGGGGCGATTCGGAACGCTTGGGCGCGACACCTTCCGTGGGCCGGCCTTCTATAACTTCGACTTTGCATTCATTAAAGACACACCCTTTGGCAGCCGAAAAAGCGGGGCCGAGTTGGTGAACCTGCAGTTTCGCAGTGAGTTCTTCAATCTCTTCAATATCGTCACCATGGGCCTCCCAACCAATACCCTTGGAGCCAGTGGCTTTGGCTTGATCAGCAAGACTGCAGGTAACTCACGCCAGATCCAGTTCTCTCTCAAGCTGATCTATTAACGTATCCATGAATGAGGGAATGCCGGTCCGCGAAGGAAAGGAACCCATGAGCATCCATCGTCACGCAGAAACCATATCAACACTGCTCGCATTGTTAACCCTTGCCCTCTGCACCGCGCCCGCACAGCAGCCTGCCGGCCACGCGCTCGATCTCACGCTCAACAAGCCTGAAGCGGTTGGTTTCTCTTCCGAACGGCTGGAGCGCCTCCATGCCTTGCTGCAGCAGGAAGTGGACCAGAAGCAGATCGCAGGTATTGTCACCATCCTTGCCCGGCATGGAAAGGTGATTGACTACCGAACTTATGGTCAGCGGGACCTGGCCAGCGGCGCGCCAATGAACAAAGACGCAATCTTCCGCGATTACTCCATGACCAAGCCCGCAACTGCCGTGGCCATGATGATTCTGTATGAAGAAGGCAAGTGGCTCCCCTCCGATCCCATCGCCAAATTCATACCCGAGTTCGAGCACCTCAAGGTCTTCAAGGGCTTCGATACCTGGGGCAAAATGATTCTTGCCGACCCCGACCACGCGCCCACCATGCGTGAGTTGATGTCGCACACGGCGGGCTTCACCTACGGATTTGGCGCGTCGCCGATAGATGCCATGTACCGCGACCAGCATGTGCTGGGCTCCAAGAACCTTCAGGAAATGATCGACAAGCTGGCCAGGATTCCGCTTGTCTACCAGCCTGGAAAAGGCTGGGTCTACAGCGTCTCGATGGATATCGAGGGCTACATCGTGGAGAAGTTTTCCGGTCAGCCGCTGCCCGTCTTCATGCATGACCACATCTTCGCGCCGCTCGGCATGAAAGACGCAGGCTTCTATGTGCCAGCCGAGAAACGCAGCCGCTTTGCCACCAACTATCGTCCCGATGAGCAAGGCCAACTGGTGGTTGCGGCCCCCACCTCCAGCCTGCCAAACGACTATGCCTCAGAGCCCACGATGCCCTCCGGCGGCGGCGGTATGGTCTCCACCGCGGAAGACTACTATCGCTTCACCCAGATGCTGGCCAACGGCGGAGAACTCGACGGCAAGCGCATTCTCGCACCGGCCACGGTGAAGCTGATGACCTCGAACCACGTGCCGGCCAGCCTGCTCACAGGCGAGTTTGGCGGAGGCATGCACGTCATGCGTCCGGGCTTCGGCTACGGGTTTAACTGCGCCGTCGTCTACGACCCACCCGAGGCCAACCTGCCGGACGGCAAAGGTACGTTCCTTTGGGATGGCGCTGCCGGAACATGGTTCTGGGTCGATCCAACCAACGACATCGTCTTTGTTGCCATGATCCAGCGCATGGCGAGCCCGGACAATCACCACATCGAATACCTGAGCCACTCCGTAGTCGATCAGGCACTCGTCGACCCGGCGAAATAAGCGGGACTGAAGAATTGGTGACAAAGATGCTATTTTCGGCTCAAAACGGCTCAAAACGGGCTGAAATCTACAGGTGTTGGTTACTGATCAGTTATTAACCTAAATTCTTAATGTATTCATTCCTTGCGAGTTACACAAAATGGATGGCTCAAAAATAGGCCTCCAGCGGGGAGGGGGGGTGGGGGGTAAGCAATTTTCGCGATTTCTTCTCCAATTGGAGAGTGATGAGCGCCCACGAGGCGCCGGGGGTCGAGACGAATTCTGCCGTGGATGTTTCGGGCATTTCGGATCTTCCCATGAATAGTGTGCGCCAAGTGAGCTTAATTAAATGCAAAAGTTAGCGAGAGGAATGCCGGGGCGAGGTTCGTGGTCTCCCAAGACTCCTTTTTACTTCAACAGGTCCAGCGCCATTGCCGTCATCGCCGTTACGCCGGTGGTGATGGCCGGCGAATAAACCGGCGCAAACAATGCCGAGTGCAGCCCGGGCAGTGGCACGCCGGACTTGCGGCTCTCTGCCAGCTTGCCCGCATCGCTGGTTCCCACCCGGAACATCACCGCAGGAATCTTGCCCTCGAGAGAATACAGTCCCACGTCTTCCGATCCCATCACGGATTCCGCCACGTCCACGTGCTCCGCGCCCAAGGTTGCTGCCGCAACTGCGCGCAGGCGCTCGGCCAGCGGCCCATCGTTGAAAGTGGCCGGCGTGCTCTCGCCCAACGTTACTGTCGGCATACGGTCCGCGGGAACGCCATAGGCCTCTGCAAGCCCATTGGCCGTGCGGCGCACCGCGGCGATGATCTGGTCGCGCACTGCCGGCGAGTAAGTGCGCAGCGTCATTCCCAGCGTCACCTCATCGGGAATAATGTTGTTCTTCGTTCCGCCGTGAATGGTGCCCACGCTCAGCACAGCCGGCTGCTGCGGATCGATCTGCCGGCTGACGATGGTTTGGGCCACCAGCACAAACTCCGCGGCCAGCAGAATGGGGTCCTTGCCGGCCTGGGGAGCGGACCCATGCCCGCCCACGCCGCGGATCACGACGGTCAAGGTGTTGGCGCTGGCCAGCAGCGGCCCGCCCTTGATTGCAACCGAACCCGCCGCATGTGCCGGATCGTCGTGTTCCGACAGAACAAAGTCCGGCCGCCCAAAACGCTCGTAGAGATGGTCCGCCATGAGCGCAGCCGCGCCCTGAATTACCTCTTCGGCGGGTTGGCCAATCAGCACGAGTGTCCCGTGCCATTGGCTCTTGCGCGCGGCCATTTCGCTCGCCGCGCCCAACAGCACCGTCATGTGCAGATCGTGGCCACAAGCATGCATCACGCCTACGTCCTGACCTTGCGCATTGGTTGACCTCACGGTGGAGGCGTACTCGAGCCCCGTCTTCTCCTCCACCGGCAGGCCATCCATATCCGTCCGGATCAGCAGCCGCGGCCCCGCGCCATTTTCGAGTACCGCTGCAACGCCGAACGCCTGCGTCCCATCTTCGTATTTGCCCACATGCTCGGTAACCAAGTAGCCCAGCTTGCGCAACTCCGCAGCCATGTAAGCAGACGTCTTTTCTTCATGCCTGGATAACTCGGGGTTGCGGTGCAAATGCTTGTAAGTCTCAGTAAGTACCGGTAGCTGCTTTTCGACCGATGCCGCCAGGCCGGAGGCAGGGCTTTGCGCAGGCACCGGCAAAGCGGCAGCCGCCAGCGCGGCAACGAGGGAAATGCGCAAGACCATGGAGACCTCCGGCGAGCGAACGGACCAAAGAAATTAAGAGCCAGCCTACCACACGGAGTCCATGTGCCGGCATCGGCTTGCAGCTCCTTGATGCCGATTCGTACCCAATCCATCGACCAATCTCGAAATCCTTTCCTATTGCATTCCCATAGGTATCTGCGTATATTGTTCCTATTGGTTGGCAAGAGGAGACTGGAATGGGCGACAAAGCCGACGTATGGCAGGGCACTCTTTCGCTGATGGTCCTGCGTACTCTTCAAGTACTCGGGCCGCTGCATGGTTACGGCCTGGCGCGACGCATTGAGCAGACCAGCGGCGACCTGCTGCAGTTGAATTACGGAACGCTCTACCCGGCCCTCCTCAAGCTGGAGCAGGAGGGCTTCATTCGCTCGCACTGGGGTGTCTCGGAGAACAATCGCCGCGCCAAATACTACGAGCTGACCAAGGCCGGCCAGCGCCAGGTGAAGAAAGCCGCCGCCGACTGGGAACAGACCACTGCCATCCTGGCCCGATTTCTTACGCCGGCCGAGGAAGCCTGAGGAGGCACAATGCGCAAACTGAGAGCATTGACGATGCGGCTCATCGGCATGACCCGCACCGGGCAGCACGATGCGGACTTCGCAGCCGAACTCGAAAGCCACCTGGCCTTCCACATCGAAGACGGCATCCACGCCGGCCTGACCCCCGAGGAGGCGCGGCGCCAGGCGCTCATCCGTCTCGGCGGAGTGGAGCAGACGCGCCAAACCTACAGCGAGCGCGCCTCACTCCCCTGGCTTGAGAGCGTCGTTCGCGACATGCGTTATGCCATGCGAGGGTTTCGCCGCAATCCAGTCTTCACGGTCACGGTCATTGCCACGCTGGCCCTGGGAATCGGCGCCACCACAGCGGTCTTCAGCGTGGTGGACCGGATTCTGTTCCGCAGCCTGCCTTATGCACACGACGACCGGATCGTTTCGATAGGACTGGTGCAGTCTCTGGAGCGGCAGGAGTTCATGCTGGGCGGTTTCTTTTACGAATGGCGCGACAATCAGAAACCCTTCGAGGCCTTCGCCTCGCAAGGAACAATGCTTCATGCCTGCGATCTGGTGGAATCCAATCCGGCTCAGCTCAATTGCATGCAGGCGCAGGCCGGCTTTCTGCCCTTGCTGGGAATTTCGCCAGTGCTGGGGCGCAACTTTCTGCCGGAAGAGGATCTCCCGAACGGACCGCGCGTGGCGCTCATCTCTTATGGTTTGTGGCTGGATCATTACAACCGCGATGCGGGCATCCTCAACCGCCAGATCGACGTGGATGGCAGCCCTGCCCGTGTAATTGGCGTGCTGCCCAGAGGATTTGAATTGCCTACGCTACAGGCGCCCGATGTGATGTTGCCCATGGCCCTTAACGAAGGACTGGAGCGCAAGGCTCTTCCGGGAACTCCGATGCGCGTCTTTGCCCGGCTCAGTCCGGGAGTGAGCATTGCGCAGGCGAAGGCAGAGATGGAGCCCCTCTTTCTGCATTCGCAGGCATCGATTCCGGAGCAAATTCGCAAAGACTTCCATTTGAGTATTCGTTCGCTTCGCGACCGCGAGACAAAGGACGTGCAGTTAACGGCTTGGATTCTGCTCGGCTCCGTGCTGGCGGTGATGCTGATTACCTGCGCCAATGTGGCCAGCTTGATGATGGCGCGGGGCGAGACCCGGGAGCGGGAATTGGCCGTGCGCTCTGCGGTGGGCGCTAGCCGGGGGAGGTTGATCCGGCAAACGCTCACTGAGGCCGCTCTGCTCTCTCTTGCGGGAGCCGCTGCGGGAATGGCTCTGGCGGAGGGTCTGCTGCGGGTCTTTCTGGCCATCGCTCCCACGGGCATTCCATTTCTCGCGAGAGCCGGTCTGGATCTTCGCGTCGCGCTGTTCTCCGTCCTGCTATCGATGCTTTGTGGAGCGATCTTCGGTCTATTGCCTGCCTTGCAAGCGCCGTGCGCTGTTGCCCTGGCCGCTCGCGCAGCCAAATCCAGGAAACGCACTGTGCTGCGGCGGACTCTGGTCGCGGGACAGATTGCGATAAGCATGGTTCTGCTCACGGGCGCGGCACTGTTGCTGAGGAGCTTCGAGAACATCGAGGAACAGAGCCTGGGAATCGAAACCCAAGGAGTGCTGACGGCGCGGATTGCGCTGCCCGGCTTCCGCTATGACACGGGCCAAAAGAAGATGGAGTTTTATCTTCAGGTGGAAGCGGCCCTGCGGCGTCTTCCAGGGATTCGTGCGGTGAGCGTCAGCGATTCTGTGCCTCCGGGGGGTTGGAACAGCGGAAGGCGCTACTCGGACTTGGCAGTCGAAGGGAAACCCGATCCAGCGCAGGGAACGGGAGGCTCTGTGGTGTCCCGCGAGGTCACTCCCGACTACTTCCGAGCGCTGAATATTCCCATCATTCGCGGCCGTAGCTTTACCGAGGAGAATCGAGGCGCCGGCGCACATCTGGTAGTTCTCAGCAGGCTGATGGCTGCCCGCATGTTTCCGGGCGAAGATCCCACGGGCAAGCGCGTGCGCACGGGGCACGATGGGCCATGGGAAACAGTGGTAGGCGTGGCTGAAGATGTGAAGAACAACGGTCTCACGGAGCAGGACGAACCGGAGCTATACTCGCTCCGGCGCAGTGCGGTCGAGGACTGGGGTCCACCTGCTCCTGTGATGATCATCGATGCGGCTCTGCCGCCAAAGACCGTAGCGCCGTGGGTGCGGTCGCAGATTGCCGGGCTTGACCCCACGGTTCCAGTGGAGATTGAAACGCTCGCGCACGGTGTGAGCAAACTGGCCGACCGGCCGCGCTTCGAGACCGCGCTGCTCGGCTTCTTCGCCTTTTGCGGTCTTTTGATGGCGGTGATCGGGCTTTACGGCGTAATCGCGTTTTTGGCCGCCCAGCGGACGCAGGAAATTGGAGTGCGCATGGCACTGGGCGCGACGCGTCTGGATATTCTGCGTCTAATTGGCGGGGAGGGAGTGAGGCTGATCGTGCTAGGGGGAGCCGTGGGTTTGGGGGTTGCCCTGGCCACGGCGCAACTGCTAACGAGCCTGCTCTACAACGTGGGGCTTCACGATCCAGCCATGTATGCAGCGGCGACGTTTCTTCTGGTTCTTGTGGCTCTGGCAGCCACTCTCATCCCGGCACGCGCCGCAATGAAGACCGATCCGATGGCGGCTCTGCGAACGGAGTAGATCAAACCCTGCCGAGCGGGATGGTACACTCCGGCCACAGGGAGCGATGGATGCGGGCAACGGCAATCGAGTTTCGACTGCGCATGGCGATCATGGCGGTGGTTATTGCGTCGGGGTTCTGGGCGCCGTGGATTGAGGGCTGCGGGATCGGTCAACGCATTTCGCTGCTTGAATGGCTGGCTCTGGAATTAAGCCGGCTTGGCCTCGCCCCTTTCGCCGTCGCCACGCCGCTGGTTATTGTCGCTGCTGCGCTTGTCGCCGCAGCGGGCGCTGCTCTTCGGGTTTGGGGCACAGCCTGGCTGGGCACCGGCACGGTGAACAACCTGCGGATGAAAGCCGGCGTCCTGCTGGCCGACGGGCCTTACCGCTATGTGCGTAACCCGCTCTACATAGGCTCGTGGTGCATGGTGGCCGCCATGGGCTTCCTTATGCCGGCTACCGGCGCACTCTTTGTCATGGTGTTGCTCACCGCGTTTCTGCTGCGCCTCATTTTCGGCGAAGAGGCGTTCCTTGCCGGCCAGCTTGGCGAGCCTTATCGGGCCTACCTGCGCGCCGTTCCGCGGCTCATCCCGCGAGTGCGAACGGCTCTGATGCCCACCGGCCGCAAGCCTCACTGGCTTCACGCCCTGTTGGCTGAGATCAACCCGATCGGGATCTTCCTTATTCTGGCCGCCATGTCGTGGAGCTATGACAACCGGCTCATGATCCGCGCCATCATCGTCAGCTTCGGCATCTCGCTCGTGGTCCGCGCGCTCAACTATTCAGTCGAGAACGTGCCGCCAGAGCCCTCCGCCGATTGATCAAATAAACAAAGAGGAGGAGCGCCAGGCTCCTCCCCTCTGGTCCGCCAGCCGGAAACTACTTCTTCGTGGGGGCAATGACGTCCTTGGCAGCCTTGGCCACGCGGAACTTGACCACGGTCTTGGCCTTGATCTTGATTGCCGCGCCGGTCTGCGGGTTGCGGCCGATGCGGGCCTTGCGCTCCGCCTTTACCAGGCGGCCGATGCCGGGGATAACAAAGACGCCGTTCTTCTTGGTCTCCTTGATGGCCGTTTCCGCCAGCAGGTCAAGGAACGCCGCAGCTTGCTTGTTGGTCAGTTGTTGCTTCTCGGCCAGAAGCCGTGTAAGGGCGGTCTTGGTCAGTCCAGTTGCCATGTGATGTTCTCCTTATGGGCGTGCCCTCGGGGCCGCCGGTGTTGCCCGGGCTTCCGTAGCGAAATGCATCCCGCATGCAGGGAGTGTGCTGCCCGAAAGAACGCTTGCACGAAAACCCTTTATTCATGCGGGTCCGGAGAACCCCGTCGTTCGTAACAATGCGACTTTGGGGTGGCACAAGTCAATGGGAAAAGCTCGATTTCCACAGTTATTTCAGGAAATTATGCTAATTTCTTCTGTTTTTGCCGGTTTTTGCGAGGTTTTAGCGGTTTTGGCAGGTTCTCCTGCCCCGCAAAAGCAGACCCGCCGTCCTGCTCCGGACCCAGTTCAGCCGCTCAATCAAGGCCGAAAAGCACCCTCTTCTTCGGTTTCGCAAGTGACGCCGCGATTGGGGTGTTCAGCGCGTCGACCACCGGGGCGGCCAGCTTGAAGTGACGAATCAGCACGTCGGCAAACTTCGGATCGAGCGCCGTCGGAGCCGGCAGGGTGGTGCTCAGGCCCCATTGGCGGCACTGAATCAGGTCCAGCGCGGGATGGTCACAGGGAAAACCCTTGGGCGGCCGGGTGAGGGCGTTGCCTTCGAATTCCGCAAAGGCCTTCCGCACCGCCGGCTTCTTCAGCAGCTTGCGGAACTCCTGGTGATTTTCGAGCAGCCAATTGCGGATAGCGGCCAGTTGATCCTTCTCCGGCATGTAAGCCCCGGCGGCAATAATCACCTCTTTGGCGCTTATGTGAAAGTAGTAGCCAGCGCCGGAGGTCTTCTGCATTCCCTGGTGCGACCACCATGCGGCCACGTGGGTTTTGTAGGGCAATTTGTTGGCGCTGAAACGCGTGTCGCGATAGATGCGAAAGAGGGACTTCTCCGCGGGTCGAACGAAGGCGGGAGCGAAGTCCTGCATGGCGTCGGTGACCTTGCGCACGATGGCCAGCATCGGCTCTTTGAGTTCCGCCTCGAAGATGGGCTTGCGCGGGGTGAACCAATCGCGATCGTTGTGGCGGGCGAGGTTGCGAAGGAAGGCGAGGCCCGCGGGACGGAGGTGGGCGGGAGCGGTAGAAGCGGGTTTCAATTTGGGAGCCATTCCAATGAGAAGTGTAGCGCGTGAAGCCTTTGCGATTTGGTGCTAAAGTGGACGGCATGAAAGCCAGTATTTGCTGCATGTTGATTTTTAGCGCGAGTGTCTTCGCGCAAACCCCCCTCGTAAGGAAAAATTGCGATCAAGCGCCTGGGTGTTTTCCATTGCGGCTCCAGGCCCCTTGAAGTTTTTTACCACACTTGGGAAGAGTCACACCCGCCCGGTAAGGCGATTCATGCAGCGTACCGAATTGTCTTCTTGGAAAATGGCAATAAGTATGTGGGGCAATATAAGGTACAAGATCCGCCGACCAAGACCACGCGAACAGCTATTGTCTTCGACTATCCCGCGCGCGACGGAAACACTATTGAGTGTGAGGGTGACAGCTTGCCGGAAGAGGTCACACTCAACGGCGAATCTGGAGTACTGTTCAAATAAACACGCTTGATCGATGATTCCTAAATCGATCATTCCTCCTCGACAGGCGAGAGGCCCGCGGCTAAAGCCGTCTTGATGAGAGTACTTATTCCAGGGCCTGAAGGCCCCGGCTCCCTCCCTGTTTGCCGGGACTCTTTGCTTACCGGATCACCTTCAACGCCCCGCGGAATAGCCCGTCGAAGTCGGCGCCGAGGGCCTTGTCTTTGGCGACGGCCTGTTCGATGGCCTTCTCCGCTGCCGGCCGTTGATAGCCCAGGTTCACCAGCGCCGACAGCACGTCTTCAGCGGCGGGACCTTGCACTGATGCCTTGATCGGCGCGGCGGCAAAGTCGTCCAGCTTGTCTTTCAGTTCGACCACCAACCGCTCGGCCAGCTTTTTGCCGACACCGGGGATGCGGGTCAGTTGCGCGTGATCCTGGCCGCGAATGGCTTGCACGGTGCGTTCGGGAGAAAGACCGCTGAGCATCTTGATGGCCAGCTTGGGGCCTACGCCGCTTACCGTGATCAGCCGTTCGAAGAGTCTTTTTTCTTCGCGCTCAAGAAAACCGAACAGCGCAATCTGGTCCTCGCTCACCTGGGTGTGAATGTGCAGCGCGGCTTCAGCGCCCACCGAGGGCAGCGCCGTGAAGGTGGGCACAGAGATGGTGACGTCATATCCGACACCCGCCGCCTCAACAATGGCCTGGCCAGGCTCTTTGTGAATGAGCTTTCCGCGCAAGTGAGCGATCATACGGTTTCCGAGCCTTCCCATTCATAGTACATAGCGGAGCCACCCTATTTGCGCAGGACACGGTTCATCGCGGCCCTACGGGGCGCGAAAACTTGGACTGCGCTGCTGTCCCAGGATTGCGCTATGCTTCATCCTGGGCTATTTTCGATCCCTCCCTGCCGGGAGGGAAGGAGTATTTGACCTGCACACCGCAGCGAAAAGAACGAACTGCGATAACGAACTGCGAAAAGAAGGAACGTTCATGCGATCGCCCTGGTCAGGCTGCCTCCTTAAGTAACCGAATTGATTACTTGACTTGACCGGTATTCGCGCTATGCTGGTCTGGCTCTACCTTCCCTCTTCCGATTACATCGTGTTTTTACGTTAGTCGCCGTCCAATCCGCCTTTCTTCAACGCCACGCTCGCCGGGCAAGCGAAGGAGGAGCCGGAATTTCCCCGTGAGAGGTCACACCATGCTCGAGAAGACTTCCGCAATTCTCAAGGCGACATTGCGCTGGGTGCGATTCATCTACTTTCTCCGCTTCAGCCTTTTGCTGTGGTTCATTCCACTTGTGCTGGTCGGCCTGAACATGACATCAGCCAAGACGCTCACCAGCGGCATTGTGACTCCCGACTACGACCAACAGTACGTGTGCGTTGCTTTCTTTCTGGTCTCGTCCGCATTTGGAGCGCTGATCGCGGCGCGGGTTGTGGCCATCAACGGGCCGGCACGATGGAACGAGGGTCTGCCACCGTTGCTGAAACATCTGCTGGTGAATGACAACGGCCGATTTGAGTGGGTCACCATCGTGGGCTCGCAGATTCCAAATCTCTTCTTGTTCTCGTACTTCTACGGCAACGGCACCAGCGAAGGCGTGCAAGGGTTTGAGATATGGAGCGGGCTTGCCGTCGGCACAGCTCTCGCCATCTTCGTTTGGTGGGTGGCCAATGCATGGTACTACCTCACTTACGAAGCGCCACCCCAGGCACAGCCGCCAATCGAGGTAGTCAAGCTGGGCGAAAATGCTGCGCGCACCATTCTCTTTCCGCGCTGCTGCTTCGGGCTGGTGAAGCCGGCCGGGGCTCTTACCATGTCAACTCTCGAGGGCGCACGGACGAACTTCCACGGCAGCTTGCTGATCTTGCTTCTCAGAAAACCGACAGATCTCCTTAATTCTCTGATCGGAACGCCCGGCTACGTATACCCGAATGGAAACCTGTATGAAGCGCATATCTTCGCAACCATCGCGCTGGGAGTATTTCTCGGCCTTTATCTAACCATCTGGCCGCTGGCCGCACCGGTTCCGGTAGTCTGGATGTCCACAATCATGCTGGCGCTGATGACGCTTGGCGTGATCTTTCTTCTGCGCGTTTTCTGGAGCGCGACCCCAGGAGCGCCCGGGTCGAGCCTGCTCAAGTGGAAGATTCTCCTCACCACTTGTGTCTGCGGATTCTGGCTGTCGATGATCGTCCTCTATCTACTTTCCGGCGCAGACCGGTTTCCGACGCTCGCCACTTTGCTCATCATGTCCACCGTGCTTTGTTGGGGTTTGGCTGGAATAGCATTCTTCGCGGATCGCTATCGCGTACCGGTGCTGACCACGCTAATCGTGCTGATGGTGATACCACGCATATTCGGCTGGGCAGGAGACAAGGAGGAGCACTACTTCTCGACCTCGACGGTGCAGGATGGAGCGAAAATAAATCCGGTCCTCACACCAGCAGCGATTCTGGATGCGCGTTTGCCGGAAGACCCTTCCCAGGGACCGCCCTTGATTATCGTCACCGCAACGGGTGGAGGGCTTCATGCTTCGTCGTGGACGGCGACTGTTCTGGCGGAACTGGAACATCAGTTTGCCGGAGACGATGGCAGGGGCGAGCCCTTCCATAAACACTTGCTTTTGGCCAGTTCGGTTTCAGGAGGCAGCGTTGGACTGCTGACTTACTTGCGTGAATTGCATGAAGGCACAATTGACTTGCCGGGCGATCCGGGTAGAAAGCGAATGCAGATGGCGGCGCAATGTTCCAGTCTCGAAGGAATAGGTTGGGGCTTGATGTACTACGACCTGCAAAAGTCGTTCGTGCCGGTTATTCCGCAGTTTATCGCGCCCTCGTCGGGAGACGGCGATCTGGACGGCGCGCCAATGTTCAAAGACAGGACCTGGGCGCTGCGCAAATCCATCGCACGCAACCAGAACGACGACTACTGCCGCGATATGTGGAACCGCGATACAGGCTCCCAGTCGGGCTGGAAGATGGACGTGTTCACCAATCCTATTCTGTTGAGGAACATAGCGAACAATGCCACGAATGAAAAACTTGAAAGGGAACTTACGTTGCGCAATCTGCTTCCCGAGCCGGCCAGCGGGATTCCGGCCTTCACCATGAACACTACAACCATCGAGAAGGGCGAGCGGTTCCTGCTGGCGAATTATCGTGTGCCGCACTATGAGCTCGACCGCGGAGCCGGCTATCCGGCGGAGTCATTTGTCGAGGTCTTCGGCATCTGCAATCCCCGCGTGCCGGATTTGCCATTGGCCACGGCGGCGCAGCTTTCAGCAACGTTCCCTTATGTGTCGTCGGCAACGCGCGTCGCGCATTCCGTCGATGACAGAAGCGTTCATTTCGTCGATGGCGGCTACTACGACAACGACGGAACCGCCTCCGCTCTCGAGTTTCTGCGCTATGCGCTTGCTCCTTCCGTGGGCATAGACACGGACGTAAAAACTCTGAAAGAAGAGAGTCTCAAAGAAAGGAAGCTGGAAGAGAAAGCGCATTTGGAAAGTATCGAGCGAAAGCTCGAGAAGCACCCATTGCGTATTCTCTTGATCGAGATTCGTAACAGTCGCGACACAGCAGAAGATAAAGCGGTCCTGCTCAGCGGAGGTCACGGCGCCGAGAAGGATCCCTGGAATCTTTTCAGCCAGATGGGCGCGCCGCCCGAGGGATTTTGGAATGCAGGCCACGAGAGCGTTACGGCAAGAAACCGCGCCGGTCTCGGACTTCTGGAACGCGCCTACTTCGGCAAGCTGCAGATTCACCGCGTTGTGCTTGACGATCGGCAATCCGTGGATGTGGTTGGCACCGACCCGCTGTCGTGGTCGCTGACGCCGAAACAGCGTGCCGAGGTGCGCCAGTCAGCGTGCCCCTGCGTGCTCAAAGAGCAATACGACGACGCGAAGAAGTGGTTTCAGAAACCGGCACCAGAGTGGAAGGGTGACGGGCAGGAGCATTTGGAACCGGCCGCTCTACCAAAATAGGGTCGTCACTCGGCCTGCAGCAGCCCCATCCGCTTCGCCACACGCTCCAGGGTCTCCAACGCCTGGTCCAACTGCGCCTTCGTATGTTCGCTGGTAAGGATCGCCCGGATTCTCGCCTTCCCCTCAGGGACAGTGGGAAAGGCAATCCCTGTGCCCATTACGCCCTCGTCAAAGAGAGCGCGCGAGAACTCCATCGCCGCACGTCCTTGACCCACGATAATCGGCGTGATGGGCGTCTCGGTGGCCGGCGTGTTCACCCCTCCGATATTGAAACCCACCCGCTTCAATTCACCCTGAAAATAGCGGGTGTTCGCCCACAGGCGTTCTATGCGTTCGGGCTCATTTTCCAGAATGTCGAAGGCGGCAATGCAGGTAGCGGCAACCGATGGCGGGTGCGAAGTGGAAAACAGAAACGG
>PLZC01000362.1 GCA_003151985.1 Acidobacteriaceae bacterium
TTACGATCGTTTATGATCCAATGAATCAAACACTGGATCAGGGCTCCGCCTCAAACGAGATTTGTTCGCTTTGAAAGGGCACGACTTCTAGCCTGTTCTGAGCGCAGCCGAAGGATGCCGATAAAGCCAATAAAATCAATGGGCTTTAGCCCCTGAGGGACGCACTGCGCAGGACTTTCATCCCAGTTCAAGCCTTTTTCCCCTCTTCCCGTTGCATATAATTTCGATCACTTGGCGCACACTATCTATAGGAGACTCCACGACTTGTCAGCTATGTCCCCGGTCCGTACCCCCCGGTACCCCCACCCTCCCCCTCTAGAGCCCTCTTTTAGAGGCCCCCATCGCGTGTAACTGCCAATAAATGAACAGAATAAGAATTTAAGTTAATAACTGATCAGTAATCTGTACCTGCAGATTTCGGCCCATTTCGAGCCGAAAACACCATGTTTTGCGCTAATTCCCGGCCCCGCCGCAACCGCGCCCGTTCGTTCCTTGAGCCTCGTGAACTGGGTTTCGCATCGCTTCGCGACCGGGTGCAGAGGTGTAAACTTCGATTCATCGTTTCAAAGCCAGAACCATGCCTGTTGAAGAGACCCGTTTAACGTCGAGCTACACTCGCGGCCCCAGCCGTCCTTTGCTGGATTTGACCATTGGCGACCTCCTGCACCGCGCCGCCGAGCGCTTCGGAGACCGGCTGGCTGTGGCGTCTTGCCATCAATCGCGGCGTTTTACCTGGACCGAACTCAGTCAGCAAGCCGACCGCGTGGCGCGTGGCCTGTGGTCGCTCGGCATCCGCCGGGGCGATCGCGTCGGGCTGTGGTCCACCAACTGCATCGAGTGGCTGATGATGCACATGGGCTGTGCCAGGGCCGGTGCGGCGCTGGTGAACGTCAACCCGGCTTACCGCTCCCATGAGCTGCAGTACACCCTGCAAAGATCGCGCATGAAAGCGCTCTTTTTGTGGCGCCGGGACAAGCGAGCCGACTACGAAGAAATTCTGGGCCGCGCCCGGCACGGGCTCACCCTGGAACTCGAAAACACGGTGTATTTCGACACTCCTGACTGGCTCGCCCTGCTGGACGCGCCCGGCCAGCTTCCCGCAAACGTGGCTGCGGACGACGTGGCCAATATCCAGTACACCAGCGGGACGACTGGCTTGCCGAAGGGCGTTCTGCTAACCCACCACAACATTGTGAACAATGGGCAGTTTCTGGCCCAGGGCTTCCACTATACCGAGCAAGACAAAATCGTTGTACCGGTACCCCTGTTCCACTGCTACGGATGCGTCATCGGCACCATGACGGCGCTCAACACCGGCGCGGCTCTCATACTTCCCAACTGGACATTCGAACCCCGCGCCACCCTCAAAGCTGTTCATGACGAGCGAGCCACCTCGGTTTACGGGGTCCCGGCCATGTACGTGGCGGAGATGGCGCTGCCGGACTTCGCCAGTTTCGATCTGACCAGCCTGCGCACCGGCATGATGTCTGGCGCGCCCTGTCCCGTGGAGCTGATGAAACGTGTGCTGAACGAGATGCACTGCGGCGAACTGGTGATAGCGTATGGCCAGACCGAGACTTCGCCTGTGGTCACCATGAGCGACGCCGCCGACACCATGGATATTCGCGTCACGACGGTGGGCCGCGCCATGCCGCAGACAGAGATCCAGATCGCCTCCTTGACGACCGGCCAACTGCTGCCCGTGGGCGAGCAAGGCGAGGTGTGCGTGCGCGGCTATGCGCTGATGAAGGGCTACGACGGCGATCCGGACGGCACGGCGCAGGTAATCCGCGAAGACGGCTGGCTGCACACCGGCGACCTGGGAATTATGCACGAGGACGGCTGCATCCACCTTACCGGCCGCTCCAGAGATGTGATCATTCGCGGCGGAGAAAACATCTACCCCCGCGAGGTAGAGGAGTTCCTTTACACGCACCCCAAGGTGGACGAGGTGCAGGTGGTGGGAATTCCCAATGCCCGCCTGGGCGAGATCGTGATGGCCTGGGTACGCCTGCGGCCTGGGGTGACGGCTACTGAGGAGGAGATTCGCGAGTTCTGCCTGGGCCAGATCGCCTACTACAAGGTTCCCGAGTACGTCCGTTTCGTCGATGACTTCCCGGCCACCCTCTCCGGCAAGATTCAGAAGTACAAGATTCGCGAATTCGAAATTGAAGCGCGGGGCTTGCAGTCCGTGGCTGATGCGGCGACGGCGTAGGGCCGAGATGCCTTGATGAGATTGAACCACAAGCAACGTGTCATTGCAGCCCTCGGCAAGCAGCCCGTCGATCGCGTCCCCATCTTCATGTGGTTTCATCCCGAAACCGCTCGCAAACTCAGCCGTCTGTTGGATATTCCCGTCTCCGCCGTGTCGGAAGCGATGGGAAACGATATCCAGCAGACATGGGTGAACAACAATTTTGCGATGGAAGGTGTCGAACACGAGCGGGACGGCGAGACGCACATCGATTGGTGGGGCATCACATGGGAGAAGAGGCACGGGTTCAATCAGATCTCGAAATCCCCGCTAGCCGGCGCCTCGCGCGAACAAGTGCTGGCATACCAGTTTCCCGCTGACAGGCGTGACGAATTGCTGGCGCTGATGGATCCGGTTTTGCGCGACCGTCGCGACTTCTTCATAGGCTGCGATGTTTCCCCATGCGTCTTTGAAATGTACTGGCGGCTCCGCGGCATGGAAGACGGAATGACGGATATTGCCGGGGACCCGGAACTTGCATTCGAGATGTTCCACCGCTGCGCAGATTTTGCCATCGACCTTGGCACGGCCGCTTGCGATCGCTTTGCATTGGATTGGTATTGGACCGGAGACGACGCGGGCGGTCAGCGAACCATGATGATGAGTCCGAAGCACTGGCGGGCACTTGTGAAGCCGAACCTGCAACGCGTCATTGAAGTTGGGGCTTCGCGCGGACTGCCCGTCGCATTTCACAGTTGCGGCGCAGTTCGCCCCATCATTCCCGACCTCATCGAAATCGGTGTCAACATTCTGAATCCTATCCAGAGCAACTGCCCGGGCATGAAGTCTTCGGAACTTAAGAGTGAATATGGCAGTGACCTGGCATTTATGGGCGGCGTCGATACACAGGAGATGCTGCCGAATGCCACCGCGGCAGAAGTGCAACGCGCTACAGAGGAGCTGATCGGATGCATGACGGCGGACGGGGGCGGCTACATCCTGGCCGCGTCGCACACCATATCTCCGGAAACGCCCGATGAAAATATCTTTGCCATGTACGAAGCTGCTGGAGTCAGCAAGGCAGAGATTTTCGATTGTGCGGCCACGCTGCGGGTGCGCATGGCCGCGGCAAGTCACTAAGCCGCGTTGGTTCTTCGCCGGCTCAGCGCACTCCCTCTTTAAGCGCTCCCCATCACTACCGTGTGCGGGCTCATCGGGATTGGATGACCCGTAATGCCCCTGAAGCCTGCCTGCTCGTACATGGCTGTCAGTTCGCTCATCGTATAGGCGTCTCCTGCCGCGGTTGTGGCCAGCATGGTCATGCTGAATGCTGCAGGCGTGGGTGGGGAGACACGATCCTCGTTGGGCACGAACTCAAGCGTTGCGGCACGCCCTCCCGGCTTGAGCGCGCTCCTCACCTTCTGCAACAGCCCTACGCACGTGGATTGATCGAAATGGTGGAGGAAGTTGGTAAGCAGCACGGCGTCATACGGCCCGCCGAAGTCCACATCAAATGCGCTGCCGGGCAGCATGTTATATCGTTCCTCAACACCGGCCTTGCGAGCATTGGTTAACGCCACCCGCAGCACCGGTGCCCAGTCCAGGCCCGTCACCTGGGCCTCGGAATTCTGTTTGGCGATCTCGATGCCGAACAGGCCGTGACCGGCGGCAATATCCAGAACGCGCATCGGGCCGGAGTGCCCTTCGAGCACCACCGCGGCCAGTGGACCCGCCATCGGCCCCATCATCGGCGCCATTTGTTCGGCAAACTGCACCCAGACCGGATTCTCCGGCTCCACGGTTCCATCGCCGGGAAGTGTGGTGCGGCCGTTGCGCACAACCTCCGCAAGGTTGTCATAAGGGTCGCGCAGCGCCGGGTTACTGAGGAACTGAGCTACTGAAGCCATGCACGCAGGCGAACGCGGATCAAGGAACGCGGCACTTGTCGGGGTGTGCACGTAATGCCCGTCTTCCTTCGCCAAAACGCCATTGATGGTCAGGAAATCGCAGAGAATACGAATGCCCCGCTCGGATGACGAACAGTGGCGCGCGATGGAAGCCGCGTCGCCCGGCCCTTCTCCCACAGCCCTGAACACATCCAGATCGATCGCGGCCTTCAAGGCCGCCGTGCGTTGGTGAGCCTGCACCATTTCAAATACAAGGCCCGGATTCAAAGGGCCTCCAACATGATTCGCCACCGTCAAATGTAACCTCCTTCTTCGGGCGGGATCATTGGATTTTGGGGATTCCCGCACTCAGTCCACTGAGAGTAACACTTGGCGGCCGGGGCTCAGGATGTTCTTGCGCAAGATCATCAGGCAGCGAGCTACCAACCCTGCCCGCACGGCGTATCGTTTTCCTATGGCAGAAAGTAGCTTGGCAAGCGTAAGTCAACGGCATCGCGTCGGCCTCTTCAGCGTGGGCCTCGATACCTACTGGGATCAGTTCCGAGGCTTGAAAGAACGCCTCGAAGGCTATAACCGCTCGATTGCCGCGAGGCTTGAGGCTGGCGGCACGGAAGTTGTGAACCTGGGGCTTATCGATTGCCCGGAAATGGCTATCGCCGCGGGTCATGCGTTTCGGCAACACGACGTCGATCTGATCTACCTGCACGTGGCTACTTATGCGCTCTCCTCCACAATTCTACCGGTAGTCCGGCGTGCAAAAGCGCCGGTCGTTCTGCTCAATCTCTCGCCCGAAGCCGCCATCGACTATGAAGCCTTCAACCGGATGAAGGATCGCACTGCGATGACCGGTGAATGGCTGGCGCATTGCCAGGCCTGCTCCGTACCCGAGATTTCAAACGTCTTTCGCCGCTGCGGGATCGATTTCCACCAGGTCACCGGCCTTTTGGATGACCACGATGCCGTCTGGGCCGAAATTGAAGACTGGCTGGCGGCCTCAAGAGTGGCTCATGCCATGGAACACAACCGCCTCGGCGTGATGGGCCATTATTACAGCGGCATGCTCGACATTTACTCCGATCTGACGTTGCAATCCAAAGTCTTTGGAACGTATATCGAGATTGTCGAGGTAGACGAGCTTTCAGCTTTGCGACGGGAGATCGACGGCGCCCAGATTGCCCCGCGGGTGGGCTTGATGCGAGAAGCCTTCGACGTGATGCCAGAATGCACGCAAGCAGAACTTGAACGCGCCGCGCGCACTTCCCTGGCTCTCGATCTGCTGGTGCAAAAACATCGCCTCGGTTCGCTGGCCTATTACTACAAGGGCTCGGGAATCGCCGAAAACGAAGACACGCTAAGCTCCATTATCGTTGGCAACAGCCTGCTCACGGCGCGAGGCATTCCTGTCGCCGGCGAGTTGGAAATCAAGAACGCGCAGGCCATGAAGATACTTGACTCCCTGGGTGCGGGCGGCTCATTCACGGAGTACTACGCCACCGATTTTGTGGAAGACGTGATCCTTATGGGACACGACGGTCCCGGCCATATCGCCATCGCCGCCGGCAAGCCCAAGCTACGCCCTCTGGGTGTTTACCACGGCAAGGTGGGCAGCGGGCTGTCGATTGAAATGAGCGTCAGTCATGGTCCGGTCACGCTGCTTTCTGTTGCAGAAGATGGCGAGGGATCGCTGAAGTTCGTGGTAGCCGAGGGCGAGTCCGTGCCCGGTCCAATTCTCGAGATCGGCAACACCAACAGCCGCTATCGCTTTCCCATCGGGGCGCGTGCGTTTATGCAGGAGTGGAACCGGCAGGGAGCCGCGCATCACTGTGCCATTGGATTGGGGCGCAGGCATGGGCAACTTGCCAAGCTCGCTGCACTGCTGGGCATAGAGTGCGTTCGGGTTTGCTAGTGTGGCGAATCTGAAGTTCGCATTGCGAATTATTGACTTTCAAATGGTCTCAACGGCGGCCAGTCGCTTAGGAGTGAACCGTAGGTTGAGGTTCCATTCCATCGCACGATTCGGCTAACATGCTGACTCGCTTTTCCGCGAAGCGGGGCTAACTTGCTGTTGTTGTCCAAGCACTTTATCAAATGACACTCTTGTTTCGCCAACTGTCGGTTGTTTTGCAGGATGAACCATTCATTTATTTGGGGGCGCTCGCGGCGAGTGAGCTAAGCATTGAGGGCATTCAACGGCGAATCCATTTTCAACGCTCCTGAGGCACCAACCGTCCTCACAATTCTAGCTAGTGCTTCCGACATGCGATTGGGCAATCTTCTGAAACATCGCATGCCGCAGGTTTCGTCAGGTTTCAACCAGCGAAATAATCCCCTATCGCTCCTTTTTGCTTTGCAATCATCAGCCAGCCTTCTATCCTTCTTGCCGGTTGAGGGGCGATCTTCTTCTTGCCCCCTACCTTTCTTTATTTTTTTGAACATCGCAAGGAGAGCATAAATGACCCCAGCAGCCACCGAGCAAACGACGTCCAGCTCGAGAATCACTTTTGCACAACCGGCAACAAATCATGGATTGCTGCGAGCCGGATTTACCCTGGCCATTGTGCTCACGATGCTCGGTCAGGGGTTTCTTTATGCAGGCAAGCCGGCTCCTAAACCTGCCCCCACTACTCAAACAGTTGAGACGCTGCTGAGCGGCTCCGGGTGGAAACTTGGCTCATTCCCCATGGGCGAGGGCGAATCAAAAGGGGCGTACAAGCCGGGCTTCGACGATGCCTCATTTCGCGTTGTGCAGGTTCCCGGCGAAGTGCAGTTGCAGACCGGCCTCAAGGGCAAAGATCTCTTTCTGCAATCGAAGGCTTTGAACTTGATCAACAACCAGGAATGGTGGTACCGGAAGACCTTCAAGGTGCCGGCAGAGGCCTCGGGCAAGCTGGTCCGCCTGCAGTTCGACGGGGTCGACTATTTCTCGACAATTTGGGTTAATGGAGAAAGGCTTGGTGAGCACGAAGGGGATGCCCAAGGATTTTCTTTCGACGCCTCCAAACGGCTAAAGTATGGCGCGGACAACGTCCTTGTGGTCAAGGTCACTTGCCCATGGCTCCCCAAAGGCCGAGGCCTCACCGAGTATCTGAAGACAAGCTTCAGCCTGCAGGTGGAGCCAAATACTCCTCCACTTACGAAGCCGCCTTACTACCTGGGCGGAGGCTGGGGCGGAGTCCCGGTTTACGCCAATATGTCCATGACGATGGGTCTGTATCGAGATGTCAAATTGCAGATATCCGAACCTGTAGTCCTTGAAGATCTTTACGTATATACCAAGGCCTTGAATCCCGACGGAAGCGCCACCCTGGAAATTACCGGCAACGCCAAAAATTATCGCGATGGAAAAGGCGATGCGCAGATCGCCTTTGATCTTACGCCTGTCAATTTCAGCGGCGATCCAATCCATGTGCAGGCAAAAACCCTCACACTTCAGCCCGGCGATAACCGGTTTGTTCAGGAGACAGTTGTACAGAACCCGCAACTGTGGTGGACATGGGATCTTGGAGCGCAAAATATTTATCGACTTGATGCAAAGATTTCGGCGGGTGCTGGAGCAAACGGAAACAGCGGCAGCACCACATTCGGCATCCGCACCATATCGCGCGACCAGGATCTGAGTTACCGCCTTAACGGCAAGCGCGTTTTCCTCAAGGGCGTGTGGTACCCGATGGGCGATTATTACCCATCGAGAACAACTCACCAGACATACGAGCGCGACCTTCGCCTGCTCAAGGCTACTTACTCCAATCATGTGGTAACTCAAATTGTCGAGAAGCAGGATTTCTACGACCTATGCGATCAGCTTGGTCTTATTATCTTTATCCAGCTCCCGTTCACGCAGTTTGGACCTTACCAGGTTGTCGAGGCCGGCAATCCACGCCGTGAACCTTTCCTCAAGAACTCGCGCGAGCAAGTGGACGGCATTGTCAGGGCGCTCCGCATTCATCCCTCCATCATTCAGTGGAGTCCCCTGGCCGAAGCGCGTGTAAGTGGAGTATGGGCGGGACCGCAAGAGGGATACGACTTCTTTATCGCCGAAATGGCAAAGGTGATTCAACCATTGACGCCCGACACCATCTTCCATCCCAGCCTGTGTGACATGGGAGAAAGTCATACTTGGAACCCGAATTACCGCTTTTATCAAAAATTCCAACCGGCGATCATCTCCGAATACGGCGAGATTTCGCCGCCAAGCATTGAAACATTCAAAGAAGCACTTACCCCGGACCAGATGTGGTCCACCAAGAATCGCCCGCGCATTTACAACCTGCCGGTCGACATTCAGGCCTATATGTATTGGTCCGCGTGGGAGTACACCGACGCCGGTTTCGGCGTATTCAACATGTTTCGCGAGGCGCACACTTACATTGACCAGAACATAGGCTCCGCGCAGGAACTCGTTGACGCCCTGCAATTGCAGCACGCATTTACCCTCTCTTACGCCACCGAGGCTTTCCGGCGGAAGATGCACACGCCCATCAACGGCATTCGCTCCTGGGCCTTCCGCGACATCTATCCGGGAATCCAATTTGGCATGGTCGATTCCAACGGCATTCCAAAAATGAATTACTACTTCTACAAGCGCGCGCAGGAGCAGCTGGCAGTCAGCTTTGCCTATGAAGGGGCCTTGGAATCCCAGGTCTCCGGCAAGCGCCTTCAGATACCCGTGTGGGTTGCCAACGACTATCGGCGCAATGTCCTTGTGGACGTCAAATGCGAGATCCTAACTCCCGGCGGCGAAGTTGTCTGGAGCAAGAGCTTCGATGCAGATACTCCTGGAGATAGCAGCAAGCAGGTTGGGTTAGTCGACTGGGTAACTCCGGAGAAGCCCGGCGTCTACATTCTTCGTGGGCGCGCCACGGAAAAGAATGGCAACGTCAGCAACCTCAATACCACTTACATCAAGGTAACTCCGAGAGTATTTGCCAAGTCTCCGCGCGTGCTGGTGATTGGCTTGAAACGTTACGGCCAGCCTATCGCATCCATCGCGGAGGCGTTGGGCGCCAAGGTGGATGTTATCGACGAATCCAACCTCGATCGCCTTTCTGAGCTCAAGAGCGCCGAGGGCATTCGCGCCAAATACGACGTAGTATGGCTGGGGCCGATCGATCACTTCTGGAAGCTCGTAGAGCCCGGGATCGGCGAAGGGCTGGCAGAGGCAGTACATCAAGGCGTGGGCTTTATCCATAGCGGAGGAGACGCGGCCTTCCACGGCGGCGCGGCCAAAGGCGCTTGCCTGGAACTCACGCCCCTTCTCGACATTTTGCCCGTGAAACTCCGCACGCAGAATGAGGATGTAGTCTATCCGTCTTACTCCGCGGGCCAGCAACTTCCAGCCACCCAAGAGACGATCAAGGAGATCCTGGCGGTCGATCCCTCCTGGACAGACGCGGGATTGAAAGAGTTTGGCCTCTCCGGCTACAACCAGGTGGAAGATGCGACACCGGGGAAGGTGGTGCTGACAGTCGAAGGTCATCCGCTGCTGGTTACGGGCCAATATGGTCAAGGAAGAACGGTTGCATTCACCGGCTTCACGCCATCCTGGGAAGCTCCCGGCGGGGATTTTCTTGATGAGCAGTTCGATAACATGCCGGTTTCGCGCGCTTACTTCGGGATATTTGCGCAAATGCTGGCGGCGGCCACAGGCGACCGTCCAGCCACTGGCTATGCGGAACTTTTATCCCTGCGCGAGAAGCCGCTTTTTCAAATGTTGAAAGAACTGCCCGTAGCCACGGTGCAAACGGGCGCGGCGATTCAAGCCAAGGCAAGCGGCAACGGCGCCACGCTTTCGCTCAATCTTCAGGGCGGAAAGGACTATGCGCGCCTGATCCGGTTGCGCGTCGAGTGGGACGGGCCTAAGCCATATCAGTCAATTTACAGCGACAACTATTTCGACCTGATGCCGGGTGAGTCAAAGCCGATTTCGCTGGAACTTCAATTCCCTGAAAAACTCTCCGCGCCGGTGCATGGGCGGCTGATTGTGGCAGGGAGCAACGTGGCAGCCAGCGAGGTTCCGATCACCGTGAAACCGTAGAAATTGCCCCCGAGGGAATGTAAATTGTTGAAAAAGTGCATTCCCTCGGGGGCTAAAAGGCCGTGGCCTTCACCAAAGTGAGAGCTTCAGCAGTCCGCTTGACAGCTAGTTAACCCCGGGGTAGGGAACGATTGCCAGCAAAACCAGAGAGAAGGCCGCGGCGCTGGCGGTCGAGAGGAAGTTGACGGCGTCGTTGTTGAGCCGGCTGCGCTGCTCCAGGGTTGCTCCCAGCAGGCTGTCAAAGAAAAGCCCGAAGACGCCACCTGCCCAACTGATAACAATCATGGTGAGGCCTCCTCGCAGGGCTAGGCCTCCGGTCAGTGCGACGATCCCGGCAGCGATGACTCCGGCTGCCGTCCCGGCCAGGCTGATTGCCCCATCGGTGCCGGCCTCAACAGAGTGCAGGGAAGTGATCATCCGCGGGCGGCCGCCAAGCACTTGGCCTACCTCGGAAGAAACAGTGTCCGCCGCGGCTTCGGCGAGCGCTGCCAGTCCTGCGGCGAACAAGAGGCCGGGCACCAAGCTCGGGTGGGGAAACCACCCGGTGCCGGTGAGCCAGGATTGCGTCATCCCATCAGACACGAGAGCGGCAAAGCCAAGATTTGCCGCCACCTGGGAGGCGGCGCGTCCTCCCTTTTTCTCCGCCGTGCCGAGCCTCTTCTTCTGTTCCCGGCCCATCCGGGTAGCAATTGAGGAAAGCACGAATACCACAAGCACAGGAACAAGCGCTGTTTGCCATGGCTTGTAGGGGAAAATCACGGTAGAAAACATGAGGCTGGCAGTAATAACGGCTCCGGTGAAGGCCGCCGCAGGTGTGGCTGCGCGCAGTTGCCAGGTGATGAGCGCCAGCATCAGGCTCAGGCCCACCGTCCAGATGGCAACAGCTGCGTCTTGCACTGCCCACCAATGGGCCTGGAGCACCACGCTGGCTGCCACAAAGGGCAGCACGACAAGCAGCACGAACTTCGATTGCCAAGCCAGCTTTATTTGCGACACGCTTCATCGTATCGTCCCGCGACGCATGGGGCGTGTGCGGAGACGCCTGCCCCGGCCTCCTGATTTACAATCAGCTTTTGGCTGTTTTGCTGTTTGTCGCATAGTGTAGCAGAATGTCGAATAAATATAGTGATTACAACACATAGAGGCGAATCTATCTTTGCATTATGTCGCATTAAATAGCCCCAAAGTACAAACCAAACAGCCATCAAAACAGCCACCAAAGCAATTCGCTCCCTGCGTACCTGCACCCCAACCCCGCCCAGAACGCATTGGCCCGCCATCTTGGACCCGTCACCCGCCGTGTGGTTGCGCTTGCCGGTCGGGGAGACTAGGCTTCGGGCATGAGGAATTTCATCATCGTGATTCGCCCGCAGAGCACACCTGCTGTCGGTCGATATTTGACTCTCGACATCAGTTCTAACGATTTTCGTGAGCTAAGCTGCATGCGCCGAAAAGACTACAAGGATGGTCGAACCCTATTGAAGGAGCTTGCTCAGGATGGTGTTCACACCCCTGATCTCGTTGAACTCGTCATGGGGGCAAGGATGATTCACATGTAATCTTTGGTTCCGTCCAATTGACCGATGAGCGTGCCAAGCACTACGGATGGATCGACCCACTTGAGGAGCGGGCTGCACACTCTGCACCCAAGATTTAACGCGCCGGAGTTCGCAGGACAGTCAACCCTCACCACAACCACACAAGGGGCAGGACGGGCTTCCGCTGGTAGCACGCATCACGTTTCGTCTACAATGTCTGATTATGAAAGTCACGATCAATGCCAGTGGTCACCTTCCTCTTGCGAGGAGCTACGACATCGACAGCAGTGCTGTTCCTAACCTGGGCGATACCGTGGTGATTGATGGCACACCGCTCGAAGTGTATGAACGTGTGTTTAACCTCAACAAACCGGGAGAAGTCGATCTGCTCTGCAAACCCAAGTCGCATGCGTCCTGATACCTTGCAGTGTGGTCTGACTGTCTACCCAGCCCAAGGACAGGACGGGGCTTTTACAGGGCTTGTTCCTGCCCTATTCCTTTGGGTCGCTAGTCATGGGCAGAGCCAGCCTTGAAAATCTTAAACGCTACGCTATAAATAATGATTGACAGGCAAGATTCTCACGTGTATGCTTGCGCTATAGGGAAGTTTTATTTTTATTTTGCTTGACATCGTGGCAAACCTGTGCAAAAGTTCATTTCAGACCACAAATACCGACACACCACAAGAAAGAGGACAGACATTGAGCACACCCGCCTTGGAAAATAATCTTGAACTTCCTGTTTACGTCTTCTGCGGAGCTTGCGATAAACCAATATCCAGTGATTTAGTCATGGTTTACTGTCCTTGTGGTAAGCCGATTTGTTGCGACCGCCTTTGCAGGTGTGAACCCATCCGTGAACACCTTAAACTGTTCGCTCGTGACCATTACTATGCGCTGGCTCAGCGGTACACCCTTATCAGGAAGATCGGCCATTTTCCAATATGGTGCAGAAGGACATTGCTCAGATTCTTAGGGGGCAGGTGACTTTCGCCTTGTATTCGCCTATACTGTCTCCATGTTCCAAGGCCCGCCAAACCAACACGCATTCGTTCTTTGCTGTAAAGGCTGCCGTGAAAACATCCCTGCACCCGTCGAGACTCTGCCCTCATCCTGGATTGCTTGTAAGTGTCCGCTGTGCGGTGAGCATCGGCGGTATCTGCCCAATGAAATCTTTCAGGGCAACGTGTCTTATCTGGTAGCGAAGCAATCGCATCACCACCACGGGGCAGACTAGCGATGTTTGACCCCGATGCAGGGATGCCCCGTCTAAATCGTGGGATGGTCTACCTTGGGGCTTGCCTCATTGCAGGCATGCGACTAGCACGAGAAGTACCGGAGCGCATCCGCTGATCTCGCTTCAGGCATATATGATGATGTTGAACCCAATATAAATGTGCAAGGCAAATCTAGAATTGAGGCCAGCAAATTATGGCATGGTTGCCAGATGCTGTAGAAGCTGCACTGATCGCCGGGGGAGTGTCCCTTGCAGGTCTGCTCATCGCCAACCAATCAAGAATATCTGGTTTTCGTCAGGAGTGGATTAATGGGTTGCGTGATGATGTGGCATCCCTTGTCGCGCACGCACTTGAAATCCAGTCAGGGAAATCACCCACTAAATTGGGCGATGAAAGCAATCCTCTATTCGGAAAGAGTCATGAGGTGACCGCACGTATATCGCTCCGACTAAACCCAGAGGAAGATGAGTCCAAAGCCATCAACAAGGCCATGAATGATCTTCGCGACGTCATTCACTCCCCTGCGGGCTTTGATGAGGTGAGCCTGAAGGCCAATGAACTCATCGACGCGACACAGGCAGTTCTTTAAAAAGAGTGGCGTCGGGTGAAAACAGGTGAGCCGTTCTACAAGTGGACCTTTCGTATCGTTGTCGTTGCTTTGCTCTCCCTTATCTTGATTTTTTTGTATCAAAAGCATCAACTACTATTTCAATTCGTGCGCTAAATAAGTAGAGTCACATTACGTCAACAGTGGACGTTAGCCACAAACAACAAAAAGCCCCACCACCTGATGTTATAGGCAGTGGGGCATTGTTCTGAGCTTTACATCGGATCAACACAAAAGCTGGATGATATGTGAACAGAGCCGATACCAGACCGCCAAAGCCGCGATCATGGTACAATCTAAACCTTCAAGAAAGGGGTTACACATTGGCAATGTACAAGAATAAGGACTTCATACAGATAAGCTCTGATCCTGCATTCGATGTTATTCACAGTGCAGGAACTTCGGCTTCGAATCCTGGAATATACCGTTGTGAAGGATGCGGTCACGAAATCTCTATTGCTATGGGCCACACTCTTCCTGCTCAGAACCACCATCAGCATACGTCAGCCCAGGGTTCCGTAAGATGGCAGCTTACCGTCTCCCACAAACAGTATTAACCGGTGTTAGAAGATACAGACAGCAAAACTGCCCCTTGTCCTTAATCGGATGAGGGGCAGTTTTGCTTCTCGGATTCATAGCTCGAATTTATAGAGCGTCCCAGCCTTCGCTGTATGCGTTCTTCTGGGGCTTTACGGGAATGATTACACGGCTGCGGTCTACAGGGGACAATCCAAGTTTACTCAGGGCATTCAGGAGCAGGGAAATCTCACCCTTGGTAATCAGGGCGCGTCGATTGCGCTGCTTTGCCATAAGCCCCGTGACTACCTCCAGCAAAAAGCGGTCTGCGCTCTGTAGATGGCCTTCAGGCAATTGGGCAATCAATTCTGCCCATATATGCTTTCGAGCAATCGAAATATGTGCAGGCGCCTCTCCAATTCCATCGGGGCAGGATGCGAGGTCAGTCCTTCCGGCATAACGACCGGGATGGTTGCGCAGGCCCCCGCTCAATTTCAGGAGCGTCAAACTCTTTTTTCTTGCTGGCACGATTTACACGACCTTTTCAATAACGATTTCAGGGCTTGCTAGCCTTGCCTTTTTTTCTGCAATTGCTTTCCTGCGCCGACTTCCTGATTTTCTCGGATTCTTCCGTTCACAGATGCCAAGTCGAATCAACTTGAGAGCGGTTCCGAGTAATATCTTCATGACCCTGCCCTCTTCTAAAACAAGACCATCTGACTCCGTACTTTTAAGAGCGCGAACCTTAAGCAGCATCGGTCTACCATTTGAATCCAATTCGTTAGCCACGATCATTACTCCCCTAGCATCGCGTTTTCGAGAGCCTGTCTGACTGCATACTCACGCTCTGTTGTTGGCCCCTGGACTTCAATTGCAAGCCCTTGCTTAATCCATACGCGGGCTGTTAGTTCTGGCATATCGAGCACTGCACCCGCTGGCAAACTGCCTTCGCGGTCCCTGTTGTTGATAATCTTGACTTTGATTTTCTTCATATATCCCAAACGAAAAGGGCTGCCCCGCATTACACAAGGCAGCCCTTTTCCTAGTTAATTAAGCGTGCATGGTAAGATTACGAACCGGAACCGTACCCGGATTGACGTTATAAGCACCCGCGCGAGCAAACAGCACATAGCCAGTCTCATTCGTGAGCGCAAATAATTGATCAAGTCGTTTTATCGCGAACCCACCCGCTTTTCTCAGGACGTATGCTGACTTCAGATCGCCGAAAAGAATTGGCTTGTTCGTTGCGGCAACCGCGGGAGAAAATTCGCTGATCACGATAGGCCGACCGAAGATAGACGAGAACGGATTTCCCGAAACGTCCATCTGAAGGATGGGCTGCCCAGTGGTTGACAGCTGGCCCATCAGCACCGCACGTGTCGCAGTGGTCATTACCCACGAAGCGTTCTGCACATAGGCTGCATCGAGTGAGCCGTAAAGGCCAACAATGTCCGTGTATGTAATCGTAGTCGGATTTACGGAGGTCGCTCCCAGCGTCGAAGCCAATGCAGGGATGTTAGAACCGTTGCCCTGCGTAATCATCTTTGTCAGACCGCGATAGTAACGAAGGCCAAACTTGTTAGCAATCCAACTATCAAGGTCGAATTCCGAATCCTGAAGCAGCTGGTTGGAAATCTTGACGAGGCCTGAAGTCAGAGTATCCGTGTAACTAGTCTGCCCTGAAACGGTGGGATCAGTCTCCACGGCTGCTACAGCCTCGCCGACCAAAGTCAAGCCCTGAGCAGTATCGTTATCGGCTGCTATCAGAAGCGGACCTCCCGAGGAGGTGCTAAGCTGTCCGACCGCGTCCGCCAACTGACCATAGTTCTTCAGGCTGGCATGGAAGATAGGATCGAACCCTGTAGGTACCAAAACATTGCCGCCCGTTATTGGATCAGAGATAGTGCCAGCCCCAAGGTCTCTCTGCTCTTCGGTACGCAGGAAAGCCCGATTCTCAGAACTAATCTGCCCCGTCCTAAACCATTCCTTGAATGCCCGCTTCTGATTCGTAGTGGTCTCATCGCTGTGATCTTCGTTGCCGAAGCCCGCACGCGGGGGACGCCGGGAAGAACGCCGCTCAGAATTGAAATCCTCAACAGCCTTCATGCGGGTAATGTCTGCGCTCATTGCATCGGCATCAGCAATCATGCGGTCAAAGTTGCTGCGGTCTTCCGTAGTGACTTCAGCCTTGGTGATAAGTGCGTTCGCGTCAACCATCAGCTTATTGCGTTTAGAAGTAATGTCGTTCAGATTCATATATTTCTCGCTTTAATTGGATTTTTTGTATGTGCAGCAACCAACCCTGGTTGACTACTCGCATACGGCAACCCAAGGCACACGCGATTGAACGCAGCCGCTAGGCAGCGTGCCTGGATTGCAAACTTGTTTGGGGTGTTAGGTTGTTGCTGTGTTACTTGCGCCGTGCTACTTCTAGGCGCATGTGCAGCCTATGCCTCTCAGATAGGCTGAGGGGCTTGTGTCGGCCCTCATCTTGATTGGGGCAGCCGTTTTCTTGGCAGTTTGGATCTTCACACGCGATATCAGAACAGTTTTCACAATCGTCTGCCATACACTCAGGACAATCGCAATCGCAGCCGTCAGAGTTCATTCTCTTAATCAATCCGCGAACACTTGGGGGACAACTGCGAAGGCTTACAGAGGTCGCAGGGTAGGCAGCGAACGATGTAATCGAGACTTCTGCCAAGTTCACGTCAAGCAGGCTACGCAGGACCGCCCCATCAGGAGTAGAGGTCCACTTGTCGCCACCATCGGGAACATTGAAGCCGAAGGAACACGAATTCAGATTTCCTGCCCTAATGTTTTCTACCGTGTCATCTGCAATGGCCGTCTTAGGCAATGTCGCAGTGAAGGCAAGCCCCTTTGCATCCTGAGTCAAGGTCAATGTTCCCGCTGTAGTCCGTGCGAGTAGCTGAGAACTCGAATGGTCACGCAATAGCAATACATCGGGCGAATCTTGAAGGGTTCGCGTAAACATGCCCGGAGAGCAGATTTCCGTGAATCCCCCAAGATCAACACTCGGACTATTGAAAACCACGGCATAACCTGAGAGAGTCTTAAAACCGTCTGCCGAAGTTGCAATGCGGATCTCACTTGCTTTAATAGCTCTTTGCTCTAATTTATGCGACATTCGGTAGACCTTTCAGGGCTGTGTATTCGGCAATGCTACGATGGGCAGCAAGCATCAAGGTTTTGGTAACTCGCTGAAGTTCTGAGGCAGCGATTGAATCGAGTTCGTCTGCGTTCCATGTAAGTGAACGCTCAGTTAGCTTCGACAAGTAATCTGCAATGGCCTTTGACGGCTCATACAGCCACTCAGGGGCGTTTGTAGAACGTTTGGCACTGTCTGCCCCTAACTCAGCAACGGACACCGCTAACGGCTCGAATATCTTGCGCACGGTCTGCAAATCGCGCTTGTCTGCCGACCTTGCCGCAAGCCTGCCCACTGCATCCCTGTAAAGGGTAAGCATGTGACCGGCAGAGGTCGATAGAGTATCGCGGACGGCTGCGACTGCATCAGGTACTACAACGGGCTGTGTCGGCTCGGGGTCGATTGTCTGAGAGGCATCAACCATATTCACGGGGCGATAGTAGATGTCGCCTTGTGGCCCGATTGGATTCTCTCCAAGTTCTCTGCGAATATCGTTCGTAGAATAGAAGCCGTTCTGTTTGCCTGTAGCGTACCCTTCCATAGTTGATGCAAAGTCACCGCGTAGACGCTCCCTCAAATCAAAAAGAATGAAACTTGTATTCGGCTTGCCATTAGGGGCAGGGGGAAGAAGTTTTCTACGAAACTCGATCTCGATTCGTTTCAAGATTGGGGTTAGAGTGTCCTGAACGAAAGAAAGCGACTGCTGCTCATGATTGCTGTTACTGAGGCGGGTCATGTCACCCACCATTGAGGCGGGCACACGGAACGCCGCTGCAATCTGTGCCCGTGTAAACGACATGGACGCGAGCAATTCCTGGTCATCATTAGACAGACCGAGCGGAGTAACTCCCATGCCACCGTCGAGGATAGCCACACCCCTTTGATTAACCCCTGCCTGAATCGAATTCCAGTCATCTCTGGCTTTTGTCTTGTCCTCTGGCTTGAGCTTCCCTGGAATCGTGATTGCCAGAGACGGCACAGCGTTATTAGCTAACGATCGAGCGCAGAATTTCTGCTGACTAATGGCCAAGCCAAGGGTCTGACGCAAAAGAGAAATCGGCGAGACTCCCTGAATTCCATCCCAACTGAACAACACGACATGAAGCATATCCTTCGCTGCAACGATTCGGGTCTGCCCTTGAGTCATTCCATCAGAGGTTTTGTAGGCCAGTTCGCCCCTAATGGCAAGCCGAACAGGTTCAGTCTTGCGAGGATCGAGATTCCACAAAGCCACGGGGTCACCAGCAGCCGAACGCTGTACCTCTGCGTATCCATTGCCGCGAATCATCAAATGAGTAACAAGCGACTCTATAAAGCTGTAGCTTGAGCACTCTGGGTTGGCTTCAATTTGCAGCAAGTGAGACAAGGGATTATCAAAGTCTTCCATCTTGCCGCCTGGATTCTGGGTGTATACCTTACACGGTAGGCTAGCCACTGAGTCACTCAAGATTCTGCAACAAGTGAAGACCGTTGCAAGGCTCAAAGCCGTTTGATCGTTTACGATCTCGCCTGACTCATTGAAGCGGTTGCCGCCATCTAAGAAAGACCAGATGGAAGACAGGTTAGTAAGTCCACCGCCGCCTTGAACTTCGAGCGCGTCTCTCTTCTCCGAAATGTTTTGTGCTGCCCTAGACCAAGGCCAAATGCGCATAATTTATTACCTGTTTTCGAGTTAGTTGTGTGTTATAGTGTGGAAATAGATATTCGTGCTAATCTTCAACATTGAAAGGGGTGCGGCCCGTGTTACTTGTCTTCAGACAGAACCACTCGACCGGCTGCACAGTATGCAAAACCCGCATCAGCCCTTGCGAATCCTCTAAAATCAAGAAAGTCTGGAATAACTCTCAACTGGCTAAGCGCAAATGAAACTATTGCGACGGTTCCGAGACAAAATGTTTCTAGTTACAAATGGCCCCTATCCCCTTTGTTATCAACGCGGGTCGCTCATCGTAGAGTTACAGACGCTTGCTACCACCTGCTCAGGCTGCCTCAACCTGTCTCGTGCATTGAACTACATCGGGGACGTGTGCGCCGTGTGTCGCAGGGTTCAACTGAGCATCTAGAAATTCCCACAACCCCGAAAGATCGTGTGCCTTGACTACAGAAAACCTCATCTCAAATCTACGGAACGCCTTCAGGAGCTCGGTCCATGTAACTAACTTGAGCATCTCAGGGCAAAGATGGTCGCACACACAACCTCTGCGCAGTGCTCTCATGAGGTCATAGTTAGTTGAGCAAACCTGAATGCTTATCTTGTCTTGTTCTTTATGCCCGCGTTCCCTCATGCGTTCTATCTGCGCATCCGTGATCGTACTCAGCGCGTGAAGGATTGCATATGCCTCAACTTGCGCGATAGTGGACGCATAGAGGCGACCGCATACCATGCGGTTCAGTGGTGCGCAACCGGAGACTTCATATCCCCAACGACTTTCGTTGCGTCTGCCGTGGACATTGATCGTTAGATGTGATTCGGAATTCATTTGTCTATTCCTTTGTTCTGTAGTTTTAGGTCTGGTGGTCATGTTGTCACTGCATACTGTGCAAAATAAGTGTGGACCCCGGAGGGCCGGACGACGCCGACAAACGGAGTCCACGTTGCTGCCCCTAGCCAGAAAGGGACAGCAATATCAATCTTGTGTAAACCGAACACAAGGGCAGGAGATTGTTGCGCTCAAACTGCCCTTGGTTCAATCGCACGGTAGGAGGATGGACCCGTGCTGTACTGCCCCTGATGAGTGCAGGGGCAATATCTTTGGGACTTATATAGTTACACTCCCTTGTTTGATATACTTTGTTAGCGAGGTAAAAGACCCATGATTGGAATCACCAAGACGCTTCGTTCCACAGTCATGTTTAGCTTAACGTTTCTTCTGTCTATTCTTGTCTACAGTGAAGAGCCAGTTAGTCACCAGAAGGCATGTCAGATCTTGTTAAGTGCGATAGTGGACATTCACACTGGTGCGGGGAGCGGCACCGGTTTCCTAATCTCTTCAGACGGCTTAATTGCGACTGCTGGCCACGTTGTCGCAGACGAGAAGCACAGTTATGTTTCGTCGATCCTCGTGAGGATAGGAAACCACATTCCCGAACCTGCCGATCCCATCTCAATGCCTGACGAAACAAAGCAACAAATGTTATCTCGGGATTTTGCTTTACTTAAAGTGCGCAATGTCAGTAATCGAAAGTTCACATTCTTAACGTTGGGAAGTAATCACGCTGCGCAACTCGGTAACGACATCACCGTCGTCGGATTCCCATATGGAGTAACCTCCCCATATTGCATCAGCGGGAGTGTCGCGAGTCATATATCGCCAGAAATAGGGGGGCTCGTAGTTCCGATGATCGTCTATCAAGGCGTAGCGGTTCACGGGCTCTCTGGTTCCCCAATCTTCGACAACGCAAGTGGCACAGTGATCGGCGTTGTAACCATGAATCAAGTTGGAATTACGCCACAATTGAATCGAATCAGAACTGCTCTTCAAGACAATGAGACCGGGAAGAACGGTGCACATATTACTACAAGCTTCGGGGGTATATCCTTTCAGTCCACTATGTTTGACTTGATCAACGTGCTGGATCAAGGACTGGCTAACGGTATCGGATACGGCTTGGGGACTGATCCTATTGTGATGACTTTGCAGCAGATAAAAACCGAGTACAATAAATAGCTTCAGTTTGCTTAGAATCACATTAACCCTCAATAGAAAACCGCCATTATCGGGCGGCCCTCTGTTTTCTCAATTTTTCTCTTAGGTTGTTTTCACTTCTTTGCTTCCCTTGACTTGGGTTGCGGCCTGTAAGTCATCACGTTGACCAGGACGGTTCAAGGTGAGACGTGCCGTCCTGATTCGCAGCGGAGGACCGCACTGCATTGTCGGGAGACACCCCGACAAAGTTAATCTCTTTGTCACTGCATCGTGACGTTGAATCGTTGCGAAAGGTCTTCTGCTTTTCTGCGCTCGTATTGCTCAAAATATTCAGCACGCTCACGGTCAAACTCTGCCTTCATAAATGGTTACTCGCTCTCGATAGAAAGCACGCTCTCTGAAAGGTCCATCAGGATCTGCTGTAGCAGCCCATAAACTTGCTCTACGTTATTCGTGGGGGGTTTGTTGTAATACCAATCCTTGAGTGCCGCGCCCTCTGTCTCCTGAGTTGTTGAGAATGAACAGGGTTCCAAAATCACCGTCGATGCCTGCAATCCTGCGTTCGATATCGTGTTCATAAATTGCCAGGGCTTCTAGTAACACTTCGCTGCCCTCATCGTCTTGGGTGTCTTTGTACAGGCTTCGGATGTACTCGCCATAAGCCTTCATCAGGTTCAATCGAACTGTAAGTATCTCTAATGCGGCCATGTCTTATACCTTCTTGAAAAAGTAGTGGGTCAACAGGATTGGGTACTGCGACCCACTTCCGAGAGTCTATCCGTGAGAAGTAATTCCCCTCACATATATTAAGTGTCCTCAAGTTCCCTAACTGGACACCTTTTGAGCATTTATTTCGATTTATTTTCAGATAGTTGCTGAGTCGCTGCATAGTGTGCAGCTAGAGCGTGTGTTTCAGGGCATGGACTAACATGCTGCCTAGCGGCTTATAGGCATCTATGGCACCATATACAACCTGCACGGCACAAGCATAGGAGACTGCAAACATAGCGCAAAGGCGTATTGTAGTAACTCCCTTGTCATGGCAGCGCCTCATTAAATCTTGTTTGGCTGGGGTTTGATCTTCATAGCTCGCATTGCGTCTGTCTCGCTTTGTCTTTGAGGTATTCGGCTTTGTGGATCTCATAGTGTAGGGTCTCTCTTTGTGTTCTCTGTGTCTACGCCGGGTGAGTTGTCTTCTACTGCACAGTATGCAAAAGGCTGTTTATCAGTAGATACACCGGGGGCATCCCATTGGAAAAAAGTCAAGTCCAAATTGTTCTGTA
>PLZC01000350.1 GCA_003151985.1 Acidobacteriaceae bacterium
CTTTGGGCTCGCCGCCTTCGAGGACTGCTACGCACGAATTGGTGGTGCCGAGGTCGATGCCGATAATCTTTGCCATGTATGTTTTTCCTGCCTGTTCGAGAGAATTTCTGACTCTGCTAGAATCGCAGAGTGAGTGAAATGTTGTCAAGTTTTCTTGATGGTGCATTAGTAAGATATATTGGCGCCGGAAAGGAAGGCCATTTGCCCGTCCACGGCCAAAGGCTGCGGAGGAATTCCTTCTTGTGCGGAATCTGCTTGCTTGGATTGGTCTTGAAAGGGCATGGCTTTAGCCGTGCCGATGGAATGGAACAGAACCGGGCGCGGCTTTAGCCGCTGAGGGAATGCAAGCTATTAATTTACAGCCAATCGGCGCTTTACAACCAAAAAGTCCCCGGTGGCGCTTTATAACGGGGCACGATTTCACAGTGCCGATAACGTCAATAAAATCAATAGGTTTTACCCCGGCGGGATGTCCACAAGTCTCTTCGAGTTTCTCCCGCCGCCTGTTTAGCCCTCGACCACCGCTTTGGAAAGATTTCTCGGCCGGTCCACATCCACGCCGCGCTCCAGCGCCATGAAATAGGCAAACAATTGCAGAGGCACCACCTCCACAATGGGCAGCAGGTACTCGGTTGTAGGATGCACCTCGACGCAATCGCTAACCAAGCCAGCCACTTCCCGATCTCCCGCGTTGGCAATAGCAATGACCCTGGCGCCTTGCTTCTTCATGTCGTCCAGGAGCTGCAGCGTCTTTTCATAGCGCGATACCGAGGCGGCGAGGTCCCTATCCACTGTGGCCAGCACCATCAGTGGCACGTCGTCGCTCACCAGCGCATTCGGCCCATGCTTCAACTCGCCTGTCGGGTAGCCTTCCGCGTGAACATAGGAGGCCTCCTTCAGTTTCAGAGCGCCCTCCCGCGCGATGGCGTAGTGGATGCCCCGGCCAAGGTAAAGAAAGGTGCTGGCGGCCTTGTACTTGTGCGCCAGGTCAGCCATTGCGCCTCGCCATCCGTTGAGCTGGTTTTCAATGCTGTCGGGCACAGCCAGCAGCTTCTCAATGTTCTCCTTGAGCGCAAGCGCGCCCATTTGTCCGCGTCGGCGGCCCCCGTACAATCCCAGCAAAAACAGGACAGCCAACTGGCAGGTAAAGCTCTTCGTGGCGGGGATGGCCTTCTCCGCTCCGGCGGCGAGCGGCATGGAGACGCCGGCCTCCTGCGCCATGGTGGAAAGCGCCACATTGGTGATGGCCAGCGTGGGTTCGCCGCGGCCACGCGCTTCCCGCAATGCCGCTAGAGTATCTGATGTTTCGCCCGATTGGGAGATCACGATGACGGCCGGACGGCGCGAACCCGATCCACCCCGAGAACTGTACTCGCTCGAATATTCAACATCCACAGCAAGCCCGCAAAGATCCTCAAGCAGGATTTCCGCGGCCAGCCCGCTGTGGCGACTCGAGCCCGAGGCCGCAATTAAAAGCTCCCCAGACGGGTTGGACCACCCCGCCAACCGGTCAGCCACGTCGCCCCTAAGGCCTTTGCCATCCAGATATAACGCAACGGTGCGGCGAAGCGCCGCCGGCTGTTCGTAAATTTCGCGAAGCATTTCGTGCGGAAATCCCTCTAAATCGTTCATTCTGGCGCGAGTCCTTCTGGGCGCAAATCTGATCCTAAGCTCCAATCATAATTGATCGCAGATTCAGGACGGATTCCGGGAGAGATTTCGCATCCGGCCCCCATAAAAAACCGTCCGAAATCGGACACTGCCACCTCGGAAGCGGTCACCATCAATCGGGCGCATTCGGTGCAATGCAGGGCGAAGTCATTTGTTTTCAATGGCCGGAAATAGGGGCTTCTTTGGCACGGCAAGTGCAATAACCAGGCGTGATGGATATTGCACGCCCAGACTTGAAGCAAAAACGGATACGCCAGTTGTGGATGTGGGCTGGCGTCGCGCTTGTGGTGTTAACGGTTGCAGTTGTGGCAGTGGCACGGCTCAAGCCTGCAGCACCCTCGGTGGACCGCTCCACCATTTGGCCGGACACGGTCAAACGGGGCCCAATGATTCGCCAGGTTCGCGGGTCGACTGGCAGCCTGGTCCCTCGCGAGGACAGGCTCCGCCTGATTCCCGCCGAGACCGAGGCCACGGTGACGCGCATTCTGGTGTTGCCCGGCACGCAGGTTCAACCCAATACCGTCATTATGGATTTGACCAATCCGCAGCTCGACCAGGAAGCCATGAATGCCAGCCTGGCGCTGAAGGCCGCCGAGAGCGAATACCACAACACTCAGGTCAAACTACAGAGCGACCTGATGACCCAGAAGGCCGGCGCGGCTACCGTCAGCGCCGACTTCAGCCAGGCCAAATTGCAGGCGCAGACCGACAAGGCGCTCTTCGATCTCGGCGTCATCTCCGGGCTCACCTACAAGGCTTCGCAAAGCAAGGCTGACGAACTGACCACGCGCAACAAGATTGAAGACGACCGGCTGGGGATGAACGAGAAGGTCATCGAATCGCAACTTGCCGTGCAGCAGACGCTGGTTGACCAGGCCCGAGCCCTTTACCGGCTCAAGCAGCAGCAACTGGCTGCGCTTCATGTCACCGCAGGCATTTCCGGCGTTCTTGTGGACCTTCCGCACCAGGTGGGCGAGCACGTTGCCCCTGGAATCACGCTGGCCAAAGTGGTGCAGCCCGACCAGCTAAAAGCCGCGCTGAAGATCGCCGAGACCCAGGCGCGCGACATCCAGATTGGACAGCCCGCCTCTATCGACACGCATAACGGCGTAATTCCCGGCCGTGTGCAGCGAATTGATCCAGCCGTACAGAACGGAACGGTCACCGTTGACGTAGAGCTTACTGGGCCTCTTCCGCAGGGCGCCAGGCCCGACCTGAGTGTGGATGGAACCATCGACCTGGAACGGATGACCGATGTGCTGTATGTAGGCCGCCCCGCCCTGGGCAACGAGAATTCCACGCTGAGCCTGTTCAAGGTGGACGCCGAAGGCAAGGGCGCCACGCGCGTACCAGTCAAAGTGGGCCGCGCCTCAGTGAACAGCATTCAGGTAATCGAAGGTCTGAAGGAAGGCGATACGGTGATTCTCTCCGACATGTCGCGGTGGGACAACGTAGACCGCATCAGGCTTGAATAGGGAACAAGGGAACAGAAGCTGTGGCCGCGCCGCACCGGCCATCGACAACCGGTAACTTACAACTCACAACGAGGGGGACAGAATGGCATCGAACGACACGCTTATTGAAATCGAGGACTTGACCAAGGTCTTCTATACCGACGAAGTGGAGACGCACGCACTCTCCGGCATTCACCTCAGCATCGCGCGCGGAGAGTATGTGGCCATGTCCGGTCCTTCCGGATGCGGCAAGTCCACCTTGCTGTCCATTTTGGGACTGCTGGATACGCCTACCGGCGGCAAGTATCTGCTCAACAACAATCCGGTCGAGAGCCTGAGCTTCGGCGATCGCTCTCGCATCCGCAACCAGGAGATCGGCTTCATCTTCCAGAGCTTCAATCTGATTGGCGACCTTACCGTCGAGGAAAATGTTGAGCTGCCGCTCACTTATCGTGCCGGCATGCCTTCCGCGGAGCGCAAGAAACGCGTGAAAGAGGCCCTCGAGCGCGTCAACATGGCGCACCGCATGAAGCACTATCCGGCGCAGCTCTCCGGCGGTCAACAGCAGCGCGTGGCTGTCGCCCGGGCATTGGCCGGGTCGCCCTCCATCCTGCTGGCCGACGAGCCCACGGGCAACCTGGACTCGAAGAACGGCGAGGCGGTCATGCATCTGTTGGCCGACCTGCACCGCGAAGGATCGACGATCTGCATGGTCACCCACGATCCGCGTTTCGCCAAGCATGCGCAGCGCGAAGTGCATCTTTTCGATGGCAAGGTGGTCTCGGAAGACGAGCTGAAGAAGCTCACAGACGAAGTGGAGGCGTAGTCGTGCTCCTGCAAGATCTTCGCTATGCGCTGCGGCAGCTTCGCAAGAACCTGGGTTTCACCGCCCTCGCGGTGACCACCCTGGCTCTTGGAATCACCGCGACAAGCACCATTTTCAGTTGGATCAATTCAACGTTGCTCGACCCGATCCCTGGAATCGCGCGCACCGGCGACATGATCACGGTTCAGCGGGGCGAAAGGAGTGAACATCCGTCGCCCCCCTTTTCCTTTGCCGACTTCGTGAATCTGCGTGACGGCTCAAAAACGCTCTCCGGGCTGCTTGGCTATCACGACGACTACGTATCGTTGACCGGCTCCGTCAAGCCGGTGCGCATTTATGCCGCGCTCACCTCCTCGAATTATTTCGAGGTCCTGGGCGTACGGCCCATTCTCGGCCGCACCTTGCTGCCAACTCTGGCCAACGAACGCGCCGGCGCGCCGGAGGTTGTGCTCGGATACGACCTGTGGCAGAACCAATTTGCCGGCGACTCCGCCATCGTCGGAAAGACGGTCGAAATCAATCTTCATAACTACACCGTTGTCGGCGTTGCGCCCCAGGGCTTTATGGGTTGCAAGTCCGGCCTGCGCACCGAGGTCTGGATGCCGCTCGGCATGGATAGCCTTGTCTGGGGCTCGAACCGCATCAAGGACCGCGGCACATCTTGGCTGAATGTATTAGGCGTTCTGCGGCCGGGAGTCGATCGTCACCGGGCCGAAAACGAATTGAATCTGCTGATGCAGCGCATCGTGGACCGCTACCCCCAAACGCACCAGGGAGCCAACCGCCTGTCCACGGATCCGCTCTGGCGCTCTCCCTTCGGAGCCAACGTCTACCTGTCTGGAACGCTGCCCATTTTAATGGCACTGGCCGCCGCTCTGCTGCTGCTGGCCTGCGCCAATGTCGCCAATCTGCTTCTTGTGCGCTCCGTCGCTAGTCGCCGCGAGTTGGCCATCCGTCTCTCCATGGGAGCCACCCGCTGGAGGATCATCCGCCAGCTTCTGGTCGAGAACATGGTCATCGCTTTCGCCGGTGGCGGCGTGGCTCTGCTCCTCACCGTGTGGACTGCAACTTCGTTAAGCGGCTTCGTCCCATCCACCACGTTGCCATTGGTGCTCAATGGACACATTGACCGCACCGTAATGCTAGTGACCATGTTGGTCTCATTTTTTACCGCAACGATCTCCGGTCTCATTCCCGCACTCCGCGCTTCCAGCCTGTCGCCGGTTTCGGTCTTGAAAGACGAGGCGCTGAATACTTCCGGCGGGCTGTCGAAATCGCGATTGTCCAGCGGCCTGGTCATTGTCCAGGTTGCCCTTTCGCTGCTGCTTCTCAACTGTGCCGGACTCTTTGTGCGCAGCCTGAGCATCGCGCAGAGCGCCGATCCGGGCTTCGATCCCAACCATGTGCTGCTCATGTCGTTCGATCTTGACCCGATGGGCTACAACGGGCAGACAGGGACCGAGTTTGAACGCCAGGTGATCGAAAGGGTGAAGCAGTTGCCCGCCGTCAAGTCTGCAACGCTGGCCGATTTTTCGCCGCTCAGCTTCACCATTCACTCCGAGGGCGTGTTGCCCGATGGTTATGTCCCGCGCCTGCATGAATCCATGGAGGCGGACCGGGGGATCGTGGGCCCCGGCTATCTCGAGACGCTACGCACGCCCCTGTTGTCCGGGCGCGAATTCACCGCGCAGGACACTGCGGCCACGTTGCCTGTCGCCATGGTGAACCAGGCGTTCATCGATCGCTACTGGCCGGGCCAGGACCCGATCGGCAAGCACATTCAACTGGGGCAAAAGTACACGGTTGTTGGGGTGTCGGCAAACGGCAAGTATCGCCGCTTGACCTACGGTGCCGCCCCGCTGGTGCTCACACCCTTGATGCAGCGCTATCAAAACCTGGTCATCCTTCATGTCCGCGTGGACGGCGATCCCATGCTGCTCAGTTCCGCGGTCGCAGAGAGCATTCACGGCCTCAACCCCAACTTGCCGCTGTTCAATGTCAGCTCGTTGAAAGACAGCATGCAGCTCGGAAGCGTCTTTGAGCGCATCGTGGTGACCTTCGCGGGTTCGTTTGGCCTCCTCGCGCTGATCCTGGCCGCGGTCGGCATTTATGGCGTGGTTGCCTACTCTACCAAACAGCGTACCCATGAAATCGGCATTCGCATCGCGCTCGGCGCAGGCAAGAGTGCTGTCTTCCGCCAGGTACTGGGTCAAGGGTTTGTGCTCACACTGACAGGAATCGCCGTGGGGCTCGTCGCCTCGCTGGTGCTTACCCGCTTTTTGCGCGGCCTGCTCTTCGGTGTCGGAGCAACCGACTGGCTGACCTTTGCAGCGGTTGCCATTGTGCTCGGCTTGGTGGCATTGATCGCTTGCTTTGTTCCGGCGCGGCGCGCGGCGTCCGTCGATCCCATGCAAGCCCTACGAACAGAATAGGAGCGCATTATGCATGCCATTGTCCAAGATCTTCGTTACGCGCTCCGCCAGTTGCGCAAGACGCCGGGTTTCACGCTCACCGCGGTGCTCACGCTGGCCTTTGGCATTGGCGCCACCACCGCCATCTTCTCCATCGTGGAAGGTGTATTGCTGCGCCCCTTGCCGTTCCCGGAATCGAGCAGGATCGTACTTGTCGGCGATATCCCGGAAGGCGTGCCCTCATTCGGCGGAGGCCCGCCCAACGTAACCGCGCCTGCGTCCCGCATGTACGCCCGCGACACGCATGCCTTTGTGAGCCTGGGTGCATACCAGCAAAATGGCTATGAGTTCTCCGGCGCAGGCGATCCGGCGCAGATCAATGCTTCCCGGCTGAACGCGGGCGTCTTTCCGGCCTTGGGTGTCTCCGCTCTCATGGGGCGCGTCTTCACGCAGCAGGAAGATGAAGGCAGCCAGCAGGTGGCCGTCGTCAGCTATCAGATGTGGCGTAGCCGCTTCCACGGAGCCGCCAACATTCTGGGCCAGAAAATTCTCCTCGATCGCAAAGCCTACGAGATCGTCGGCGTCATGCCTCGCGATTTCGAATTTCCGCTGGTTCCCGGACAGTTGAACCGCAGCGAGCTCTGGGTGCCCATGAGTTTTACGCAGGGCGAGCTGGTCCAATCGGGTAGCTGGAACTACAACATGGTGGGGCGGCTCAAGCCCGGGCTCACCCCCACCCAGGCCGAGCAGGATATGCAGCGCGTGGCCCAGGAAATCATGCGCGCCTTCCCTCCCGGCATGGGCAGCCTGCACATTCATACGCAGGTTCAGCCGCTTGGGGAAACCACGGTTTCCAGCGCTCGGCCGCTTATCCGCACGCTCTTTTTCGCCGTTGCGGTGGTGTTGTTCATTGCGTGCGCCAACCTTGCCGGATTGTTGCTTGTGCGTGTGATTCGCCGCCGCCGCGAGATCTCCGTCCGCCTGGCCCTGGGCGCAAGCGGTGCGGCCATTCTTCGCCAATCTCTTGTCGAAGCGTTGTTGCTGAGCGTGGGCGGAGGGTTGCTCGGACTGCTGCTGGCCTCGGTTTCGCTCCGCGTAGGCGTGAGTCTGCTGCCGGAGACGCTGCCGCGCGTTGGTTCCATCGGTCTTGATTGGCCGGTGGTGGGATTCTCTCTTGGGCTGGCTGTGCTCACCGGGCTTTTCTGCGGGCTGATTCCGTCGCTTGCCGCCGCGCGCACCAGCGTCAATGACGCTCTGAAAGAAGGCGGGCGCACGGGTACCGCAGGTGGCGGCCACGCGCGCTTGCGTTCCGTTCTCGTGATTGCGGAACTTGCCGTGGCTCTGGTGCTGCTCACCGCGTCCGGCCTGCTGCTGCGCAGTTTTGAGAAGATGCGTTCGGTCGATCTCGGCTTCCGCACCGACCACGTTCTCACCGCTTTCTACGGCCTGCCTCACCAGCAGTATTCGACACAGGTCTCTGTGGACGCCTTCAACTCCGCGCTGTTAAGGAAGCTGGAACAACTACCGGGCGTTCAGGCGGCGGGCGTTACCAATTTGTTGCCCGACAGCGGAGGCAACAGCAGCAATGCATTCATCCCGGAAGGCTACGTGCCTCCCAAAGGTGAAACCTTGAATCTGGCCTGGTCCTCTCAGCTCATAGGCAGTTACTTCCGCGCCGCGGGCATTCCCTTCCTGCGGGGACGCGACTTTACTGATGCGGACCGTGCGGATTCGCCGCTGGTGGTGATCGTGAACCGCACCCTTGCGGAACATTATTGGCCCGGCCAGAACCCCATCGGCAAGCGCATCCATATCGGTGTCGCAGAGAGCCAAACCCCTTGGATGACTGTTGTGGGAGAGATCGCCGATATCAAAGAGACTTCCGCCGACGCCGACACGCAAAATCAAATGTACACGCCCAACAGCCAGCTCAGAGGAGCGCTGGGCCAGTTTGCAACCCCCGATATGCTGGCCGGCACCTATGGCGCGATCATGCTGCGCACCCAGCTTCCGCCAGAGCAGATGGCATCTTCCCTGCGCGCCGCCGTCCAATCCATCGATCCGCAACTCCCCCTCACGCACGTCGAATCGATGGATCATGTGATCGCCGGAGGGCAGGCGCCGCGCCGTTTCAATACCGTTCTCATCTCCAGCTTTGCCGCCGCGGCTGTATTGCTGGCGCTGCTCGGGATCTACAGCGTCATCGCGTTTTCCGCCGCCATGCGCACGCAGGAAATGGCCATCCGCATGGCGCTCGGTTCGCAGCGCTCCATGGTGATGGGGCTGGTGCTCAAGTCGGCGGCAAAACTCGGGATTGCGGGTTGTGGCCTGGGAACGCTGGCGGCAGTTTTTGCCACGCGCCTGTTGCGTTCCTTGCTGTTCCAGGTCGATCCACTCGATCCGGTTGTGATGGTGCTGGCGGCAACTTCGATTTTTCTGCTGGCGCTTGCAGCCTCCGTCATTCCGGCGCGACGTGCAGCTTCAATTGAACCCATGCAGGCACTTAGAAGCGAGTAACTCAAGACAGCCCGATCCTCCAACGGAGTAGAGACGCGATGAATAGTCTGTGGCAAGATATTCGCTACGCAATGCGGCAGTTGCGCAAGTCGCCCGGATTCACACTCACCGCCGTGCTCACCCTGGCGCTGGGCATTGGCGCGCTCACCACCGTTGCCACGTGGACCAATGCCGTGCTTTACGATCCGTGGCCGCATGTCAACGCGCCGCGCGACATTCGCTTTATCGATGCAACCGTGCTCGGCGGGGAAGGCTACTCGGTGCATTACGATTCATACCGCTTCGTGCGCGAACAAGGCCGCAGCTATTCTGACTCGGCAGCGATTGCATTTGACAGGGTCAACCTGTCGTTGCCCGGAACGCAGGCGCAGGCTATCTCGGCCGGAATCGTCTCCTCGACTTATTTTCGCCTGCTTGGTCTCAAGCCCCAGATAGGCCGCTTCTTCCAGGCCGACGGCAACGACCGCGCCTATGGAGGCAACAACGAGATCGTGCTTTCCGATGGTCTGTGGCGCGAGCGATTCGGCGCCGACCCAGCCATCGTCGGCCGCACTGTTTCCATCAATCGCCATGCGTTCACAGTCATCGGCGTCGCCCCTGCCGATTTCGCAGGAATATTTGGCGGCATCGCAGAGGCAGCGTGGTTGCCGCTTTCCGGCTTGCGCGATCTATCCTCCGATCCCGCCGCCGACCCGCTTCTGTACTACGGCTTGCAGGGTGTGGTCCGCCTGCGTCCCGGCGTGCGCGACTCCGCTGTCGCGGCGGAACTGCACGCCCTCGCCCGCACCTTCGCACTGCAGCAGCACGACAGTAAGTTGAACGGCTGGGATTTGAATCTGAGAGACGCTGCCCACTTTGAGCGCGGTCTTTTTGGCAACGTCGGCGAGCTGTTGCCGGTGTTGTTCGGCGCTTCCCTTCTGCTCATGATCCTGGTCTGCATCAACATCGCTTCGCTGCTTGGCCAACATGCCGCGCGGCGTCGCCGCTCGGTTGCGATACGCGCCGCCCTGGGAGCCACACCGGCCCGGATTGCAGCCTTGGTGCTTGTCGAAACCGGCATGCTGGCAGTGGCCGGCTGCATGCTGGGATGGGCCGCCAGCACCGGCATATCGCGCGCGCTCTACGTGCTGCTGCCCAACTTCGGCATGACACTGGCCTTCAACCTGCATAGCGACACGCGCATATTTCTCTTCGTCACCGCGGTCGCCATCCTGGTTACGCTGGTTTGCGGAATCTACCCCGTCCGCCAATCCCTTCGCGTCTCGCAAAACGAAGCCCTGCATGAGGGCGGAATTGCTGTAGCCGGCAGCTCACGCAACAAGATTGGGCAGCGCATCCTGCTTGGCCTGCAACTCGGCATCTGCTTTGTGGTGCTGGTTTGTTCCGGGCTGCTCACGCGGACAGCACTCAACATCTTCAGTCGCGAGACGGGATTCGATCACACCAACTGTCTGACTGCCAACATCGACCTCTCCAGGTCGGGATACACTACCCAGCGCGGCCTCGCCCTGCAAGAGGCGCTGCTGCAGAAGCTCACGGCCGCGCCCGGCGTTGCCTCGGCCGCGTTGACTTCGCATCTGCCCATGGGCGATATGGGCAGCGGAAACACGCAGGCCTTCAGCATTCCAGGTTATGTGCCGGCCAAAAGTGAACAGATGGCGGTCGTCACCGACATTGAGGGCCCGGGCTTCTTCCACGCCATGGCAATCCCGTTGCAGCAAGGTCGCGAATTCACATCGCACGACAACGAATCTTCGCCCTACGTCGCCGTGGTCAACCAGTCGATGGCGCAGCGCTACTGGCCCAAAGGCGACGCCATCGGCCACAACGTGGTCGTGGCAGACAAGCCTCGCCAGATCGTCGGCATCGTTCACGATTACGCCTATTACAGCCCGCAGAACACCGAACCCATGTCGTTGCTTTTCCTGCCAGCGGCCCAGCACTACGAGAGCATGATCTTTGTGGCGGTTCGTTCTCGCACCACCGCATCCGCCGTGGCTTCGCAACTGCGCCAGGCTGTCGCCGCCCTCGACGACACATTGCCGCTTGAGAATGTGCAGACGCTGGAAGAAGTGGCCGGCATTCGTTACCAGGTTTCGCGCATTCCCGCAGAACTGCTCGGCGTGTACGCGCTGGCCAGCGTGCTGGTCGCCATGCTCGGCCTCTATGCCGTCATGGCCTACTCCGTTATCGAGCGCCACCGCGAGTTCGCCCTGCGCATCGCCCTGGGCTCCACGCGTATGGGAATCTTCCGCCTCGTGCTGAGCGGCAGCACGGTGGTCGCCGTGCTCGGCTTGTTCGTAGGCGCGCTGGGTTCAGTGGCCGCGGTGCGCCTGCTTCGCTCCCTGCTGTTTGGAGTGGCGCCATTCGATCCCGTAAGTTACTGCGTCGCGGCCGTCTTCCTGGTGCTCACGGTCTTTGTGTCAGGCCTGTTCCCCGCCCGCCGCGCCGCTTCCATTGAACCCATGCAGGCTTTGCGCTCTGAATAAGGAGAGTTGTTGATGAATACGCTGCTTCAGGACATTCGTTACGCACTCCGCCAGTTGCGCAAGTCGCCGGCGTTCACGCTCACCGTGATCCTCACGTTGGCCTTGGGACTAGGCGCCAATGCGGCTATCTTCACTCTCTTCGACCAGGTGCTGTTGCGCATGTTGCCGGTGCAGAGGCCGGGTGAATTGGTGCGCTTCGAGTGGACAGGAGGTTTTGCCGGTTCGGCTTCGAGCTTCGGCGGTGATGAACACAACTACTTCTCCTATCCCATGTTCAAGGACCTTCGTGACCAGAACACGGTCTTTGCCGGCGTGCTGGCCGCCGATCGAACCAGCGTCGGGGTTTCCTGGCACAACCAGGCCGAAGACAAACAGGCCGAAATCGTCACCGGCAATTACTTCCAGGTGCTCGGACTCAAGCCTGCCCTCGGCCGCCTGCTCACCCAGCAAGATGAAACGGCAAAGAATGCCAACCCCGTTGTGGTGCTCAGCTACGACTACTGGAGGACTCGTTTCGGCGCATCGCGCGATGTGGTGGGCCAGGCCGCGCTCATCAACGGCCACCAGTTCACCATCGTCGGCGTAGCCCCGGAGAGCTTTCACTCCGCCATCGGCGGATACCGGCCCGGTTTGTTCATCCCCATCACCATGGTGGAAGTTGCCATGCCGTGGAGTGCTCCACGCGACGACATGAACAACCATCAGTCCATCTGGCTCACGCTGGTCGCGCGGCGCAAGCCCGGCATCACCGCGGCTCAGGCCGAGGCCAGCCTTGGTCCGCTGTGGCACACGCTGCGGGCGCATGAATTGACTCTCTACAAGGAGAGGTCGGAGCGGTTCAAGAAGAGGTTCCTCGACGAATCGCGCCTCCAGGTCAAAGACGACTCGACCGGCTTCTCGCCCGATCGAATGCAGCTCAAAACTCCGCTTATCATCCTCATGAGCATGGCCGGGCTGTTGGTTGCCCTGTGCGCCATCAACGTGGCCACGCTGTTGCTTCTCAGGGCCGCAGGTCGCGCGCGGGAAATGTCCATGCGCTATGCCCTCGGCGCCAAGCGCAGCCGCATCATGGTGCAGTTGCTGGTTGAGGGAGGCCTGCTCGGTTTGGCAGGCGCTGCGGCGGGAATCGCTTTTGCGCCCGTTGTAGCCAGGACGCTGATGCGCTTGATGTCCAGCGCCGACCCGGGCAGCGAGCCGTATTCCACCTCCATTGACGCTCGCTTGCTTTTGTTTACGCTGGTGATTTCAGTTGTTGCCAGTTTGCTGTTCAGCTTTGCCCCGGTACTTCACTTTTTGCGCCCCGATCTGGCCAACGCGCTGCGTCAAAACGCGGGAACGGCCACCAAGCGTTCGCAGCGGTTCCGCAAGGTAGCCGTGGGCGTGCAGATTGCGCTCAGCGTTCTGCTGCTGGGCGGCGCGGGACTTTTCGTTCGCACGCTCGACAATCTTCGCCACCAGTCGGTTGGTTTCGATACCGCCAACCTGGCCACCTTTACTTTTGACCCCACCATCTCCGGTTACCCCGAGGATCGCACGTTGCAGATCGAGACCAGTGCGCTTGAGGCTCTGCGCCGGATCCCCGGCGTGACGTATGCCGCATCCACCACCGACCCTGAACTCAGCGGAGATACAAACGGCTCCAATTTCACGGTGCAGGGTTACAAGGCCACCGAAGAAGAAAACATGAACTTCGAAGTGCCGTGGATCGCCACCGGCTACTTTGCCACGCTGCGCCAGCCGCTTTTGGCAGGCCGCGAATTCACTCCGGCCGATGCCAAAGGTGCCCCCCTCGTGGCTATCGTCAATATGTCTCTTGCCAAGCGATTCTACGGATCGGCGCAAAACGCACTGGGCCGTACATTGGGCCTGGGCGCAGGCAACGATGTTAAGCTCGACACCACCATCGTCGGTGTGGTGGGCGACATCAAGCACCAGGACCTGCGCACCGACATAGGCCCTGCCGTCTATCGTTCCTGCCTGCAGAACCCGCATCCCACAGGCGTGCAGATCTATGTGCGCACGGCGCATGCGCCCGAGACAGTCGAGAACGCCATCCGCCAAACCATCCACTCGCTCGATCCCACGCTTGTAGTCAATGGCTTGCGCACCATGGAGGCACAGGTTGATTCCAGCGCCTCGCAGGAACGCGCGCTCGCATTTCTTGCGGCCGGTTTTGCGCTGCTAGCCATGGTGCTTGCCGCGATTGGACTTTACGGCGTGCTCGCCTACTCTACCGAGCAGCGCACCCGCGAAATCGGCGTGCGCCTGGCCCTTGGCGCGCAGCGGTCCGGCATAGTAGCCCTCGTAGTCCGCGAAATGGCCTTGATCGCCGGCATCGCCACGGTCATCGCATTGCCATTGGTTGTAGCGCTCGGTCGCCTGTTCAAGAGCCAGTTGTTTGGCGTCACCGCGGCCGATCCAGTGACCCTGACCGCCGCTTTGATTTTGACCGCGCTCATGGTGGCGTTGGCGGCGGCCTTGCCCGCGCACCGGGCCGCCACCGTGGAACCCATGCAAGCGTTAAGAACGGAATAGGAACGCAAGGAAGAAGCACTTCGAGAAAGGGACACGACCGATGCGATCGATACTTCAAAATTTGCGTTACGCGCTGCGCCAGTTGCGGAAGTCGCCGGTCTTTACACTCACCGCCGTGCTTACGCTCGCTCTCGGGATCGGCGCCAACACCGCCATCTTCACTGCTGTCTATGCAACGATCATTGCGCCCTTGCCTTATCCCGACGCGGATCAACTCGTCATGGTCTGGTCCAAGATCCAGGACAACCGCAACTCGATTGCGGCGGGCGACTTCCTCGACTGGAAACACCAGAACACGGTCTTTCAGGATATAAACGCGTGGACCGGCGGCGCTTTCAACCTGGCTACCAAGGAACAGCCGGAATTTGTCCAGGGCCAGCAGATCACGCCCGGCATGTACAAAATGGAGGGCTTCAAATTTCAGCTTGGCCGCGATTTCCTTCCCGAGGAAGGCACAGTTGGAAAAGACCGCGTCGTCATCCTGATGAACAAGATGTGGAAGCGGCTGGGCTCCGACCCGAAGATTATAGGCAAGCCAATTCAGATCGACGGAAACCCATATACAGTGGTAGGCGTCATGGCGCCCGGCATTCTCGACCGGCAAGCTCAGTCGCTGGTTGTTCCGCTGGCTTTCAAACCCGATCAGGTGAATCACGACTTCCATTGGCTATTGGCGATGGCCCGCCTCAAGCCCGGAGTCACCATCAAGCAAGCGCAAGCCGACATGGACCGGGTGACGGGCAACATCGCGCAAGCATACCCCAAGAGCAACAAGGGATGGGGCGCACGCGTCGATCCCTTGAAGAACGACTTCCTCCCACCGGAGCGCATTCAGACCCTTTGGCTGATGCTTGGCGCAGTAGGCTTCGTGCTTTTGATCGCCTGCGTCAACGTAGCCAATCTCGTGCTCGCCAAAGGCACAACGCGCCAAAAGGAAATAGCTGTCCGCGCCTCTCTCGGCGCCTCGCGTGCCAATATCTTCGCCCAGTTCCTTACCGAAAATCTTGTGCTTGCGCTTATCGGCGGTGCGCTCGGAGTAGCTCTGGGCGCTGCCCTGTTGCGCTGGCTCGCTGTCTCCTTGCCTCCCGAGTCGCTTCCTTCTGAAGCTGAGCTCACCCTGAACGTGCCGATTCTGCTCTTCTGCATTGCGGCTTCAACATTTGCGGGATTGTTCTTCGGCTGCGCTCCGGCGTGGTACGCCACGCGCGTCGATCCCGGTGAGGCGCTCAAGGAAGGCGGCCGGTCGTCGTCCGGCTCGGGCCGCCATGGCCTGCGCAGGGTGCTTGTCATCGGCGAGTTTGCCCTCGCGCTCTCGTTGCTCACCGGCGCAGGCCTGGCGATTCACAGCTTCTGGAACCTGACCCGCCTTGATCTCGGAGTGAATACGTATCACGTTCACACCTTCTTCCTTCCTGTGCCCGACTCGCGTCCCAAGGACCCGGCCCAGATCAGCACGTATTACCAGCAGATGCTGGCCAGCATCAAGTCGGTCCCCGGGGTCGAGAGCGCCTCCGCGTCAGTTGGCATTCCGCTTGAAGGCCCCGGTTTTGGAATGCCCTTCACCATCGTCGGCCAGCCGGAATTCGCCGACCCGTCGCAGCGGCCTGGCGCGGGCTTTGGCATGGTCACGCCCGATTACTTCAAGACCTTCGGCATTCAAATGATTCGCGGCCGCTCGTTCACCGATCAGGACACCGCCGCCACCGTGCGGGTGGCTGTTGTAAATGAGAAGTTCGTGCAAAAGTACCTCAAAGACAAGGACCCTCTGCAACAACGCCTGATGGTCGAGGAGCTGATTCCCGGTGGAACCAAGCTGGGCGCGGCTGTCCCCTGGCAGATTGTGGGTGTCTTTCACAACGTGCGCGCCGGCGGATTCCGCGACGACTTCCCGGAGATCGAAATTCCTTTCTTGCAGATTCCCTGGCCCTCCGCCAACTTCGGCGTTCGTACCACAGGCGACCCGGAGCGGATGCTCAAGAGTATTGCGGCCGCCGTGCATAAGGTCGATCCGCAGATTGCCCTGGCAACGCCGCGAACCCTGGACCAGGTCAAGAGTGAGATGCTCGCCGGCGACCGATTCACCATGGTCCTCTATGGCGCCTTCGCCGTGGTTGCACTCCTTCTTGCCGCGGTAGGAATTTACGGCGTGATGGCCTTCACCGTAGCGCAGCGGGAGCACGAAATCGGCCTCCGCATGGCGTTGGGCGCAAGCCGCGGCAACGTCGTGAATCTCGTTTTGAAGGAAGCCATGGCCCTGGCGCTGTTGGGGCTTGGCCTGGGCCTTATAGGCGCGTATTTCGTAGGCCGCGCCATGCACAGCACCCTGTTCGGAGTTGCCGCCATTGATTTTTCCGCCATTGCTGTTGTTGCGCTGGTGTTGCTGTCGACTGCCCTGCTGGCCAGTTGGCTGCCGGCACGCCGCGCAGCCGGCGTCGAACCCATGCAAGCGCTGCGTGGGGAGTAAAACGAATTTGAACGAAGGGAAGTGAAGCTCGTGATGAGATCGGTTCTGCAGGATGTCCGCTACGCGCTGCGCCAGTTGCGCAAGGCGCCGGGTTTTACCGTCACCGCCACGCTCACGCTGGCTCTTGGAATCGGCGCCAGTTCCGCCATCTTCTGTCTCCTCGACCAGCTTTGGCTGCATCCCATGCGGGTTCCCCATGCAGGCCAGTTGGTGCGTATCTTCTCCACGACCCAACAGGACCCGGAGGGCATGTTCACTTACTCCGAATACAGCGCCTTGACGCAGCGAACAACGGCCTTGCAGGGCATGGTGGCAATCGGCCGCCGTGGCAGCATCATGCCCCGCGCCGACGGCACCGGTGCACTGCTCTCCACCAACGTTGTTTCCAGCAACTTTTTTGATGCGCTCGGTGTCCGGCCCGTCCTCGGCCGCACCTTCACGGCGAACGACTCTGACCGGCTTCGCGTTCATCCCGGCGTACTGCTTGGCTACGGCTTTTGGGTTCGCGAATTTGGCGGCGACAAGTCCATTGTCGGCCGCCAAATTACACTCCTTCGCGGCAAGGACCAACGCAACCCAGTGGATGTTTGGGGCGTGCTTCCCGCCGATTTTCGCGAGACCGAAAACAACTCCGACCGCGACCTGTGGATGCCCGCCGAGACCTGGGCCGCTGTCGCTTACCCTGAAGAGCTGACATCGCGTGAGTTTCGCTGGATGAATGTGCTTGGCCGTCTTGCGCCGGGAGCCACACTCGCCCAGGCCAATCTGCAGGTTTCCGCAACCGCGCAGTCCTGGGCCGCGGCCGATCCCGTAATCAGTCACGGGCGCAGCGCGCGCGCCGTCAGCGACTTCAGCTACAGAATGTCCACTGCGGGTATAAGCGGACTTGTTCTCTTTGCCATCGTCGGTTGCGTCGTGCTGCTTTCCATTGTGAACGTTGCTCATTTGCTGCTGGCGCGCGGCTTGGCCCGCAGTCCCGAAGTTGCGTTGCGCCTCTCGTTGGGTGCGCGGCGTTGGGTAGTTGCCCGGCAATTGCTCGTAGAAAACTTGTTGCTGGCCGTGCTGAGTCTCGCCGCCGGTCTCGGGCTCGCTGTTGCAATCGCATCGTTTCTTCCACGCCTGATGGTCTCTGAGCCGGGCATGCTGGTTGAGGCTGGGTCGCCTGGCGAGAGCTTTAATTTGGATGGACGCGTCTTCATCTTCGCTTCACTGCTTGCTCTGGCAACCATGTTGCTGCTCGCCCTTGTCCCGCTCGCCCAGGTTGCGCGCACTCAACTGTTGCCCGGTTTGCAGGCCGCTCTCGCGCGCACAACAGGCAGGACTTCAAACCTGCGCCGCACCGCCATCTGGCTGCAGATTGCCGTCTCTTTCGCCTTGCTCGTCTCCACCGGCGCTTTGGTTCGCAGCTTCATCAACACGCGCACGCAATCCATCGGATTGACGCGCAATCAAGTGCTGCTCGCCTGGACCCAGGAGCCGGATCGGCCGATGCTCGATGCCGTAGTGGCCCGCATGGCCGCGCTGCCCGGCGTCGGGCGTGTCTCTTATGCAATCCGCGCGCCGCTCAGCCTCTCTGAAGGCGGCATCGCGGCCCACGTTCTTCTGCCCAGCCATCCCGAGGTGCGCATTCCCTTCGAAATCAAGTTCAATGCGGTCAGCCCGAATTTTCTCGATGTAACCGGCACACCAATCGTGCGTGGGCGCGGGTTTACCAGCGCAGACGACAAGAGCGGCCCCCCCGTTGTGATCGTGAATCAGGCCATGGCGCAAAAATATTGGCCGCGTGACGATGCCATCGGCCAGACCGTCCGGCTCACGGGCGCAAAGCTTGACGCGCGCGTTGTCGGAGTAGCCGAAAATGCCCCCATCAATCAGGTCGGCGAGATACCCGAGCCTTATCTCTACGTCTCGTTTCAGCAATATCTCGCCCACATGTCCAACATGGGCGAGATCACCTTCGCGCTTGAAACAAAACAGAACGCCATGAGCATGGCGCAATCGGTGCGCCAGGTCCTCATTCACGCCGACCCGCTGCTGGACCCGATGATGACTACGTCGCTTCCGGAACTCATCCGGTATTCGGCCGGCAAATATCAAATGATGGCCGAGTTGGTGAGCGCGCTCGGAGTCATCGGGCTGATTCTCACCGTCGTCGGTCTCTACGGTTTCCTCGCCTTCCGCGTCACGCAGCGCACGCGCGAAATCGGCATACGCATGGCTCTCGGCGCCACCCGTCAGGCCACGACCATGCTGGTTTTGCGCGACACCGCACGCATGGCAGCCATTGGCCTGGGGCTCGGTCTCGCACTCTCGCTTGCAGCCGCGCGCCTTGAATCCGCCGTGCTGTTTGGCGTGCGCCCGCTCGACTCGCTCTCTCTTGCCGCATCGTTGTGCATTTTGGCGGTGGCAGTTGCCGTCGCCAGTTGGCTGCCCGCCCGCCGCGCCGCCGGAGTCGATCCCATGCAGGCGCTGCGTGGTGAATAACATTAATCCGGACGAAAGGAAGGGAAACTCGCGATGAGATCGGTTTTGCAGGACGTCCGTTATGCGCTGCGCCAGTTGCGCAAGGCGCCGGGTTTTGCCTTCACTGCAATCACGGTGCTGGCTCTCGGCATCGGCGCCAACATCGCCGTCTTTACCGTCCTGAACGGAATCCTCCTCCGCCCGCTCCCTTACGCGCGCCCCGACCGCGTTGTTACCGTCGAACTCTCCGGCCCCATGCCCTACTACAGCCTGACTTATGCCAACATGCTGCAGTTGCTCGATGGCGTGGGACAGCAACTGGAATTTGGCGCCGTGATGTGCTGCGGCCATATCGCCAGCGTTGTCGGGCCGGGTGGTCGCGTGCAGATTACGCAGCAGGAGGTGACGGCGGGATTGCCGCGAATGTTGGGCGTGAATCTCATTGCCGGCCGCATGTTCCGCGACGAAGAGAACGATCCCGGCCGCAATCGCGTGTTGTTGATCGGTGAGGACGTGTGGCGGAATCTCTATCACTCCGACCCGCGTGCAGTTGGCCAGACGCTGACCATCAAGAAACAGACATACACCATCATTGGCGTCATGCCGGCGCACCTGGCAATTCCCTACGATAATGCGATGGAGGTTTGGTCGCCGGCTCCGCTGAATTCTGACAGCCGTTCGTCGATGTCGCCAAAGATGGGAGCCATCGGAACGATGTATGCGCGCCTGCCCGACGGCATGACAGCCGCGCAACTGGCCGCGAATATGAGCCCGACGCAAGCCCGGATCGCCAAGGAGGTTTCCGACGGAGAACTTCCCACGAGCATCAAGGTCACGGACTATAGGAATTCGATCAATCATGAGGCCCGCAAGCCTCTCCTGCTGCTCTACGCAGTTGTCTTAGGTATTTGGATGCTTGCCTGCCTCAACGTAACCAGTCTGATGCTGGCGCGTGCAGTGGCGCGCAGCCGTGAACAGGCAGTGAGAGCCGCCCTTGGCGCGAGCGGCAAGCGCCTCGTCCAGCAGGCCGTTGTCGAGAGCCTGATACTCAGCGGAATAGGTGCTCTGGCAGGAATGGTTCTAGGTCAAAGTGCGATCAAGCTGCTGTGGCGTCAGATCGCGCGCAAGCTGCCGCTTACCAGCGGGGTGCACGTCGACTGGCGCGTGCTTTGTTTCCTCGCAGGGCTCACGTTGATTACTGCAGTCATTGCGGGAGTGTTCCCTGCGCTTCGCGCTATGCGTCACGATGTTCGCGAGTCTCTGCATGGCGTCACTACCACATCGTCAAGGGGCGCAAACCGCACGCGTGAAGGCCTGGTGGTGGCGCAAATCTCTCTAACACTTGTGTTCCTGGTCGGCGCTGGCTTGTTCCTGCGCACCATTCACGCCCTGCGCCAGGTGCCGCTTGGCTTCGCGCAGCAGAATGTACTTACAGGCGGGATCATCCTTAATGGAGACAGCGAATCTCATCAGGACGATCAAAACGACAAGACGAACATCGTTACGGTGTTCTACCAGCCGCTGCTCGAGCGTCTGAAGGCGCTGCCCGGAGTAAGGGCGGCTGCGCTCAGTTCCGTGTTGCCGCTGCGCGCCGAATTCGGCGTGATGGTCTCCGGCACCCTGGATCATAAAGAGGCTCCCAAGGGCAAGGAACCGATTGTCGACGGGCGGCTCGCTTCGCCCGGGCTCGTGGAGGCGCTGGGCATTCCCATGGTGCGCGGCCGCTTCTTTACGGAGGACGACACCGCCTCTGCGCCGCCGGTGGTTGTGGTCAACCAGGCATTTGTGAATCGCTTTCTCGCCGGGCAGGATCCCATTGGACATACGTTTGGCATGGACAAGAAACGATTCGCAGAAATGCGCATCGTGGGCGTGATTGGCGATGTGAAGCAGACCAATGTCACCGATGCCACCAAGCCGGAAATCTATTTCTGTCTTGCCCAGATGGAACCGGGGACGCCGCTTTACGGCATCGCGACCGCTTTCATCCAGGTCGCCATTCGCAGCCGCGTGCCGGACGACACGCTGCGCACCCAGTTCGACAAGGTGCTGCACGAGGTGGCGCCCGATGCGGCCACAACCGACGTCAAGACCATTCACGAAGCGGTCGAGGATTCATTCGGCAGCCAAACCTTGATTGCTCGCCTGCTGGAGAGCTTTGCCGTGCTGGCGCTGTTGATAGCAACCGTGGGTCTCTATGGATTGCTCTCGTTTACGGTCGCCCAGCGCACCCGCGAAATCGGCGTCCGTATTGCACTGGGCGCGCCGCAGGTCAACATCCTCAGCCTGGTTTTGAACCGGGCATTGTTGCTGGTCGGCGTTGGATTGGCCATCGGCGGTGTCTTCGCCTGGTTTGCCGCCAAGCTTGCCGGCAGCTACATCTTTGGCGTTCAGGCGCATGACGCCTTCACCTTCACCGCGGTGGTTGTGGTATTGGCAACCGCCTCACTCGTCGCCGCTTGGCTGCCGGCACGCCGCGCCGCAGCGGTCGACCCAATTCTGGCTTTGAGATCGGAGTAACTGGAAATCATGATTGAACTGAAGAACGTTGAACGCAGTTATAAAACCGGCCACGCCGAAACCTGGGTGCTGCGCCGCATCGGACTCACCATCAAGGAAGGCGAGTTTGTCACCGTGATGGGACCATCCGGGGCAGGGAAGTCCTCGCTGCTGAATGTGCTGGCCCTGCTCGACGACAGTTGGCTGGGCGAATACTGGTTTGGCGAAACGCCGGTGCACTCGCTCAACCGCAAGCAGCGCGCCGACCTGGCCCGCGAGCGCATCGGCATGGTCTTCCAGAGTTATCACCTGCTGGACGATCTTACGGTGGCGGAAAACATCGACCTTCCGCTCTCCTACAAAAATCTGCCCGCGCAGAAGCGCCAGGGCATGGTGGCCGACATTCTCGATCGATTCCAGATCGTCGCCAAGAAGGATCTGTTTCCGTCGCAGCTCTCCGGCGGTCAGCAGCAACTGGTCGGCATCGCGCGCGCCGTGGTTCATGCTCCCGCGCTGCTCCTGGCAGACGAGCCCACGGGAAACCTGCATTCCACACAGGCGCGCGAGATCATGGATCTCTTTTGCGAACTCAACCGCGCCGGCACCACCATTGTCCAAGTCACCCATTCAGAGGAAAACGCCCACTACGGCAAGCGCATTCTCGAACTTCGCGACGGGTGGATGACGCGCGATGAAACCCTTCCAGCACGGGCCCAGGAGGTTGAAGCCAAGTGAACTACTCCAAGAAAGACCGGGGGACACATTTCGCCAGAAAGATGCAGGCCGGTGTCGCAATTCTCCTGTTGCAGGTCAATCTCGCACTCGCGGCCGAGCCGCCGCAATCGCAGTCGGTGCCGGAGGCGCCCGCGCCCGCCACCAACCCCACAACGCCGCCGCCCGCTACCCTGGCTCAACAAATGCAGCAGGATCAGCGCCAGGCGATTGCCCCGCAGCAACCGTTCCATGTGGAGCTGCCGCACTCGCGCAAGCCGTTTTCAGCCTACAGACCCAGCAACGTACCCGAGTTGGATCTCAACAACTCGCCGCGCCTGCAAAACCTCATTCGCGAGGGAAAGCTATACATTTCGCTGAACGATGCGATCGCACTCGCCATCGAGAACAACCTTGATCTGGCTTACTTCCGCTATAACTTTCCCATTGCGCAAACCGACTACGCGCGCACCAAGGCCGGCGGCCTGGTACAGGGCGTCGATACAGGAGTTGTGCAATCCTCAACGCAGGGCGGCTTCAGCGGCGGCAATTCCGGCGGAGGCGCCGGCTCCGGGTCGGGCGCTGCGGGTGCGGGCGGCATCGTGACCTCCACGCTGGGTGCTGGAACCTCGGTCCCCTCCTTCGATCCATTCCTCAGCTTCAGAGGCTTCGACGATCATGAGGTCTTGCAGCAGGGCAACGCGTCCCAAACCGGTGTTCTCCTGTTTAAACAAAACACGATCCAGGCCCTGGCAAGTTTCTCGCAGAACTTTCCCATGGGAACAGGCCTGAATGTCAATTACCAGGGGCAGCGTTTCGCCAATAACAGCCCCTATGAAGCCATCAATCCCACCCTCAACGCCACTTTTCAGGCTATTATTACGCAGCAGTTGCTCGCCGGTTTCGGAATCTCCACCAACGAGCGCTACATGCGCATCGCGAAAAAGAACATTCAGATTACCGACCTGGCATTTCGCGCCCAGGTAATTGCCAGCGTCACGCAGGTCGAGAACATCTACTGGGATCTTGTGAACGCCTACCAGGACGTCCAGGTGAAGGAGCGGTCTCTCTCCTTTGCCCAGAAGACCCTTGACGATGACCGGAAGCAGCTTGAACTGAACGCCATTCCGGCCATGCAAGTCACCAAGGACGAGTCGGACATGGCTACCCGCGAAGGCGACCTCACGGTTTCGCGCGCCACTCTCCGCCTGAACGAACTGCTCATCAAGAACGCCATCACCAAGACCGACATTCCGGCGATCGATGAAATGCCCGTCATTCCTCTCGATCGCAAGGGCCTGGCCGATCCCAATGCTTCGAAATCGATCGACGAGCTCATTGCCGCCGCGGAAAAGAACCGCCCCGACGTCGCGCAGGACGAGATTGCGATGCAGGTGGCGGAGATGAGTCTCAAATCCATCAAGAGCGAGCTCTTGCCCACGCTCAACGTCTATGGCTTCTATGAGGGATCTGGCCTTGCCGGACCCAAGAACCCGAACTGCAGCCTGAGTCCCGATCAATGCGCCTCCAATGTCCCCACGGGGTTTGGTAGCATGTTCGCCAACACCTTCAACTACACCGCGCCGGAATATCAGTTCGGCATGCAACTGCAGATCAACCTGCGCAACCGTGTCGCCAAGGCCGATCAGTTTCGAGCGGTGCTGGAATTCCGGCGGAGGCAGATCAGTTTCGAAGAGCAGAAGAAGAGCATCCGTTTCGACGTGCGCAACTCGCAGTTCGCGGTGCAGCAGGCGCAGGCCCGTGTCCGTGCCGCGCAGAAAGCCCGCGACCTGGCGCAGCATACGTTCGAAATCACCGAGCAGGAACAAAAACTCGGCGCCAAGTCCAGCTCCGATACCCTGGCTGCGCAGCATGACCTGGCTATCGCCGAGTCTGCTCTGGCAGGTGCACAGACAGCGTATGAAAAAGCAAACGTGGACATCGATCGCGCCACCGGGGCAACACTGGAGCGGACGGGCGTCTCGATCGACGATGCCAAGGTGGGCGTGGTCACGCACGTGGAGGCAGAACATCAGTAAGCAAGATCCAATTCGTGTTTTGGTAGCCGACGATCAGCCGCACATTCTCGAAGCCGTGGAGCTGCTGCTCCGCCCTCAAGGCATGCATGTGGACTGCGTCCGCTCTCCGCAGTTGTTGCTTGAGGCGTTGGGGCAGTGCGACTTCGACGTGCTGCTCATCGACCTCAACTACACCCGCGACACAACCTCCGGGCAGGAAGGCCTCGACCTGCTGGCCCGCATCCAGGAGTTTGACTCGCGCCTTCCGGTCATTGTGATGACGGCCTGGGGAAACATCAACCTCGCCGTCGAATCCATCAAGCGCGGCGCCCGCGACTTCATTCAGAAGCCGTGGGAGAACGAGCGCCTGCTCTCGCTCATCCGCGTCCACGCCGAGCTTCACCAGGCGCTGCGCCGCGCGCGGCAACTGGAGCTCGAGAACCGCCTGCTGCGCGCCGAAGGCATGCCGGAATTCATAGCCGGCGCGCCTTCCATGCAGCCGGTGCTTGAGCTCATCGGCCAGGTCGGTCCTTCCGACGCCAACGTACTCATCACCGGCGAGCACGGCACCGGCAAGGAGATCGTCGCCAAGCTCCTGCACGCCGCCTCACCCCGCGCCCGCATGGCGCTGGTGGCCGTCAACGCGGGCGGATTGCCTGAAGGCACCTTTGAAAGCGAAATCTTCGGCCATGTCAAAGGCGCATTCACCGACGCGCGGATGGACCGCATCGGCCGCTTTGAGCTCGCCAACGGCGGTACGCTTTTCCTGGATGAAATTGCCAACGTGCCCCTCCGTCAGCAAGCCAAGCTGCTTCGCGTGATTGAAACCGGCGAGCTGGAGCGCGTCGGCTCATCGCAAACGCGGCGCGTGGATGTGCGCATTCTCTCCGCCACCAACGCCCTGCTTCACGACGAGGCCAAGGCCGGCAACTTCCGCGAAGACCTGCTCTTCCGCATCAACACCGTCGAGATCCACCTGCCCGCGCTGCGCGACCGGCGCGAGGACATTCCTCTCTTGGCCATGCACTTCCTGGGCCGCAGCCGCAGCCGCTATCGTAAACAGGTCACCGGCTTCTCTGCCGCCGCCATGCAGCAGATGATGCAGTATGCATGGCCGGGCAACGTGCGCGAGCTCGAACATACCGTCGAGCGGGCCGTGCTTTTATGCCGCGGCGAAGAGATCGAACCGGCCAATCTCGCCATCGCCGCCACGCGCTCTTCCGCCACATCGTTTGAAAACATGAGCATCGACGAAGTCGAGGCCCTGCTTGTCCGCAAGGTGCTGCGCCGCTGCGATGGCAACATCACACAAGCTGCGGAAGCCCTTGGCCTGAGCCGTGCCGCGCTCTATCGCCGCATCGAAAAATATGGCCTCTAAGAAAGGTGTGCGCAAGCGCAAGCGCTCGACGGTGCGCCGGGCGTGGCTTTACTGTCTCTTGCTCACCCTCCCCAGCCTCCTCTTCGTTGCCATCCTTCTTTACCATCGCGACTTGAGCCTTTCCACGGCGCTTCTTGTAGTCGGATGCCTGTTGGTTTACCTCTCCCTCGTGGCTGCCGCACTTATTGAGACCATAATGCGGCCCTTGCAGACGCTGTCCAACGTTGTGTCCTCCTTGCGCGAGGGCGATTACTCCTTTCGCGCCCGTGGAGCCGGCCCGCAGGACCCGCTCAGCGAACTGTCGGCCGAGATCAACGCACTCGCCGACCTCCTGCAAAAACAAAGGGTCCGGTCCCTTGAAGCCACAGCCCTGCTCGCCCGCATCCTCGAAGTGATGCATGCGCCCATCTTCGCCTTCGACCGCGAGAACCTGCTGCAACTGGTAAACAACGCCGGAGCCAAGCTGCTCGGTCTCACCATTGCGCGCTGCTTTGGCCACTCCGCCCACGAGCTTGGCCTTGAAAACCTGCTCGCCGCGCCGGACCAGACCATCCATTCCCTCGGCGAAAAGCCAACCCGCTGGTTGCTGCGAAGGGCGCTTTTCCGTCAGGACGGCGCGCCCCACACCTTGCTGTTGCTTGCCGACGTGAGCTTGCCCCTGCAGGAAGAAGAGCAGATGGCCTGGAAGCGGCTGATCCGGGNNTACAGGCTGCTGGCCCAGTTGCCCCCTCCGCGCCTCAAGCCCGTTCCCCTGGGTCCGCTTCTCGAGCGGGTTGTCCTTCTCGAACAGCGCCTCCAAGTCCATTTCGACCCCGGCCCTGCGGCAATTCTTCAAGCCGATCCCGACCAGTTGGAACAGATGTTCATCAACCTGCTGGCCAACGCAGTGGACGCTTCCTTGGCCAACGGCTCCAAGCCCGTGCGCGCGTCCTGGCGGATTGTCGACGAGGCGGCAATGGTCACCATCGAAGACCGCGGCCTGGGTATCGCCAACGCCGACAACCTCTTCGTCCCGTTCTACACCACCAAGCCCACAGGAAGCGGCGTAGGCCTGGCGCTCGCCCAGCAGATCGCCCGCGCCCATTGCGGCGAAATCCGTCTGGTCAACCGCGAAGACGGCGAGGGTGCTATCGCCACGGTGCGCCTGCCGGTTGTGGAACTCTAGTCGCCAGTCCCTGACTTTCCCCCGCCGGAATCTCGATCGAGACCAGCGTCCCCCGCCCCGGATTACTCACCACGCTGAAGCTGGCCTGTTTCCCGTAGAGCACCTCCAGCCGCTCACGTACATTTGTCATCCCGATTCCCGCGCCGTTGCGGCTCAGTGCCGACGCAGGCTTGTTGCCCATTCCCACGCCGTCGTCGGCCACCTCGATCAGCACTCGATCTCCGTTCAGCCGGCTGCGCAAGGTCACCGTGCCGCCGTTGATGCGCGGCTCCAGCCCATGCTTGATGCTGTTCTCAATCAGCGGCTGCAACAGAATGCTGGGCACAAGCACCTCCAACGTCAACGGATCGATATCTTTTTCGACTCTGAGTTTTTCGGGACCAAAACGCACCACCTCAATGTCCAGGTAGTCGTCTGTAAAACTAAGTTCCTCACTCAGAGGAACATAGGTGTCGTGGTCCTTCAGCAGCGCGCGCAATATGTTGGCCAGCTTCACGGTCATCTCACGGGCCAACTCGGGCTTCATGCGAACCAGCGAGGCAATGGAGTTGAGCGTATTGAAAAGGAAGTGCGGATTGATCTGCCGCTGCAGCGCATCGAGGCGGGCCTCAAGCAACAGCCGCTTCTGCTCTTCGAGTTTGATCTCGATCCGCAGCGCGTTCCACACCTTCAGCACAATGCCCACAACAATTGGCGCGCACAGCCACACCACCACCTGCAAGCCGAGCGCGTCGGTGGTCAATGCAAACAGGCGGCCGGGATACTCGCGGTGCACCCATTCGCGGCAAATCTCAAAAACAGCAATAAGAAACAGCATGAGAAACTGACGGTCGATGCGCGGCTTGATCAGGTTGCGCCGCACCCAGCGGTAAAGGCTCAAGTCGATGAATGGAGTGAACGACCAGATCTCTTCCCGCTCCACAAAGCGCCCCAGGATGCCGGCCGCGAGGCCCAGGGCAACGTTGAAGGGCAGCGCCAGGAACTCGTGGTGGAAGACCGCGGGCACCGAGAGTACGGCGCCTCCCAGCATGGCCCATCCCGGTCCCACCAGAAGACCCATCAGAATGACCGTTTCAAACGAAATATCGGCCGCCAGAAAATTGGGCACAGTGGTCCGCACCCACACCCCCAAAGTGAGCGGCACCAGCAAAAAAGCCAGCAGCGCCGCGGTCTGGTCATGGTGGCGGCGCTCGGCAAACAAAAGCCGCTGGAACGTCCGCGACCGCGCCAGCGCACTGGCCACCGCCGCTGCCACGCCCAGCTTCACCAGGAGCGTGATGAGAATCAGCTTGTTGTCGTCCACGCTTTCACTCTATCGCGCCGGTGCATACCTCCGTGGCTAAGGGCCTGTATTTTAATGCTCTCGTTGGTTGGGACTGAAGGGTACGAGCTTCGGCCCGCACACCATTGGCATAAAATCAACGGGGCTTTACAGGCTGCGGAAANNGCTTTAGCCCCTGAGGGACGCTCTTCGGGATCTTATTCTTGAATTCAGGCCTTTTTCCGCAGTCTGTTTAGCCCTGTGGGTCGTCTCTTAAGGCAATCCACATGCGTTTTGCCCTTTCTCCGCAGCCTCTAATGCCATGCCCTTTCAAAACAGGGCTTCCTGGGGCTTGTGATGCCCCTCGCAGCGGCTATATGCGCACGCCGTAGAATAGAACCATGGGATTGAAAAGCGTGAAGAAGATCGCCGAGGCGGATTTCCCCACCCGCTGGGGAGCCTTCCGCATTCTCGGCTTTGAAGGCCTGCCGGAAGGCCCGGAACTTGACGTGGCGGCCCCCCCCGCCTGCGACAAGAGCCGCGAAGTGGACGGACTGGTCGCCTTGGTCATGGGCGACATTCATTCCGCGCCCCCCGTGGTGCGGATCCATTCACAGTGCCTCACCGGGGATGTTTTTGGCTCCCTGCGCTGCGATTGCCGCCTGCAACTGGAACTTGCCCTCGGCAAGATCGCCGAGGCGGGAGCAGGCATTCTGCTCTACGAACAAAAGGAGGGCCGCGGAATCGGCCTCATGGCCAAATTGAAAGCCTACGAGCTGCAGGATCAGGGCATGGACACGGTCGAAGCCAACGTAGAGCTGGGCTTCGCCGCCGACTGCCGTGAGTATGAGCTGCCCGCCGAAGTCCTCAAAATGCTTGGCGTCACCCAGGTCCGCCTGATTACGAATAATCCGGAAAAGGTCGCCGCCCTCGAGTCCGCTGGAATCGCCGTTGTAGAGCGTGTCTCCGCCGAAGTGGAACCGCTGGAAAGCTTCGAGCGCTACCTCCGTACCAAGCAGGAAAAAATGGGGCACATCGTCGATGCGCTCATTACAGAGGGGCACGCGAGTTAAAGGCATCTGCGATTGGGTTACCCAAAACGAAACATCTTCCCAACTCAACACCGGCAATTCCGCAAAAACCGTCGCGTGCCTGCCGTCACAGCCAATTTGCGCAACTTATATCATCCTGAAAATGGTTGAGCGGAATCCCGGAGATGCAATTCTGCATCTAAAGTGGTGTAGCTCGAACAAGGTTTCCTTGCGGCAGATGGGGCTGAAACTCCACTTGCCGCAGTGATAAAGCCGGCAGCGTCAGGGTCCCCCGATAAGAGGAAAAACAGCCTCTTTGGATCCGACCGCTGCCTTGCTTTTTTGGGCCGCTTTTCTCAGGTTCACCCCCGCCCCAACACCATAAATCGCAATCCGCCTGCCACCGATTGCCGCCCTCCAGCATCTCCTACGATGAGGCATTCATCTTGGATCAACCGCCAAAACCGCTGAGCCAGCCCTCGGGCCGTCGCCCCCGCGTGGTGATCGTCGGCGGAGGCTTTGCGGGGCTCAATGCCGCCAAAGGGCTCGCCCACTCGCCGGTCGACCTCACGATCGTGGACCGGCGCAACCACCATATTTTTCAGCCGCTTCTCTACCAGGTGGCGCTGGCCGTGCTTTCGCCGGCGGAGATTGCCCAGCCCATCCGCACCGTCCTGCGCCGGCAGCCGAACACCCAGGTCCTCATGGACGAGGTGGTCGGCATAGACGTCCCGGCGCTGCAGGTTGCGCTTGGCAGCGGCTCCAGGCTCACCTACGACTACCTGGTGCTGGCCACCGGCGCCACCCACTCCTACTTTGGCCACGACGATTGGGCCCCCCTTGCCCCAGGCCTCAAGACCATAGAAGACGCCATCGAGATTCGCCGCCGCGTGCTGCTGGCCTTTGAGCTGGCCGAGCGGCAAATGGTGGAGCACGGCTGGCATCCGCCCCTGAATTTTGTCGTCATCGGTGGAGGAGCCACAGGCGTTGAGTTGGCCGGCGCCATCAGCGATATTGCCCAGCTTTATATGCGCCACGACTTTCGCCACATCGACCCCGCCAAATCGCGGGTCCTGCTGCTGGAGGGCTCGCCCCGCGTACTGGCGGCCTATCCGCCGGACCTTTCCGCGAAGGCCGAGGCCGAGTTGGGCCGGCTGGGCGTGGAAGTGCATACCCACACCCAGGTCACGGCGGTCGGCCCCGGCTGGGTTGAAGCTGCCGGCAAGCGAATCGACGCCGTGGTTACGCTTTGGGCCGCCGGAGTGCAGGCCTCGCCACTCGGCAAGATGCTGGGCGCGCCGCTGGACCGCCGCGGCTGCGTGCTCGTCGACGACCGCCTCAATTCGCCGGGGAGGCCGGAGGTTTTCGTTCTAGGCGACCTGGCCCACTTCGAGCAGGACGGTCACCAGGTCCCCGGCGTGGCCCAGCCCGCCATGCAGATGGGCGATCACATCGCCCGCATGATCTCCGCCGATCTAGCCGGCCGTCCGCGCCCCGCCTTCCGCTACTTCGACAAAGGCGACATGGCCACCATCGGCCGAATGTCCGCTGTGGCCAAGGTCGAATGGCCCTTCAAAGCCCACTGGAGCGGCTTTCCCGCCTGGATCACCTGGCTCACGGTCCACATCTTCTTCCTCATCGGCTTCCGCAACCGGTTGTCTGTCTTTGCCGCCTGGATCTGGACCTACTTCACCTTCACCCGCGGCGCCCGCCTGATTACCGGCGACCAGCACCTCCCCGGCTGGCAAGACCAGCTAGCCGCTGGACCCGCCGGACAAGCATCAAACCCTTCAGACACCGTCCAGGACAAACCTATTCCGGAAAGCCTGCCAACGGGCAACTGACAGCTGGGCTGAATCTGCCGGCTTGGACACCTCAGCCCGACTGTACAATCCAGATGAACTGGGGAGTAGAGCCCATGAGATTGATGATCACTGCCCTTCTCGTCTTCGCCCTTACTTCGCAATGCACCCCCAGCGTCGAGCCTGCTCTTCTCCCGCGAGCTTCCGAAATGAAAACACTCGGGCTGATCGGCGGTACGTCCTGGTACTCCACCGTGGATTACTATCGCTACATCAACAAGGCCGTAAACGATGCGTACGGCGACAATACCAACCCGCCCCTGATTATTTTCAACCTTAATCAACAAAGGATCCACGAGCTTCAAGCCCTGAACCAATGGGACCAAATCGCAGCGATCCTTACCGATGCAGTGAACCGGCTTCACGCCGGTGGCGCACAAGCAGTTTTGTTCTGCGCCAATACGCCCCACAAGGTCTACACCCAGGTGGCGCGAAATGCGGGCATTCCGATCCTCCATATTGCCGACGCAACAGGAAGTGCAATTCATAAGTGCGGCCTGAAAAAAGTCGGCCTCATTGGGACCCAGTACACAATGGAAGACGGATTCATGGCGGATCGTCTGAAGGAAAAATTTGGAGTCGAGACTCTTGTCCCCGATTCAGCTCAGGCTCGAAAAGAGCTACACAGAATCATCCAGAAAGAGCTTGCCGTGGGGATTTTCACGGCCGAGAGTAAGAAATTTGTTTTAGCTCAAATTGAAGAACTGAGGCGGCGAGGAGCACAGGGAATCGTTCTCGGGTGCACGGAATTTCCTTTGATCGTCAAGCAATCGGATGTCTCCATCCCGGTGTTCGACACCACCCGTCTTCATTCCCAGATGGCTGTGGACTTCATTCTAGGCAAGCCAGGGCTCGCCCACGTTCAGGCCACAGATTAAAGGACCTTGTGGCCGAGACCTTTTCCCGCCGCAGCGGGTCAGAGTTGACCCTGATGCTCGTGAACTGCCTTCACGTGATTGGCGTGCCTCGCAAACCAGGAACATCGGAATGAGCATCCTCCGTCGAGTAAACTGGTGAAGCGATGCTCGACCTTGGATTTGTCCGTACGAGCCTGGAAACAGTTGAAGAGAAACTGCGCGCGCGGGGGGCTGACCCGGATGCGCTGCTGGGCGATTTTCGCGCCCTCGACCAGAGGCGGCGCGAGGCCATCACAACAGCCGAGCAGTTCAAAGCGCGCCGCAACGAGCTGAGCCAACAAGTTGGTGTCCTGAAAAAAGCCGGCAAAGACGCGGCTGCCCTGGTGGAGGAAACCCGCTCCCTGAAGGACAAACTGGACGAGTTGGACAAGACCGCCGCGGCCCTGGACGACCAGTTGCGCCAGCTTTTAGCAGGCCTTCCCAATCTTACCCGCAACGAGGTGCCCACGGGCAAGTCGGAGGCCGACAACGTCACGGTGAAGACCTGGGGCGAGAAGCCGGCGTTTGATTTCGCGCCCAAGCCGCACTGGGAGTTGGGCGAGGCGCTGGGGATTCTCGATTTCGATCGCGCGGCCAAGCTGAGCGGGGCGCGATTTGTCGTATACATGGGTGCGGGAGCACGGCTGGAACGGGCGTTGATCAGCTTCATGCTCGATCTCCACACGCAAAAGCACGGCTACACCGAGGTGCTGCCGCCGTTCATGGTCAACAGCAAGTCGCTGTTTGGCACCGGCCAGTTGCCCAAATTCGCCGAGGATCTGTTTCGCTGCTCGGACGCCGATGCCGAAGCCGTAGCTCGCGGGGAGTTCAAGGACAACGACCACTGGCTGATTCCCACCGCCGAAGTGCCGGTTACCAACCTCTACCGCGATGAAATTCTGGATGAGGCCCGGCTGCCCATCCGCTTCACGGCTTACACGCCCTGCTTTCGCGCCGAGGCTGGAGCGGCGGGCAAGGACACGCGAGGAATCATCCGCCAGCACCAGTTCCAAAAGGTAGAACTGGTCAAGTTCACCCGCCCCGAAGAGTCCGACGCCGAGCACGAAAAGCTTACGCGCGACGCAGAGGAGATTCTCGAGGTGCTGGGGCTGCCATATCGGCGGGTCCTGCTGTGCACGGGCGACACGGGCTTCTCCTCGGCCAAAACGTTTGACCTGGAGGTCTGGCTGCCGGGGCAGCAGCTCTACAGGGAGATTTCATCCTGCTCGAACTTCGAAGCATTTCAAGCCCGGCGGGCGAACATCCGTTACCGGCCGGGCGGCGCCAAGAGTAAAGTCGAGTTTGTTCACACCATCAACGGCAGCGGCCTGGCTGTGGGGCGCACGTGGCTGGCGATTGTCGAGAACTACCAGCAGGCCGATGGGTCGGTCGAAATTCCAAAGGCTCTCCGGCCTTACATGGGCGGGTTGGAGCGGATCACAAAGTAAGGGCGGCATGAACAAGATTCTGAAAAGCTACTTCTTCTGGACCTACCCGCGGGGCTGTTTCCACTACGACGTGATGGTGACCCTGATTCTGCTGTTCATCTTCATTACTCCGCATCTGTGGGACTACGGCGAAAAGGCGTCCGCTGTAACCAAGCCGCCGCACCCCATGCAGGTGGATACCAATGGCGGGCACGGGCTCATCATCACGGTGCAGGCATCGGATGTCAATGTGACGCCAGGCGCAACAGACAAGGTAACCAAGAAGGCGTTGCGCAAGGCGATTGAGCCGGTTATCGGCGATGCTGTCTTTGTGGAACGTTGGGAAAGAGTAACGGATGCGCAGGGCCATGCCGCATGGAGGGTGTGGGCGCACCGATAGCAAAAATACGGACTTTGTCTCCCTAAGGGTCCAATGCCCCCCTGACGCTAACCACCGTTGTACAGCCCAAAACTCGCGCCATTCAGTCCACCGGGCCCCAGTTTTTACTGGAATCTGTGCTTCAATTGCTCCTCCAGTTCCCTCAGGCCTCATCCAACATGATAAGGAAGTCTATGCTGCTGAAAAGAAAGCTCGTCTACATCGCACTTACCGCGCTTTTCCTTTGGCCGGTACTTACCGCTCCGGCAGCGCCCGCTGCAGGCGACGATCTTGACCGGGTGCTTCGACGCCTTGACGCCGCGGCAGCCAGTTTCCACTCCACCGCCGCGGATTTCGAATTCGACTCGGTTGAGACCGACCCGGTGGAGGACAAGGATGTACAGAAAGGGACCGTCTTCTACGAGCGCAAAGGCTCAGCGTTCCAAATGGCGGCGCACATCCGCGAGGTCAACGGCAAGCCGGTCCCCAAAACATACGCCTACTCCGCCGGAGTGGTCAGGCTCTATGAAAAGCTCACCAACCAGGTGACGACATTTAGCAAGCTCGGCCAGTACGAAAGCTGGTTCATGCTTGGTTTCGGCGCAAGCGGCAAGGACCTCGAACAGAAGTGGGATATCAAGTACCTGGGCCCCGAAACGCTGAACGGGGTGAAGACTGAGAAGCTCGAGATGATTGCCAAGGACGCCGCGATCCGGAAAAACATCCGCAAGGTCACGATCTGGGTCGACCCCGACCGCGGCATCAGCTTGAAGCAGGTTTTTGACGAAGGACCGAGCCAGTATCGTGTCTCGGTTTACTTCAATATCAAAACCAATCAGCCCTTGCCTGCCGACGCCTTCACAATCAAGACCGATAGCCAGACGCAGTTCGTGAATCGCTGAAAAACTCTTGAGCCGCTGAATCCCTGATTTTCAAGGCTTACTGCACGGTTCCCTGCGGTCTCAGTCGCCTCAGATCCAGCGCGCACTCCACTGCATTCTGCGCGTTCAGGCGTAAGTTGTCAGAGGCGGCCCAAAGCCAAAGACGAGAAATCTTGCTCGAGTTTCGGGCGTCCTGCTCGGGCCGCAGGCGAACCAATATATCGTTTTGCCCGGTGGCGGCCAGGTTCGACGGCGAATCGGTATCTTCCAGTACCAGGTCCACGTGGTCACCGCCCAGGGCGTCTTCCAGTGCGGAGAGTTCCACCGGACGCTCCAACTCAATGGCAATAGAGAAGGTGTGGCCGTGAAACACCGGCGCATGAATCACCTGCAGGGCCAGCGCGGGCCAGTGCCCGACGGACAGCGCAGCATAGTGGCGGCGAACCCGAGCCTCAACCGCGTTCAGGCTGGCGGTGGCGCTTTCGCCCAGGCCGGAAAGCAGGTTATAGGCCGCCTGCGCATCGTAGATGGCGCGAGGAAGCCCCTGGAAGCTGAGTAGATTTACCGTCTGCTGGTGCAACTCGTCCAGTGCGGCGCGGCCAAATTCGCTGGCAGGCTCGAGCAGCGTGGCGCCGGCAAAACGAACCGGCGCGGCCTGCTGAATCCTTTCCAGCAGCAGCCCCAGAGCCAGGGCCGCCGGATGTGCCGGGACTACGGCGGGGGTAAACAAGTCGACAGTTGCCGCCTCGGCACCAAGCCAAGGGGCGCGCACCAATACGCCTGTTTCTTGGTCCAGCGCGCCGGAAAGGTCCAGAACGGTGGAACCGGAGCGGAGCGCCTGGCGCCAGTACTTGCGGGTCAGGTCCTCGGTTCCACAGAAGAACGTGAAATCGACACGGTCAAAGGTCTCTGCATCGATGGTCTGGACAAAGGTGACCTCGTCGCCCACCTGGTCCAACTGGCCCAAAGCCTCTTCCTGGTCCAGCAGCACGATCCTGGCCGCCGCCAAGGGAGACTCGGACAGGGCTTCCTTTAACTCACGGCCCACCAGGGTGGAGGCTCCGGCGATGGCGATCTTGTACACAGACACCCTTCTCTTTTTGGGGAACCAATTCTCAAAAAATTACGACCGGTCCCGGTTCGGCCAATCCGATTCTTCAGCGGCGGCTGCAGGTTCAGGAAAAGATACAGCCGGGGGCCTGCGCCGCCGCCGGGACCACCCGTATGCCGCACGCGCCCAGATGCCTGAGAACATGTAGATCAATGCCATGGCGAACAGCACCACGTTTGAGAAGCGGATCATGACGTAAAACATCACTGCCAACACGAAAAGCAACTGGAAGGGATGACGGCGGGAGAAATTGATCTCTTTGCCCGACCAGAACCGCCAGGTGCTGACCATGAGGAATCCGCTAAGCCCAACGATCGCGAGCCAGATGAGAGCCACCCACCAGGCCTGCACAGGAATGCCGTAGAAGAAATGAACCGTAGCGGCCAGCAGCCCCGCCGCGGCCGGAATGGGCATGCCGACAAAATACTTTCGCCCAGGGCGTCCCGGATTGCGCGGCTGGGCGTCGTGGCTGATGTTGAACCGGGCCAGCCGGGAAACACCGCCGATAAGAAAGAGGAAACAGAAGAAAGCGCCGGCGTGTTGCAGGTCCAATTGCAATTGGGGAGTGAAGGAGACGGATAGGAAGTGAAATCCCCAGATCAACGCCAACAGGCTGGGCGCCACGCCGAAGGTGATGGCGTCTGCCAGCGAGTCCAGTTCCTTCCCGAATTCGCTGGTGGTGTTGGTCATGCGGGCAATGCGCCCGTCCAGCGAGTCCAGCGGAATGGCAATGAGGATCGCGATGGCCGCAAGGTCCAGGTCCCACGGCACGTTGCCGCTGCCGCTGATGGCCTTGAGCGCCTGGGTGATGGAAAAATATCCCGCAGCGATGTTTCCTACCGTAAACAACGAAGGCAGCAGGTACATGCCGCGGCGAAGCCGGGCCTGGTTTCTGGCTTTGACCGCCGCTGCCTCGCGCGGGTTCACTGGCCGGCTCCCTCGGGCATGGCTGCCAATATGCTGGCGCCGCCCTTAACGCGCTGGCCCACTTTCACGCGCAGCGTCGCTTCCAAGGGAAGCAGCACATCCACCCTGGAGCCAAACTTGATGAGGCCCACCCGCTGGCCGCGCTCCACCGTATCGCCCTCACGCAGGTTGAATACAATGCGCCTGGCCAGAAGCCCGGCAATCTGCTTGAACGTGACCTCGATACCTTGCCCACGCACAGTGACTATATTCTGCTCGTTGTGGTCCGCCGATGCAGGGTTCATAGCATTCAGATACTGACCCCTCTGATAGCGCACACTGCCCAGCACGCCGCCGATCGGCGAGCGATTCACATGCACATCGAAGACGCTGAGGAAAATGCTGATCCGTTGCCGGGGTCCGTCGGGCGTGGCAATGGCCACTGTCTCGGTAACCAGTCCATCTCCGGGCGAAACAATCAACCCGGGATCAGCCGGCACAGTCCGCTGGGGATCGCGGAAGAACCACAGAAAAAACGCCGCCAAGAGCAGGGGCGCTATCGACCACGCCCAGTTGCCGCCCGTAGCCCAGACCAGCACCGCCGACACTGCCAGCAAGCTCAAACCGTAGATGTAACCGTCACGAACCATTATTCCTAACGATTATACGGTTATCGGGCCCCACTGTGATTGTGCGGCGCTTGGCGTCGGGCGCACACCACTCACTACCAGGCCATGGAGTAATGGCGTCTGGCGGTTCGCCTGCTTAAACCAACCGTTCTAAAAACCCTAAGCGATGGCCGGCGCTGCCGGCGACCTGTGCTCCAACGCGAAGATCAGGTCCTTGGCGTGCAGTTTCAACTTCTTCAGACGCACTTCCTCGAGTTGTTCATCCTCGGAGAGATAGGGTTTTTGAATCAATTCTTCCAGCCGCTGAGCGTAGCGACGATGTTCGGCCTGCAGGCGGTGAATTTCTTCGCTCAGCGTGGAGCCTTGTATTTCATCCATCAAGCACCTCCGATTTGTTTGTAACTTGACATTTACATATATCGCCGTTCACGCGCAATCCGCAAGAGAGAAATAAACCAAAAGTCACTTGATCTTGTGAAATTCAGGACCATGAACATCCGGTTGTGGAGGGCCTCACGAAGTTGAGCATCCAGGCCAGAAGCTTCGGGACCTACCCCAGTTCAGGCCGCTGTGTGTTCAAGAAATCGCAAGAAAAGATGATTTTAGGCTCGAAACTGTGTGGAAATTCTGTGACTTTGACTACCGATAGATTTTGCAAACAACTCATCCTGTTGTAGTTAGTGGTATCGCTGGTCGGAATATACAGGCCCGGAAGGGGTGGGGGGGGGTGGGGTAAAGGGATTTTTGGCATTTTCGAACCGGCAACGTGGGGTCAAGGGCGCAAGGATCGCCGGAGGTGGAGTGGATTCGACCAAGAGATTCTCCTCAGTATGAGTATGCGCCGAGTGAGGGCAATTTTCCGCAAGTGAATATCGGCACCCAATGGCGATCACGTGGTGATTTGTTCGCTCATTAGGACCGCATCTTCAACCGGATCAGCATAGTAGGCCGGGCGGCAGCCAATATGCCGAAAGCCCAGCGAGTTGTAGAGGCCAATTGCGGGGTCGTTGGAGGCACGAACCTCCAGAATGATCTCGGTCACATGGGCAACGCGGATTTTATTTACCAGCTCGGCAAAAAGGCGGCGCGCCACCCCGCGACGCTGCTCCTCGGCAGCCACCGCGATCATCTCCAACTCAGCCTGTGGCGGCAGCAGGCTGGCAACGGCAAACCCGACTATGGTGCCGACGGCTTTGGTGGCGACGAGGGCGACGCGGCGCGGCATGCCTGCTGGATTGAGGGCCGCCTGGTATGCGTCGCGCGACCATTGCGGCGCCGTTTTCAGCCCCTGCGCGATTTCCATCACCCGATCCAGATCCCCTCGCGTCATGCCCCGAATCTGCAAGTCTTCAGAGTTCATGTGCTCTGCGTCCCCGCCGCCGTCGGCTCGCCAAAAATCTCAGCATCCGACCGGCGCAGATAATGCCCGTCCAGCAGAGCCAGGTCCACTTGCCCGCTGGCCGCCAGCCGCGCTTCGCCCATCCGCAGCGCGTCCGCGGCCACAGGCGCTGAACCCCTCACCAACTGCGCGCCGGGCCATGCCGCCACCAGAATCGCTGCGGCAGCCTCGTCGCAAATCGCAATCCGCCATGGTACGGGATCGATCGCCGCAAGTTCGCGGGCCCCTGCCAGCAACTCCCTGGTCTCAATGCCAGCCCCCTCCACCCTCAGAAATACCTCACCTCTGTGAGCATCGAGAGCAGACGACAGCACATTAGCCTTCCTCGAGAGCACCTCCAGCCGTGAAACCGCCGCCACCGAAATCTGCGCGCCTTCCGCCAACCCCTTCACCGCACTCAGGCCCACACGGACACCAGTAAAGCTGCCCGGCCCGTTCACAACCACAATCCCGCGCAAATCTCTCAAGCCGACGCCTGCGCCTGCCAGTAACCCGCTCACGGCGGCCACCAGCGTGGCCGAATAGCTTCGTCCCTCCAGCTCAATCTGCCCCAGAATCTCCAGGTCGCGACCCGCCAGTCGCCCCAGCGCCACCGACCCCATTGGACCGCAAGTATCGATGCCCAGCACAAGCTTTGAATTTTGGTCCGGCGTTGCCGTCGATGATGATGTGTCCAGCATATTCTCTGTCTGTTTCTTCTCAGGGTGTGCGAGAGTGCACCAATTCTGAGGTTGAATGAGACTACCATGAGTGGTAGGAGCCGTCGTTCAGCGACGATTCCTATCAGGGTGGTTGAGGCGGATCCCCACTACCAGCCCTGCCTGCCTCAGAGCGCGATCCCAGCGCCGCTGAGGGTTTTCCGCCAAGCCGGAAGGTACTCGTTTGTGACCTTGTACGGCAGCTTGCAGACAAGCGCTCTCCCGCCAATCCGAACCGAGGAGGAACTCATGGATCGATCGAAACCCGATACTTCAATTACAAACGATGTCCTGCATATTCCGAGCGAAAGCAAGCTCTCAGCAGAAGCGATCGCAAAGGCCATTGCTCACCACAACAAGCATCACAGCGGTGGCGAGCAGCAGAAAAATTCCGCAGTAAAGCCGGGCTCGGGCAAGAAGTCTGGAGCTACGAAGTCGAAGTAGAGCGGTTGAGCCGTGCGGCCATTTTATTTCTGTAACTGAGCCAGGTGGTTCAGGTCGTGGCCAGCCATGGTTTCGATGATGGTTTGAAAAGTCATTGTGCCGCGCTCGGGGTGCAGGACCGGCTTGTTAGCGGCATTGGGCATCGCTGTGCCGATGAGCAAAAGATTCCACTGACGCAGAGCGGTAAACGCGGCCAGCGCCTGTCCCGCGTCGATACCGGGGTAAGTTGCCGCCCACTTTTCCTGGTCGAAGGGCTGGATCACGTGGTTGTCCTCGGCCAGTGTTTGGCGGAGACGGAAGGCAAATGCCAATTCGCAATCGGCAAGATGGCAAACGATCTCCGCCGGACTCCATTTGCCGGGCGCGGGTGGTGTTGCGGCCTTTTCCGGACCTATGGCGGCTATCCGTGAGCCAATGGCCGTTGGCGTCGCGGCCAGGATGGCGCTAATCGGCCGTCCGTCCAGATACTTCGCGTAAGGGTTCAGTTCTTTCATTGTGGAATCTCCATGCATTATTAACTGCTCACTGTTCACTGCTCACTGTCCACTGTCTTACAGATACTCCTGAATCATGCGCTCCCAGGTGGGCCAATCGTGGGAGTTATAGGTGTCCCAGACATACAATTTGTGGGGGATGTTTTTGGAACTGAGAATACGATCGAGGTTCTGATTCTGGCCCAGGCACTGGTCGTCCCAGCCGGTGGCAAGCACGTAGCTGTTGCGGGCGAAGCGCTCGAAATACCAGGGGTTGCTCAGGTTGGGCAGGTAATGCGTAGGCAGGTTGTAATAGCAATCCTGGTCGTAGTAGCCGCCGAGAAACCTCTCCAGGTCGAAGGCGCCGGACATCGACAGCATGCCGGTGAAGGTGTCGGGATGGCGCAGGGCGATGTTGACGGCGTGGTAGCCGCCGAAACTGCATCCGAGCGCAACCAGGTGCGGGTCGCCGTTCTTGAGCCGGACGAGCGGGACCACTTCGTTGAGCAGATAATCCTCATACTGCATGTGGCGTGCGATGCGCCAGCGGGGAGCAACCTGCCGGTTATACCAGCTCTCCATGTCCACCGAGTCCACGCAGAAAATCTGCAACTGGCCGGAGTCAATCTTGCCGGCGAGGGCGGCAATCATCCTGCGGTCTTCGAACTCGTAAAAGCGCCCGCCGGAGGTGGGAAAAACAAGAACGGGCAGACCGGCATGGCCGAAGACGAGCAATTCCATCTCCCGGCCCAGGGGGCTGGAATACCACTTGTGATACTCACGAACCATGGATTTCGTGCTCCAAGGCGATTTTAATCAGGTTGAGGGAGGTCAATTGGAGAACCGCAGTTTTCTTGCTAAGTTAATGTAACAGCCACGGGTTGATGTTTTGCCCAGCGCCCCCAGCCGGAAGAAACGACATGAGGTCCGCAGGAATTGAGTTCGGAACCACAGCCATGGCCGCTCGTGCCTGAAAGCTATCTCGCTGCCGGGGAAGCTCCCCCGCATCCTCGGCTAAAGCTGCATCGCGGGTTCCGCAGCCGCTATCTTGCCGGCCTGCGGGACCTGATTGTCTACGTGCCGCCCGGCTATGACGAGCAGCCGGAGCACGCCTATCCGGTGCTTTACCTTCAGGACGGGCAAAATCTCTTCGATGGGCGAACCTCCTTCATTCCCGACCGCACGTGGCAGGTACGCGAGCAGGCCGATGCGGGCATCGAGGCTGGTGAAGTGGAGCCCCTGGTGATCGTCGGCATCTATAACACCGGCGACCGCCGGTTGGCCGAGTACACCCACGAGCGCGACTGGCAGATGGGCGGCGGGCAAGCGGACGATTACGGCCTGATGCTGACCCGCGAGCTGATGCCGTGGATTGCGAGCCAGTATCGTGTACGCCAGGATCGCGACAGTACGGGGCTGGGCGGGTCGTCGCTCGGGGGGCTGGTGACGCTCTACCTGGGTCTGCGCCACGCCGAGTGGTTCGGCAAGCTGGCCGTGCTTTCCCCCAGCGTGTGGTGGAACCACAAGAGCATTCTGGGCTACCTGAACGAGCGCGCCCCGCAAGTGTGGGACCGGCCGCTGGTTTGGCTCGATGTAGGCGACCGGGAAGGCCATCGCACACTGCACGATGTGGAGATGCTGAACCGGCGCCTGAAAGCCAACGGCTGGCGCCCCGGCGAGACGCTGCATTTTGAGCGCGTGCACGGCGGCACGCACGACGAGGCCAGTTGGGCACTACGGGTTGGGCCGATGCTGCGGTTTCTGTTCCCGGCGGGAACGTGACAGCGGTTGAAGTCTGTGGCCACCCACCCTTGCGCAAGAAAAAAGCGCAAGGATGGGGCACCTTCGGGTTTGTGGCTAGCCAACGGTGGACACCCGGCCTATCTGGTCCCACCAAGCCGGGCGATTCTTCGGTAAGGATCTCGTTACTGTCGAATAGGCCACTAACCACCAGTGATCCCGAACCGGCACGCACTCCGCGGCTCCAAAGCCGGGTGCCCCATCCTTGCGTTTTTTATACGCAAGGGTGGGAGGCCACGAACCTCCGACCGGCGAGTCTGTTTCTCCCTTCTATCTTTTGCATAAGATTACGACCATCCGGCGCACACTATTCATTAGAGACTCCGCGATGACCAATAACCTGAGGCCGGGTGCCCCATCCTTGCGTTTTTTCTACGCAAGGGTGGGTGGCCACAGACCTGTGACCGGCGAGTCTGTTTCTCCCTTCTATCTTTTGCATAAGATTACGACCGCTTGGCGCACACTATTCATATGACACTCCGCAATGACCAACCTACAGGAGAATACAGCTTGGTTGAGTTCAGCCCAGCCCCGACTTTCTTCGCCCTCTGTTCGCCGCTATCGCCGGCAAAGAAATATTCTTTTCGTGTTTTTTAACTTTTTTCTGCGAAGGTACGCAAATAAGTCGATAATTATGAATGAGTTGTAAATTTTACATAGTAACTTATCGGTAATCAAGAACCACGGATTTAGGCCGGTTTAAGCCTCAGCGGCGCTAACAAGCTCATGGGTGTGCCGTCTCCCTGGCACGGGGGTTCGATGACACTTTGGCTAGCCTCTGCGTTGGGTCTGAAACTTACGGCTTCGGGCCCTCATCAAAATTTGCCTCAACCCCCCGCTTTCGGCGATACTTAGGTGTTGTGTCTTGCGTGGCTGGGCTGCCTTGCCTGGCTGTTGATGCGGTGTGGCGCGGTTGAGTGAAGCTGCCGCCGGCCGGGAAGACCCCCAAGAGCCGCAACAGAGCACTGGAAGCCGAAAGGAACCGTATCGCCGTGGTGATGATTCGTTTGGCGCGCTTTGGCGCCCGCAAGCAGCCCTACTACCGTATCGTGGTCATTGAAAAGGACCGCGCCCGCAATGGCCGTTCGATCGAGGTCGTCGGAACCTACAACCCCCGCACCAACCCCATGTCGGTGGAACTGAAGCACGAGCGCATCGCCTATTGGCGCGGCAACGGCGCCCAGTTCTCCCCCATCGTTGAAAAGCTTGTGAAATTGCACCCGGTCCCTGCCCCGGTAGCGGAAGCAGCCGCAGCCTAACTCGTTTCTTCACTCCCCCTTCCAATTGTGTGCGCTGGCCTCGGGCCGGCGCGCATACAATAGCTGACGGCGAGATATGTGTGTTGTGATACCATGCGCGCACGTATCCGAATCGCCAATTTTCGGTCGCTAATTCTGGACTCATCCGGTCAGGGGCAAGTGCATGACCCAAAACGATATGGTCGCAGTTGATGAACTGGTCCGCGAAATTGCGCGGGCATTGGTGGATGAACCGGCAGCCGTCGAAGTCCAATCCGTTGACCGGGCCGAAACCACGATACTCAGGCTTCGGGTCGCGCCGGAGGATGTGGGCAAGGTGATTGGCAAACAAGGACGAACGGCCCGTTCGGTTCGTACGATTCTGGGCGCTGTGAGCATGAAGTTGCATCACCGCTACACGCTGGACATCCTGGAAGAAGACGACGAAGGCTGAGATGGCTCGGGCTGCCCAGGCATCCGGCGCAGGTCGGAGGCGGAATTGACGGCTCCAGAAATCGCTGAACAATGGGTCTGGCTGGCCCGCATTCGCCGGCCGCAGGGTCGAAAAGGCGAGGTCTTCGCCGATATTCTTACCGATTTTCCTGAAAAGTTTGCGGAACGGCGGAGGCTTTGGCTGCTGCGCGAGGGCGTGCAGGTTACTTCGGGCGGGGCCAACCCGGCTCCACGCGAGACTGAGCTTGAGGCCCATTGGCTGCACAAGGGCGGCGTGGTGCTGCACTTTTCCGGGATCGACTCCATCTCCGCTGCCGAAACGCTCACCGGCCTCATTGTCGCAATCCCAATTACTGAGCGAGCCGCCCTGGCTGAAGGCGAGGTATACGTTGGCGACTTGATCGGCTGCGTTTTGGTTGACGTTGCCGGTGGAGAGCCAATGGTGGTGGGCGAGATAGAGGGCGTTGACCGGACCGCGGGCCCCGTGGCGCTGCTGGTTTTGCGGGCAGGCGAGGTTCTAATTCCTTTTGCCAAGAGCTACTTGCGCAATATCGACCTCAACGCAAAACGCGTAGAGATGGCGCTGCCGGAGGGCTTGATCGACCTGAATCTGCCGGGGAAGATCTGAATTCAGGTGCGCCGGCCGGAGTGGCTCTGTATGGAAAAGGATAAATTAATCAATCAGGGAGACCGCAGGATGCCAGTGACCACCGAGGTGAGGGTGCGCTATGCAGAAACCGACCAGATGGGCATTGTCTACTATGCCAATTACCTGGTGTGGTTTGAGATTGGCCGCGTGGAACTGCTGCGCTCGCTGGGCCTGGCGTACAGCCAGTTGGAGATTGACCACCAGTGCATCTTGCCCGTGGTTGAGGCCAGTTGTCGCTATCGCTCCCCGGCACGTTATGACGACCAAATCCTCATTGAGACCAGTCCGGCACTGCTGCGCGGCGCGGTGCTCAAATTCGGCTACCGGATTCTGCGCAAAGCGCCGGAAGGGGAAGAGCCGAAGCTGCTGGCCGAGGGCGAGACCGTGCATGTGGTTTGCGACGACCAGTTGAACAAGAAGCCGTTGCCGGCGCACTACGCCGCGGCGTTGCGCACAATGATGGCAAACGGGTAGAGCCCTTTTTTTAGCGCAGGACTACGGCCAGCGCAAACCCGTCATACCCCTTGGGCCCAACGGTTTGAAGCGCGGTGGCGGAGAGCCGCGGCTCGGCGGCCAACCTCTCATTGAAGCGCCTCACACCCTGGATGCGGGGATCGGCGTTGTCGGGCTCGACGACCTTTCCATCGCGCACAACGTTGTCGGCAACGATCACCGTTCCGGGGTGCGATAACTTGAGCGACCAATCGAGATATTCCGCATAGCTCTCCTTGTCGGCATCGATAAAAATCAGGTCAAACGGGCCGTCGCCGGAGGCTTCGAGGATGGGAAGGCTGTCGATGGCTCGTCCGATGAACATATCGACCCGATCCAGGACGCCGGCGTTGTGCAGATTCAGGGTAGCCACGTCGGCGTGGTGCAGGTCGGATTCGAGCGAGGCGATGCGGCCACCCTCGGGCAGCGCACGGGCAAGCCAGATGGTGCTGTAACCGCCAAGGGTGCCGATTTCGAGGACACGCCGCGCGCCGGAGATTCGCACCAGAAGATTGAGGAATTTACCGAGGAGCCTGGAAACGTCGATGGGCGGAAGGCCGGCCTTTTCATTTGCCTGCAAAGCGGCCTCGAGGTCCTCATCGGTAGGGGACAGGAGATCGCCCAGGTATTCGTCCACCTTTGTCCAGGTGTCCAGCATGGCAGGCTCCTTTTAGGGGCGCTATTTGTCTCTGGATACGACAAAGTCCGGTAGCCAGAGCAGGGCGCGCTTGAACTCGGAGTCAGGAAACGGGGCCAGGGCCTGAAGGGATTGCTTGGCGTAGCGGCCGGCGATGGTCATGGCGTATTCGACCGAGCCATTGCGCAGCAGAATCTCCTGGATCTGCGCGCGGCTTACGCGCTCGAAGCCGCGGTCGTCCAGAACTTTCTGGATGGCAAGGCGATCGGCCGCAGTGCCGTGATCGACGGAGTGGATCACCGAGAGGGTCGCCTTGCCTTCGCGCAGGTCGCTGGCCACGGGCTTGCCCAGGACCTCTTCGGTCGCAGTCAGGTCCAGCACGTCGTCAACGATTTGAAACGCCAGGCCAACCGCGCGGCCGTAGGCGGCGAGGCTGGCTTCCTCGGCTTCCGTCGCGCCGGCCAGCACCGAGCCCAGCCGCATGGAAACGGAAAACAGGCAGGCGGTTTTGCGGTAGATCAGGTCGTAATATTCGGCCTCGGAAACGGCCTTGCCCAGCCGTTGAATCTGGAGCAGTTCGCCTTCCACCATTTGCTGCGTGAGGCCGATGAGCAGGTCGAGGACGCGGAGGTTCTTCTCTTCAAGAGCCACCTTGAAGGCCTGCATGTAGAGCCAGTCGCCGGCCAGGACGCATTTTTCGTTGCCCCAGGTGGTGTTTGCCGAGGGGCGGCCGCGGCGGATGTCGGCTCCATCAATGATGTCGTCGTGAACCAAGGTGGCCGTATGCACCATTTCCACCACGGTACCGAGCCGGATGGCGGCGGGGCCGAAGTAGCCGAGCATATGCGCGGAAAGCAGCAGCAGCGATGGACGGATGCGCTTGCCACCGCCCTCGCGCAGGTATGCGGCAATCTCCGTGATGGTGCTTACACCGCAAGCGGAGTCGCGGCCTAGTTCCTGCTCGATTGCTACGAGGTCATCCCGCAGCAGATCGAAGACCTCTCTCGCCGTTGCTATCGCCAATGTACTCAAGGTTCTCCGGTTCTTGCGCTCTTTTTCCGAATGGTCTTAGAAACTGCCGACGCGATGGGGAAGCGCCGGCAACCGCCGGAAATCACCTTAGTTGGTACGGTAATTAGTAAACTGCAACTCCAGGCCCAGGTCTTTCCCGCGCAGCAAGGCGATAATCGACTGCAACTCGTCTCGGTCTTTGCTGCTTATCCTCACTGTATCGCCTTGAATGCTGGCCTGCGCTTTCTTTTTCGAGTCTTTGACCAGACGCACGATTTCCTTGGCCTTTTCTACCGGGATGCCCTGTTGCAGATTGATCTTTTGGCGCACGCTCTTGCCGGAGGCTTGCTCCACCTTGTCGTAGGTGAGATTTTTGAGCGAAACGCCGCGCTTCACCAGCTTCTGGCCGAGAATCTCCTTCACCGCCTCCAGATGGTACTCCCCGTCGGAGGCGAGTTGAATGGCTTCGCCGCCCTCCAGGGTCACCTCGGAGCGGGAATCCTTGAGGTCGAAGCGCTGGCGGATTTCCTTGAGCGCCTGGTCGATGGCGTTGCGAACCTCCTGGATGTCCACCTTGCTGACAATGTCGAATGAATTTTCCTGGGCCATGGCTTTCCTTGTCCTTGCTGGGTCGGCTGGCGGTATAGACCGGCAGCGGAATTCTCCGGTGCAACTCTATCAGTTTCCCACGTTCGCGCCGAGTGTAAACAGGCGGTGGAAGTTTTTCGTGGTTGCGGAGGCGATTTCTTCTTCTGTAACTCTGAGCAAGGCGGCCAGTGTCTGGGCTGTCTGGGTGACCCAGGCCGGTTCGTTGCGCTTGCCGCGGTTGGCCGCCGGGGCCAGCCACGGGGCGTCGGTCTCGACCAGCAAAGAGTCAAGAGGCAGGCGGGCGGCCACGTCCCGGAGCGGTTGCGCCTTGGGATAGGTGAGGTTGCCGGCGAACGAAACCAGAAAACCAAGGTCGAGGGACCGCCGCGCCTGTTCCCACCCGCCGCCGAAGCAATGCATCACGCCGCCGAGGCCGTTGGACCGCCAGTGGGCTTCGAGGATTTCGAAAAGATCGTCCCAGGCATCGGTGACGCCATCTTTCGGGCGGCAGTGGATGAGGACGGGCCGCTTGCGGGAGGCGGCGATCTCAAGCTGGCGGATGAGGCCTTCGCGCTGAGCGGGATGTGGGGCGCCTTCGTGGTAGTAATCGAGGCCGATCTCGCCGCAGGCAATCACTTCCGGCTCGGCCAGCAGGCTGTCCAGCTTGGCAAATACGGCGTCGTTGGCTTCGTGCGTGTTGTGGGGATAAATGCCGGCGCTGGCATAGAGCCGCGGCATTTGGGGCTGCCCGTTAAACTGGCGGCATATGTCGAGCGCCCGGTGCATCCCGCCGGCCTGCTCGCCAATGCCGATGGCCAGCACCGTGCCGACACCGGCTTCCCAGGCGCGAGTCAGCATCGCGGCGCGGTCGTCGGCGTAGCGGTCGCTGTCTAAATGGGCGTGGGAATCGATCAGCACGGGAAATTCAATCCTCCAACCGGGTCAATTCATTGGCTGGACACGGACCACGTCGAGATCCAGCAGTTCCTCAAATGGATCAAAGTCCCGATCATTGTGGAGCAGTTCGTATCCCTCGTGAATGCAAAAGGTCGCCGTCAGGCAATCGATCGTGCTGCGAATCGTGATTCCTCGCTGACGCAGCGCTCGATAGTTGCTCGCCGACTCCACTGCCACATCGCGGCTTCCGGCTTCGAAGACGAACAGGCGTTCCAAAACACTGAGTGTTTCGGCAAATCGGCCGTCGCCGCGGATTCCTTGCAGGACTTCGGTCAGTATCAGCGTCGTGATGCCCAGTCGCCGCCGGTCGAGATTCCGGTCCAGCCAATCCGTCTCCGGCGTGGAGCGATCCCCAAGATAGTCGATCAGAACGGACGAATCAACAATCACCGTTGGGGGAACACGCTTCGCTCGCCTCTTGGCCGCCTCCTGTCCGCGGCCTCTAAGCGATCTTGCGGGCACTGGCATCCGTCTCCCGGTTCTCGGCCTTACGTTTGGCGAGAATCTCCTCGTCGGACGCAAACCAATCGTCGTCGTGTCCTCGCCAGGCGACTTTCCCACGCAGTTTCCGAATCGACTGCTGGGCCTGAAGCTCCAGGACCTGCCGCAACGCCATCTCGACGGCGGCCTTCTTCGTCGAAGCTCCGGTGGCTTTCATGGCCTGCCGCATGAGCTTATCGTCGATATCAATATTGGTCCGCATAACCGACTCCTCGATGTGTAAGAATACCACACTTGATGTGTATTGGCATCTAGACGGTGCATGGAGATAGAGCTTGCGCTATTTCAGCTTCGGAGCTACTTGACCTTCTTACGTTGGGGTGGCGGAGGCGTAAAAGGTCCGGTTGGCCGGCGGGGCCATGGTTCGATACGAGTGACCTCGTCGAACTCACCACTACTCATCCCCATGTGGCCGTGTCGGTGCGATCGAAATATAGCAGTGCAGATAACGTATCGATCGTTGATTGCCTTTCGCTGAACTGTAGTGATGTCCGTCGGCATGTTGATCCAAATAGCGTCCTTCATGATTGAGTAGTCAAAGTCTTCGCGATGAAGATAAATTTCATCACCTTCAAATTCGAGATGCAGATAGCCCAGAACTCGAACTCTTTTTCCGTCATACGCGTCGGGATTCGCAATCAATTGAATCAAGCTGACTTCTTCGCCCATATCTGGCCCACCTTTGGGATAGTAACCACGGGCCTGCGAGTCCGCGCGATGGCTATTCAAAAAGAAAACGATCAATAGCAACGGTAGGGCGCGTTTCATTCCAGATTTCTCCGAGAAACCGGCAAATGCGATGGGTGTCGACCTATGAATAACAGGCTGTAGAGCCCCCCTACTTCAGCCGCGCGCCAAGCGGGACTTCTTCCAGGAACGCGGCCAGCACCGGGGCGCCGTCGGGGAGCGAGGCGGCGAGCAACATGCCGTTTGACTCCAGGCCGCGCATCTTCCTCGGTGCGAGATTAGCCACGATCACAATCTTGCGGCCGATGAGCTTTTCCGGCTCGTAGAACTGGGCGATTCCGGCCAGGATCTGGCGTTTTTCGTAGCCCAGGTCAACCTCAAGGCGAAGCAGTTTGTCGGCCTTGGGAACGCGCTCGGCCACCAGGATTTGGGCCACGCGCAGATCGACCTTGACGAAGTCATCGATTGTGATCTGCTGCGGCTCCTGCGATGCGGCCGGCGGTTGAACTGCGGCGGCGACAGGAGCCGAAGCCGATGCAGTCGCCGGCGCATTGGCAGCCTTTGCCACTATTTCGTAGGCATGAGCTTCATCCGCGGTATCAACGCCAACAGAGTCTACCGGGGTACTCTCCCAGGATGTTTGCTTTTCGGAATTCTCGCTCACGATTGCCCCTTTATCCTCAGTCTTCGCGGCTGGAGCCGACGTTGTTGTCTCAGGTTTTGCGGCCAAGCCGCTGTTGGCCGTACCGTTGGAGGCAGCTTCAATGACAGTCTTGCTGTTCTGATCTTCGATATTTTGCATACGGTCGATGGCGTCCTTCTCCGCGCGGGGAAACAGCGGCGCTGGCTTGCCAAACCGGGTTCCGGCCTTGAGGCCGCCCCAGGCGAGGTCGGTTAGGAAAGATTGCTTTGCGGCGTCGGCGATTTCGCCCTGGCCAAGCTGCCGCCAGACCTTGGCGGCCGAGTCGGGCAGGATGGGGTAGACCAGCGCGGTGATGATGCGGATGGCCTCGGCCGCGGTGGCCAGCACCCGCGCCTGGAGGGCGGTGTGGTCTGCCTCAGAGCGGTCGGCGGGGCGCTTCCAGGGCGCATTGGCGGTCAGGTATCCATCGGTCTCCGCGACCAAGGTCCACAGACTCTTGAGCGCTTCGGAGAAATTCAGCGCGTCGAACTCCGGGCCAAAACTGGCGATGGCTGCGACGGCGCTCGAGCGAAGGGCGGCTTCGGCGCTGGTGTCAGGGCTGGTTTCCGGGCCGGTTTCCGGGCCGGCTGCGGGCAGGACACCGGCGAAGTACTTGTGCACCATGTTGACGACGCGGCTTACGAGGTTGCCGTAGCCGTTGGCCAGGTCGCCGTTGTAGCGCTGGACCAGGGCGTCGAAGCTGAAACTGCCGTCCTGGCCGAAGGGAATCTCGCGCAGCAGGAAGTACCTCAGCGCATCGGCGCCCAGCACCTGCTGCACGGTCTCGGCGCGCACAATGTTGCCCTTCGACTTGGACATTTTGCCCTGGTCGAAAAGCAGCCAGCCGTTGGCCTTGACCGAGCGCTGTACCGGAAGTCCCAAAGCCATGAGGAAAGCGGGCCAATAGACGCAGTGGAAGCGGCTGATTTCCTTGCCGATGAGGTGCATATCGGCAGGCCAAAACCTGGCGAATCGAGCCTGGTCGACGGGATCATCCGATCCATAGCCTAGTGCGGTGATGTAGTTGGCCAGCGCATCGAGCCACACGTAGATCACATGCTTTTCATCGCCGGGGACGGGAATGCCCCAGGAGAAGCTGGTCCGGCTGACTGACAGATCTTTGAGGCCGCCGCGGACGAACGAGACTACCTCGCGCCGCGTGGACTCGGGGGCCATGAAGCCGGGGTTGGCCTCGTAGAACTCCAGCAACTTGCGCTCGAAGGCCGATAGCTTGAAGAAGTAATTCTCCTCGCTCACGGTCTCCGTGGTGCGGCCGCAATCGGGGCAAACGGTGCCTGGGGGCCCATCCACATAGGCCTCGTCGGAGACGCAATACTGGCCGGTGTAGGAGCCTTTATAGATGAAGCCCTTGTCGCGAAGCGTGGCAAACAGCTTCTGCACGCCGCGCTTGTGGCGGGGCTCGGTGGTGCGGATAAAGTCGTCGTATGTGAGGCCGAGGCTGTCCCACAGGCCGCGAAACTCCTGGGATACAGCGGTGGCAAACTCCATGGGCGTGCGCCCGGCCAACTCCGCGGAGCGCTCGATCTTTTGCCCGTGTTCGTCGGTGCCGGTGAGCGAACGTGCGTCGCCGTTCCACGCGCGCGCCGTGCGCACCAGGATGTCGGCCGCGATCGTCGTGTAGGCGTGGCCGATGTGGGGCGCGGCGTTTACGTAATAGATCG
>PLZC01000194.1:0-21702 GCA_003151985.1 Acidobacteriaceae bacterium
TCGGCTTCGTGATCGACGTGCACGCACACGAGCCCGAGACCCTGTACGTGGTGCCGATTACCAGCGACTCGCTGCATTATCCGCCGGATGGGAAGCTGAGGGTCTATCGCAGCCGCACTGGGGGCAACGAGTGGGAGGCTCTGGGCAACGGTTTGCCGGAACGCGACTGCTATGTGAATGTACTGCGGGATGCCATGTCTGTCGACTCGCTGGACAAGTGCGGTGTCTACTTCGGCACAACCGGAGGGCAGGTATACGGCTCGGCCGATGCGGGCGACAGTTGGAAACCGATTGTCCGGGATCTGCCGGCGGTGCTTTCTGTCGAGGTGCAGACGCTGTTATGAACGGTCCTCATGCTTCGGTCCGCGTCGTCCTTCCGTACCACCTGCGCAACCTGGCGCGAGTCGGGGACGAGGTGCATTTGGAGGTAGCCGGGCCGGTGACGGTGCGGGCTGTTTTGGACGCGATCGAGGCCCGCTTTCCAATGCTGCAAGGCGCCATTCGCGACTATGAGACGCTGCAGCGGCGGCCATTCCTCCGCTTCTTTGCCTGCGAAGAGGATTTATCCCACGAGGGGATGGATGTGGCGTTACCGGCAGCGGTGGTCGAGGGGCGGGAGCCGCTTTTGATCATAGGCGCGATTGCGGGCGGATAAAGTGCGGGGTTGATAGCCCCCCACTTCGAATCGAGTTTTTCACAGCTTGTGATGGCCCTCTGGTCCCTCAAAGGGGAACAGGCGCTGGTTAGGAGTTACTTCGAGAAGACCTTCGCCAACACGGGACCGGCATCGGCGTCTTCGACGACCAGGGTAGTTTTCAACTCAAGCAAATCGGCCCAAACTGCGGCCGATTCAAAATCGCAGCGGGATTATCGCTCTCGAGGAGACTGAATCCCCCGCTGAAGTCCGCACTTTGCCAGCGGCCAAGCAGGGTCACGCCCGCCGGGGGAGTTCCCAGTCCCGCCAGGAATCGACCCACGGCCTCGCGCAGGGTTCCGGGCCTCGCATGCCAGGTTGTCATGAATTTCATCGCAATGAACCTCCAGGTTGGAATTTCTTGTTGGGGATTTTGCTCGGAATCTTCCGAGCGCAGGAATCTTACAACAATTGGGGGCCTGGTCTCGTTGCGTTGTCCTCAGGCATACTCCCAGCGCCGGGCGATTCTGCGGGCGATCAGGAACAGTCCGATGGCGACCGCCAGTAGCACCGAGACTTGCTGCCAGAGAGCGGATACTGGCAAGTCTCGCCAGAAGACTTTCGTGAAGCCGTCGATGGCCCAGGCATTGATGGTGAACAGGCCTGCCTTCTGCATGGATTCCGGCATGAGGAAGCGGGGGAACATGCTGCCGCCGATGGACGACATGATCAGGATGACCAGCGTGGAAACTGCGCCGAGTTGGGCACGGGTATGGCACAAGCTTGCCAGCAGGATGCCGAAGGCAGCGACAGCCAACGCCGTTGAAAGGCCCATGACAACGAACCCCGAGATGTGCGAGAAGAAGTCGAGCTTAAAGACGGCCCAGGCCCAGAGAAACATCACCGTGAGCTGAATGAACGCGAGCATTGTGTTGTAGAGCATCTTGCCTGCAAGCAGAGTGGTCATGGTGACGCGAGTGGAAAGGACGCGATCGAGGGCGCCGCTCTCGGCCTCGTCCAACAGCGCGCCGGCGGCGCCTGAGGCGGTGAAAAGCAGGAACATGACTCCAATGGCCGCGGCATAGAAGGAGATCATGGGATTGTTCTTGTTTTCGCCCACAACAGAGCGGGTCTTGACCGGGATGATGCCTCCGCCATGACTGGCCGCTGGATTTTGCGCAGCGCTGCCTGTTCCGCTTTGCCGCTCGCGCAACTGCGCCAGTCCGGCATCCATGCGTTTGCGCTGCTCGGGTGTAAACCCGCCGATATATTCGCCAGTGTAGTTCATGCCTTGCTGCGCCATCACCAGGGGCATGGCGGTCATGGCGGCTTTTTGCAGCAGCCCCGCAACCACCTGCGGCGCGATGGCGTCACTCGCGTCGTTCAGCAGCTCGATGGCAGAGCCGTTTTCTCCCGGCCCGAATGAAATCGGATGATCGCCGAAACCTCTGGGGACGATGAGCGCAACGGAGACATCGCCGGCCTTGACTGCTGCCTCGGCTGTCGCGGCGGTGTAATCGGCGGGTGGTTCCGCTCCTTTGGTTTTGGCCGGCGGTTTCGTTCGGACGTTCAGGGAGCCATCGCCTTCGAGTGCCTTGACGAGCTGGCGTGAGGCCTCGCTCTGGTCCTGGTCGACAAGGATGACTGAGACTTTTGGCACAGTGTCGCGCCGGCCGCCGAAGATGACGGCGAAGATCGAGAAGAACGCAACCGGCAGAATAAAGCTGAGGGCCAGCGCGGCTCGATCACGGCGAAGGGAGACCAAAGCGGTACGGATAATGGAGAAGATCAATCGCGCAACTCCCTTCCAGTAAGGTTGAGGAAGACCGATTCGAGGTTGGGGCGGCGCAGGGAGAGATCGACGAGTTCGAGGCCGGCAGCGGAAGCGCTCTCAAGCAGTACCGCAATCTGCGTGGGGTGCTCGATGGTGAATTCGGCTGTGGAGTCGGTAAGCCGGCCGGCGTGCCGGGCCACCCACGCAGCCAACTCGGCGGGGGGCCCGTCGAACCGGGCGATCACCTGGTTCCGCGAGCCAAAGGAGTTGCGGACGAGGGCTTCGCTGGTGTCGAGGGCGATGATGCGGCCATGGTCGACAATGGCCACGCGATCGCACAGACGCTCGGCTTCTTCCATGTAATGCGTGGTGTAGATGATGGTTGTCCCTTCGGATCGCAGGACTTCAATCATCTCGAAAATCCGGTTGCGCGATTGGGGATCGACGCCGACGGTGGGCTCGTCCATCAGGACCACGCGCGGCTTGTGGATGAGACCCGCGGCCATGTTCAAACGGCGCTTCATGCCGCCGGAAAGATTGCGGGTCAGTTCGCCGGAACGGTCCTCAAGCGCCGCCCAATGGAGGCACCAGGCAATGGCCTTGGCGAGGGGTGCGCCGGAGAGGCCGGAATAGCGGCCGAAGGCGCGCAGATTCTCCTTCGCGGTGAGGCGCGGATAGAGTGCCAGCTCTTGAGGAACCCAGCCCAGGGCAGCGCGGGCAGCGGGAGAAGCGGCTGGGGACCCGAAGACCGTAACCTGGCCGGAGTCCGGAGTCACCCGGCCGACGATGGTTCGGATCAGCGTGCTTTTGCCCGCGCCGTTTGGCCCGAGCAGGCCCAGGCATTCTCCGGTGCGCAATGAAAGCGTGACGCCGTTGACAGCGGTGATGTTGCCGAAGCGCTTGACGACGGAATTCACATCGAGGGGAGAAGTCATCGACGAAGCGGGGCCGTCCTGAAGAGGCATGCCTTAACTCCTGCTTTCGCACTCAAGAACATGGTACAGGCATGGGGTAGATGGGTTCTCAGGCAAAGGATTCTTTGGCCATGGAGTTATGGAAAGATGCAAGGGAATTCTGGACAAGCGAATAATGAATGAAAACTTTGGTGGTTCCGGCGCGGTCCCTAGTGCTCGTCTTTGCCGGGGCGAAGCATGAGTTCTTTAATCGCTTCGCGGGGGTCCTTGCCTTCGTCGAGAATCATTTCCATCTGCTCGGTGATGGGCATCTCAATGCTGTGCTTGCGGGCCAGTCCGAGAGCAGCGCGCGTAGTCAGCACTCCTTCCGCAACTTTGCCGCCCAGTCCGGCAAGGATCTCAGGCAGTTTGCGGCCGATTCCGAGTTCGTGGCCCACGGTGCGGTTGCGGCTCAGGGAACCGGTGCAGGTGAGTATCAGGTCGCCGACGCCGGAAAGTCCGGCAAGCGTTTCGCGGCGGCCTCCGCAGGCCACGGCGAGGCGCGTGATCTCCGCGATCCCGCGGGTCATGAGCGCCGCGGCGGAGTTAAACCCGAGACCAACTCCAGCAGCTACGCCGGCGGCGATGGCAATAACGTTTTTGAGCGCGCCACCCAACTCGACGCCGATCACATCGGTAGACGTATAAAGGCGCAGCGACTCGGAAGAAAACTCTTGCTGGATCCGCGCGGCAATATCCGGGTCGTCAAAGGCAACGGTGACGGCCGTGGGCTGTCCCTGGGCCACTTCAAGAGCAAAGCTGGGGCCGCTGAATGCGCCGATGGGGAGCGTAAGGCCGGTCTCGGCCAGGCTTGAGGCGATAACTTCTGTCATACGCAGGAAGGTGCGATCTTCCACGCCCTTGGTAGCGCTGACCACGATCTGGCCCGAGTGGAGATGCGGCCGGAGACGGCCCAAAGCAGGGCGAAGGAACTCCGAGGGGACGACCGAGACGACGATCTCCGCGTCATGGACTGCCGCGCAGTCGCCCGTGACGGCGACTCCTGGGGGAATCGGGAAGCCAGGGAGGAAGAGCGTGTTTTCGCCGGCCGTCACAATCTCCTGGGCAAATTCCGGGCTGTGGGCCCAAAGTGTGATTTGGTACCCACCGCGGCGGTGGAGCGCGAGTACGATAGCGGTTCCCCAAGCGCCGGAACCCAGAACGACGATGCGGCTCATGCGGACCTCCGGGTTGCGAATCGGGATTCTGTGCCGCAGAACAGCCGGCGGATGTTCTGGTGATGCTTGGCGATAATGAGCAGGGAAACGGCGGCCTGGACCGCAATGAAGAAGGCGGGGCGATCGCCCTGCACGAATAGCCATGCAAACAAAGGAAAGCTGGCTGCCCCGGCGATTGAAGCCAGCGAAACATAGCGGCTCAGGGCCAGGACCAAAGCGAAGACCGCGATAGCTGCCAGCGCGGCCAGCGGCGCGGCCACCAGGAATACGCCGAAGCCGGTGGCTGCTCCCTTGCCGCCGCGGAAGCCAAGCCAGACGGGGAACATGTGGCCAAGGACGGCGCAGAGGGCCGCCAATGCCTGCATATTGCGCAGCGAGGCATCGGGGGCCAGCAGGTGGCCGAGCAGCGCGCCAAGATAGACGGCGGCCGCGCCCTTGAGCACGTCGAGCAGGAAGGTTGCTGCCCCCAGGAACTTGCCACCGGAGCGAAGAACGTTGGTGGCGCCGATATTGCCGCTGCCGAAGGAGCGAATGTCCTGCTGGCGGAAAAGACGTACCAACAAGTATCCGGTAGGGACGGAGCCGAGCAGATAAGCAGCGGCCACGATGGTCAAGATTGCGAGAAGCATAACGCTTGAGTTTATCAGGTGGGACGGCACGGTGGCAGCGGGGCACTGACGTTGCCGCTCCGCCGCTTCACAGATCGCGGATGGCCTGACGGGCTGAGCGCACCTCCGCCGCCAGCACTTCCAGAACCTTCAGCGAGAGGTGCGGATTGGTTCGGATGAGTGTAATGAAATCGTCGCGGGTTACATAGCTCAATTCGGCGTCTTTGTGGCCGATGGCGGTCAGCGTGTACGACATGTTGCCGATCAGTCCTGGGAGGCCGAGGAGCGAGCCGGGCAATGCCTCGACGGACATGACTTCACCGTCGGCCGAGTCTCTCATAATGAGAGTGGCCTCGCCCTTGTCGAGAATGTACAGACCCTCAGGGACATCGCCCTGGCGGAAGAGTATCAGGTCTCTGCCGCAGACGATGACAGAGGACTGCTTCTCGAGCGCCTGGATCAGTTCTGAATCGGCGACGAATGCTGATGGGTCAAGCTTCATGGAAGGCCTCCTGGGAGGACGGGGAATGAATGGACCAAGCGTCTTGAATGGCCTTCCAATGGATATTTTCACCGCAGGTGGCAGCTCCATTGTGATACACGTCACCTATTGATGGTCAGGGATCTGTGAATCCGGGATTTTTGACCGGGCGGCTTCTCCGCCGTCAGTCTGAAATCATCACTTCCCCCGGCACAATGGGACGGGTGCGATATAGCTTGCCGCGATACGCAAGCTGCCCCATCACCAGCAACGCCGCCACGAAGACGAAGAGCTTAGCCAAACTACCTTGCTGAGTCGCAGGCAAGTTCTTCCATAGGAGGAGGAGGAAGGTTTGCGCGACGACGACCGCCCAGACCGAGCCATAGAAATAGCGGCGCTCCGAACCTTCGCCCTTGGTCGAGAGGCCCACGCGGGGCAGCTTGCCCGCCGCGCCCAGAATCAGGATGAGCGCGCACAGCGGGAAGTAGGCGTAGTAGATCTGCTTCATGTACCAAACGCCGGTCAACGCGGCAATCAGCAACCCGGCGAGGTTGAGAAGGGCGAAGTTCAGCACGGCGTTCCAGGCAAAGGTGTAGCAGACACGACGATAGAGCGGATTGGGCTTGTCCTCGTCGAAGCGCAGAATGTAAGGGCGCGGCTCCACGCCGGGCATTCGGCCGCGCAAACCGGCAATGCCCGTTCCCACCAGCACGGCGCAAAGCCAGGCCGAGTTTGCCCAACCAAAACCATGCGCAAAAAGGCTGAACGTAAGGGGGCCGGGCGCAAGGAAAAACACCCAAATCCAGATTGGCCAGTGTGCCAGCCGGTAGAGGCGCGTGTTTCGCTCGCGGATCTTTCTCTCCTGAGCGTATTCAACTTTTCCGCTGTATCCCATGGGCGCGAGTTTTTCAGAGTAGACCGAAGGGCGTCAATCGGCGGCGCAAGCCGGCAGCGCCGCCCCCCGGTTATTTACCCCAAGCTCCTGGAATCGAACACACTGTTTTCGTCGAATGATTGCCTCCAAGGCAACCCGCTTCGAGGTTGAAGTGTCCTACTTTCCAGGATTCTGTAGAGTATGAGGAGTTTTTCGGCTCACCTCGTTGTGCCCCATGTCTTAATTGAGCCCGAGCGGGTCCCGAAGAAATTGAGCAGGTGACACAACCAATGTGGATTTCACATGCACTACTCATTCCGATACTCTGCACGCTTCCTGCATTATTGGCGGCGCAGGCGCCTCCCACTGCGGCGCCGCCTGAAGACGCAGCCTCTTCTGCGCCAACTACTCTTTCTGGATTAGTGCAGCCCTCACTGGATACATTGCAGCAGACTCTGGGTGCGGTGAAGCTGGAGAAATGGAAGAGAGGCACCGTGCGCGAAGAGTCCGATGCCAACATCAAAGACATCCTGCAAGATTTGCAGACGACCTTGCCGCCGATCATCGCGGCGGCTGAGCCTGGGACGATCAGCAAGGTGCTGCCCGTCTTTCGCAATATCGATGCGCTTTACGATGTATTTTTGCGCGTGGTTGAAGGATCGCGGGTGGCAGCGCCTGCCGACCAGGTTACCCAGCTTCAAGAGGCATTGATCAGCCTCGGCAAAGGCCGCCGCGCCCTGGCCGAACGCATCCAGGAGTCGGCTCTGGCACAAGAAAAACAGATCGCCGACTTGAAGAGCACCTTGCAGGCACAAGCAGCCGCCATGCATCCCGCGCCTCCCCCGGTAGCACTCACCTGTCCGGCGCCGGCTCCCGCTCGGAAGGCAATAAAGAAAAAGCCCAAGCCGCCCGCAACAGCCCAGCAGAAGCCGACGCCTGCGGCCACCCCCGCCAAACCGGGAAGCGGGAACTGAACCGCTTGATGATGCGCCTCGTCACGGAAATGCCTCCGCAAACAGTCCGTCACGCCCGTGTTTTATGATTTCCGAATGCACCATGAGCTTCATTCGGGAATACAGGTGGCTCCATGACGATTGCCGCGCCTCCCGCACTGGATTCCAAATCGCAGTTGCGCAAGACGATGGGGTTTTGGGATGTGCTCCTGTTCAACATCGCCACCGTGCTCGGGCCCCGCTGGATTGCGGCCGCGGGGCACAACGGCACTTCCTCCATTAGCCTGTGGGTCCTGGCCGCGGTCTTCTTTTTTGTGCCGGGCGCATTTGTCATCAATGAGCTTTCGTCACGGTTTCCCGAGGAGGGCGGCCTCTATGCGTGGTCCAAGGAGGCTTTTGGCCCTTTCCACGGATTTATCGCCGGCTGGACCTACTGGATCTACACGTTCTTCTATTTTCCCGGCCTGCTTCTCGCCAGCGCCTCCATGGCCGCCTACATCCTGGGAGAGCGCGGGGTAGTCCTGGCGCATGACCGCACGTTTCAGTTGACCGTTGCCCTGTCTCTGCTGCTGGTGGCCGTAGTCCTCAACATCATTGGGTTGAATGTCGGAAAGTGGCTGCAAAATGCTGGCGGCGTGGGAACCTATGTGCCCCTGATGATGCTGGTGGGCATTGCCGCGCTGGTTTGCTGGGGGCACGGCTCGGCCACGCACTTTACCCTGCGCAACATGATGCCAACGTGGAATTGGGACACCGTGAACTTCTGGTCTCAAATCGCTTTTGCGTTTACGGGGCTGGAGCTTGTCTCCTGCATGAGCGAGGAGGTGCATGATCCGCGGCGCACGTTGCCACGGGCGGTGTTCGGCGCCGGGGCTCTCATCGCCGTGATGTACATTGCTGGAACGTTTGCCATTCTCTCGCTGGTGCCCGCCGCCGATTTGGATCCCCAGAGCGGCGTATTTCATGCCATTACTGTTGGATCTATGACGCTTCGTCTCGGGATTCTAGGCATTTTGGCGGCTGTTTTGGTCACTGCGGGCAACGCCGGCGGCGTGGGATCAACGGTGGCCGGGATTGCGCGTGTGCCTTTCGTTGTGGGCGTGGACCGCTACCTGCCCGCAGCTTTCGGCAAGATTCATCCCCGATGGAAGACCCCATACATCTCCATCCTCGTGCAGGCCGGGATTTCGGCGGCGATTCTGCTCGGAAGCCAGGTGAATGAGACGATTCGCGGGGCCTACCAGTTTTTGATTGATGCGGCGATTATTCTCTACTTCATTCCGTTTCTCTACATGTTCGCAGCGGTCATCAAGCTGGCGCACCGCGGTGACCGCAAAGAGAATCCGCACGCTGTACTGGTGCCGGGAGGAATCGCCGGAGTCTGGATTTGCGGCGGGCTGGGATTTCTGGTGGTTCTTATCGGCATCTTTGTTTCCCTGGTGCCGCCCGGGGACTCCGCAAACAAGCTGGGCTTTGAACTGAAGCTGGTTGCCGGGACGGTTGCCTCTGTTTTGCTGGGCCTTATCTTGTATTGGCGCGGCTCCCGAGCCAGGCAGCAGGTTGACTCCACAAAGTAAAGCGTCTCGCCGTGATTGACACGGCGAGACGCGGGGTTAATGTGGGGGAGGGCTGTTCTAGCGCCCGGCGCGGTTAGCGCTTGACGATCTTGGCCAGACGCGGGTCTTGCACAAGCGCGGCGAAATCAGCATCGACGTACACCTTGTTCAAGTTGCGATAGCCGTCGTCCTTGGCCCGGCGCAGGTAGTCAAGGGCTCCCTCGATGTTGCCGCGCTTGGCATAGGCCTTCGCAATCAGGAAGGAGATGCGGGCGCGCTGTTCCGGCGTGCGAACCTGCGCCGTGACTCCGTCCAGTGTATTGCTCAGGATGTCGGCGTCCAACTCCAGGGCGCGAGAATATTCAGTCATGCCCTTTTCTGTGTCGCCAAGTCCCATCCAGGCTTCGCCGATGTTCAGGTGGGCCGAGGCGTCCAGCTCATTGAGCTCCAAAGCCTGCTTCAGGTAGTGGATGGCTCTCTTGTACTTCCCTTCGAGAACCGCCACAGCTCCCAGGTTATTGAGGGCAGTCACATTCCGCGGATCGTACTTCAGCGCTTCTGAAAAGTATTTGCGCGCCACGCCCCGATTGCCCGTTTGCAGTTCGGTTACGCCCAACTTGTTATAAAGGAGGACGTCATTTTTGGAGATCTTCACGGCGTCCAGATAATGCGAGATGGCCGAATCATAGTTAGCTTTGGCGCGCGCCACATCGCCTTTCAACTCGGCTGCCTTCGCAGCATCCTGCCTGTCTCCATTTGGTTCCGCGGACGGATCCGCACTTGCATACATGGACGGGCAAATCGCCAACCCTGCCGCCACGATGATCGTCATGAGCCTACGCATTTCTCTGCCTCCTTGGGCAATTCGTTGGAGGTGGTTGTGCTCGCTTGCCGCCTCTTGCCGACTTGCTCTCGACTTCGATCCCAGTAGAGTCCAACTTGCATGAGGCCACAACGCTATACCTGTTACTTGCCCGTTGACTGGGGGCTAAATTCACGGTTGACTCGGCCGAACTCATGTGGCTGCAATTATTTGCGGATTTCCGGGGATCCCGTAAGTCACGGTTTGCGTAGAGGACAAGAGAGGGGTTACCGGGGGTTAAATCGCCCATTTCACCGCCGCGTACACCGTTACACACTATGCAAGAGGATGGGGCGGGGTAACATTGCAATCATCAACCCGAGGCGGGGCAGATGGCGGTAGAGAGTCCACAATCGATCGAACTCGAAGCGCAGCGCGCAGAGCTGGGGACGGTGCTTCAGTCGCCGAGCTTTACGCGCGCCCCCAGGCTCGCTCATCTGCTGACCTATTTGTGTGAAAGGCTCTTCGCGGGCGATGCCTGCCGCATCAAGGAGTACTCGATCGGGGTGGAGGTCTTCCAGCGCGGATCGTCATTCGATCAGGACTCCGATTCCATTGTGCGGGTTGAGGCCAACCGGTTGCGCAAGCGCCTCACCGAATACTACGCAGCCGAAGGCGCATCCCATCGGCTGCAGATCACCATTCCGGTAGGACAATATGTCCCGGTTTTCAAGCCGGTTGCGCCACTGCAACAGGAAGTTGCGGCGGAAATAGTGCCCCCTTCCGCGCCTGGTTCGTCGGGAATTGCAACTTGGGGTGGCTGGATTCGAGGTCCCAGGCTCCGGTGGATTGGTGCTGCCGTGCTCCTGCTCGCGGGCTTGGCCTTCCTTGGTGTCAGGTATTCCCGGCACTCTGTACACAAGGTAAAGCAGCAATCGGCGGTAGCCATGTCCAATCAACCTGCTGACCTGTTCACCGATCCGCAGGTTGGGACGCCGATGGGCGAGGAGGTCCGCGTTCTGGCGGGAGAAACTCGCAGTCTTGTCGACCATGCAGGCAGAATGTGGAGCGCGGATACCTGGTTCACGGGCGGGGTTGCCGTCAAGAGCACGGCGCAGCACATCTGGCGTACACAGGAGCAGGTTTTCTACCGCACCAGCCGGCAGGGACAATTCCGCTACGACATTCCGCTGAAGAAAGGCATCTACGAACTGCGTCTGCACTTTGCTGAAACAGTCTACGGGCCGGAATCGACAGGCGCCGGCGGCGAAGGAAGCCGCATCATGACCGTGTACGCCAATGGCCGCCAGCTGCTAACCCGCTTCGACATAGTGACCGATGCCGGCGCCAGCCTCACAGCAGATGTCAAGGTCTTTCCGGAGATATCCCCAAGCGTAGACGGCCTGCTTCATCTGGAGTTTTCAGGGGAAAACGGCAGCCAGGCGGCACTGTCGGCCATCGAGATCCTTCCCGGGCTCCGTGGTCACATGCGCCCGGTGCGCATTCTTGCCCGGCAAACGCCCTATTACTCCAACGACAGCCACTGGTGGAGTCCAGACGTTTATTTTGAGGGCGGCCAGATGGCAGCCTACCCAACGCCAGTAAGCGGGACCGACGATCCTGAATTGTTTGAGAGCGAGCGGTGGGGGAACTTCTCCTACGCGATTCCGGTGTCGCCCGGGAAATACGCCATCACGCTTTATTTCGCAGCGCGCCATGGCAGCGGGGAGCAGCGTTCGCTGCCATCAGGAGCCCACATTTTCAATGTGTTCTGCAATGGCGAGGTTCTCCTACAGCACTTCGACCTTCTGAAAGAGGCCAGTCAGACCGACGTGATCGTTCGCAAGGCCAGCGGCCTGGAGCCGAATGCCCAGGGCAAATTGGTACTGAGCTTCGTCCCAGTGGAAGGCTATGCCACAGTGACCGGCATTGAGGTCCTTGCTCTGTAGAAGGTCAATTGGTCAGCACGGCGCGATACCTGACTTTATTCTTCTTCACCTTATCGATGGCGGCGTTGGCCTTGTCCATGGCAAAGGACTCAATCGTGGCCTTGACGCCGTGGCGGGCCGCTACGTCCAGCATCTCGCGGATTTGGTGAGGACTTCCGATAGAGCTGCCGGTGATGGTGCGAACTCCACTGATCATCGGAAATGCATGGAAGGTGACCGGTGAGGGCGGAACACCCACAAAGCACAGCGTACCGGTGGGCCGCAGAGCCTGCAGATAGACTCCCCAGTCCTGGTCTGCGTTGGCCGTATTCAGGATGAAATCCTGGGTGTTTGCCATTTCCTTCAAGGCCTTGGAGTCGCGGTTGTTGACAAAGTTCTGTACGCCAAGGGCGCGAGCCTCTTCTTCCTTGGCCGCCGAAGTGGAAAAAGCCGTGACCTCGGCGCCGAAGATTCGTGCGAACTGGATGGCCATGTGCCCCAGGCCACCGATGCCCACAATGCCAACTCGCGATGTGGGGTTGATGCAATGCGTGCGCAACGGGTTATAAACGGTGATGCCTCCGCAAAGCAGGGGCGCGGTTTCCGCGCTGTCCATACTCTCGGGAATTGGGATCACAAATCGTGCATTGGCGCGGACTCGATCGGCATAGCCGCCATGACGACGAATGCAGGTGGCTTCCGATAATGGACAAAGGTTCTCCATACCACGCGTGCACCATTCGCAAGTCCCGCAGGAATTCGATTGCCATCCCAAACCCACGCGCTGGCCGACCTCGAGCGACTTCACGTCTGCGCCCGAAGCCGTGATGGCGCCCACAATTTCGTGCCCGGGGATGAATGGATATTGGCTTATGCCCCAATCGTTCGCAATCAGGTGGAGGTCGCTGTGGCAAATGCCGCAATGGGTAATGCCAATTTCCACTTCCATTGGCCCCAACTCACCTGGGTCGTAGTGAAATGGCAATAATTCCGCGCCCGCTGCATGAGCTGCAACTCCTTGAATTCGTTCCATGGTGTCTTCGGATTCCTCGCCGGGGAAGGCATCGTACCCGGCCTGAGTTCAACTGCAGCCGGTCCGCAAACTTGAGTAAACGGAACTCCCCCAGACGCTAGTCTAAACCGCCGCCCGGTTCTATGCGCAGATTTAGAATCTGGAAGCCGTTCAGGACTCCTCCGGCAGGCGCCTGTGCAACCACTTCAGCCGACTCTCCGTTCAGGCTTACATCCTGAGCGGAACGAAGCGGCTCCAGCGCATTGGCGACGGAAAGTGGCAGACTGGAAAGCGTTTGGCCTAGGACGCCGGCCTGCGTTTCAGGCACCAGGAGGCTCACGTAGACCTGGTCTGCGGAATGGAGGCGGCGGTCGTGAGCCATTACCGTATCCAGGTCTACGGCGCGGTTGGAAGGTCTCGGCTGATCTAAAGTCCGGTCAAGCGTACCAGAATCCGATACGAGCAGGCGCATATTTCCGACTCCGAGTCTGGCCGGCAGGTTGACTGAGATGCGCACATTCCGCGCGGCCTGTTGCCAGGGGTGAATTGTCGCCTCCACTACTACGGTTTCCCCGGCATGCACAATGCTGCTTGAAACCAGCCGGGCCGTCTCCAATTCCACCTGCACACGGCGGGGAATTGCCTCGACGTCGAGATTGATTTGGTGCATCGCGCCGATACGGGTGTTGTTCGAGTAGATTCGCGCAAATCGCTCGCCAACCATCAAAGCGGCATTCATTGATGCAGGCAACATTTCACTGGCCGGAGCCCATACATCCAGCGGCGTTGGCGGGTAGCCATCGAGGGCAAAGCTGCCTGTGATGTGGTAACTGGTATCGGAAGTGCTTTCGTTGGTTTGCAGAAGCGCCTGGTACAGAGTCACCAGCATGGCCTGGGAGCTGAGAGCCGGCAGATCCAGGATTTCGACATTCAGCTTTCGCTCGGGCCCCTGTCCATGAAGAGCAATATGCACGGGAATCATCTTTGCTCGCGCACCAAACACGCCGCGAATCGCGGAGTCGCGATCCTCTGTGAATGCACCAATGGTGGCGCCGGTATTGACGATTTTGAAGGCGTTCAAAGGCGAAGCCAGGGTTGCCACCACATCGGTTGCAGTCATGGGCAGTGAGATCGGTCCGGCCTGGAGGATAGGGTGTCCACATGCCAGCAGTTGCTTCGGGTCGATGTATGTGACCGTGCAAGTGGCTGCAATTTCCATATCGCCGCGCACCAGCTGCGCGCTCACCGCCGAGCCAGGCATTAGTGTGGACGGGGCAGCGGTCGATGGTTCCGTGCCGGCCACTGAACTGGATGACCCACCCGAGCCCCCTGCAGTAACCACTTCCAGCCCAGTCCCGGCCATTTGTTTTTGCCACAGGCGCACGGCTTCGGGATTGAATCCACTCATCATCAGTGGGGTTTCCATCGCCTGGAAGTTCATTCCATTTACCGACGGATTTTCCACTTCCCCGGCAGAGTTCACAGGCGGCGGCTTGGCATAAAGTGCAAGGCTTCGGCCCCCATCGGCCTCAATGGGCAGATCGCGCACCTCGAGCATTTGTTCAATGGGGGTAATGCCGGCGATGGGGTCTTTGCTGAACTGGCCGATTCGGTAAGAGAGCGAGCCCAGCAAGCGGTCGCCAATATAGACGGGACTGCCGCTCATGCCGGCCACCACGCCGGTATATTCGGGTTTTGCGCCATGCAGTTGGACGAGGATCATGTCGTGGCCGGGGCCGCGCGCCCCGCGCAGGATTCCCAGGACCTCCACCTCCATCGGCTCCGGCTTGTTCCCGGTAAAGACCGTCCATGCGGTTGCTTTCATACCGGCTCTCACCTCGGCGAGAGGGAAAAAACCTCCGCCGGAAGCAGGTGGGCTGGAAGGTGCCGGGACGCTTTGGGCCGACAGCAGAGCCGATGCCAGGGCCGCGGTCAACACAAGCGCCAGTGCGGTGATTCGTGAAGCAGCGGAAATGATTGTCAGTTCAGGCATGGGGAAGCGGGTTTCCTTCGGGCAGGTATCCACGTCTATAAGAGTACAACCGGTTAGAAGCCTTCGGGCTTCTGCCGTTAGCAGCGAGCAGAGCGACGCCGGGCCGCCTGGGTAGCAAGGGCCGACCCGCAATGGGCTTTGCTTGCAAAGGGCAGCACGAAAGCTGAAAGCTGCCCTCATCCCGTATGCTGTTGAACACAGAGGTCCTCATGGCTAAAATGCGCCAGTTCAAATCTGTTTCTCATCGATTTTCGCCCGCAGTCCTGGGTTTTGTCTTTCTGGCCCTTTTGGCATTTCCCCTGAGTTGGGCGCAGAACACGCCCCAGCCCCAGCAACCGCAACAGCCCGACCAGGCCTCCCCGGATTCCGGTGGCCCCGGCGCAGACAGCGGAACCATCGCGCTGCCCAAGAAGAAAGAGAAACCGGAGGATGTGCCGCCTCCGGCGCCAGTTGCGCCGAAGGTCAAGAACCCCGAAGGGATGGCCAACTTCTCTTTGCGCATCGAAGTGCCCGAGGTGACAGTCGACGTGGGTGTGCTTCTGGAAAAAACGCACCAGTTTGTCCCTGGTCTCAAGCCCGGCAACTTCCGCGTCTATGAGGATGGTGTGGAGCAGAAAGTAGCTGGCTTCAAGCGCGTCGAGGCCCCCATTACGGCCCTGCTGCTGTGCGAGTTCGCCTCCACCAGCTACCGCTTTATCTACGATATGCGCAATGCCGCTTTTGCCTTTGCGCAGCAATTGCGGCCCCAGGACTACGTGGCCATGATGACCTACGACATGCGCACGCAGATTGTGACCGATTTCACGCAGGACAAGATGCAACTTGCCAGGGCCGTCAATTCACTATGGATTCCCGGCTTCCACGAGACCAACATGTTTGACGCGCTCTATGAGTCGGAGGACCGGCTGAGTCGCATCGAAGGCCGCAAGTATATCATTTTGATAGCTTCGGGGCGCGATACATTTTCAAAGCTCACCTTGGACAAAATCTTGCAGAAGGTCAAGGCCACCCCGGACATCACGATCTTTACCGTTTCCACCGGCGGCGCGATGCGCGCCATGACCGAAGGCCGCGGCGGGATGAGCTCCCAGATGCGCGACCTGGATTACCTGCAGGCCGATAACGAGATGAGAACCTTCGCGCAGATCACCGGCGGCATGAGTTTTTTCCCCAGGTTCGCAGGCGAAATGCCGGACATTTTCGGGACCATCAATCAGACGATCCGCGCAAAATATCAATTGGTCTATCATCCTTCGAATCCCAAGCAGGACGGCACTTATCGCAAGCTACGCGTCGAGTTGGTCGATGAAGAAGGCAAGCCGCTGCGCATCCAGGACGAGAAGCACAAGCCGCTGAAATACGACATCATGGCGCGAGACGGATACCGGGCGCGGCAGGAAGTGGAGTAGGGGTGGTCCGGGTACAGATGACCATAGCGACACACCACTTCCCAGCGTGGCTGTGGGATGAGTTAGGGCGCGCCCAAATAGCCGGGGCTTACTTGAACTTGGTGAAGATATCCCAGATGTAGTAGGCGACCACGAATAAAGTGGCAGCGGCCACGAGCCACTTTGAAACGCTCACAGCAGGCTCAATTCTGTGGACTTTCTCCATGATGGCCGCCTGCGCGGTCTTCTCATGATTGAACGAGTCATCGAGGAAAATCTGATCTTCTTCGTCGCGGGTGAGGGTTGAGCGATACAGATAGAGAACGGCGCTGACCAGCACCAGGAGACCCCAGGTTCCCCACATTACCGGAACAATTGTCATAATCCCACCTTCCAGCATCTTTCTGGTCCCCAGATACCGGCGGGTCCGTGGTCGGAATCGCGGTCTCGTGAGTAGAGGGGCCTTACGGTTGACTATGATAGTCCAATCGCGGCCGCGCGCGGTGACCCAAATCACACTTGCTTTTCATGAGGTGGAAATCACACAATATGCTTAGGGCGACCAGTATGCCAGAGTGACCGATCGGAATACCGCAGGGCCTTCGACTCCGGTTCGCTTAGGTTTTTGGTTTTTTGGGGTGGTCACAGTCTCCCTGCGACTTTGCGCTATCTGAGGGCATCTAAAGATATGAGCCGTGCTGGTCCCTTGTATCGCAGTTCGCGAAGAGGTACATTATAGAAACGGCGCACATTTCGCTAAGGGAGAAACAATGGCCACAACAACCGCGGCACCCGCACAGGAAACCGTTAAGAAGGCACCCCTCAACCTGACCCCTCAGGCCATGGCCAAAGTTCGCGAAATCATGGCCACGCAGGACCCCATTCCCGCGGGACTTCGCATTGGAGTAGTGGGCGGCGGCTGCTCGGGATTCCAGTATTCGATGGCTTTCGAGAATCAAAGCGGCATGATGGACAAGGTCTTCAGCTTCGACGACCTCAAGGTTTTTGTGGATGCCACTTCGCTGATGTACTTGAACGGCTGCACAGTGGATTACGTGGAAACTTTGGAAGCCGCCGGCTTCAAATTTGACAACCCCCAGGTAAAGAGCACCTGCGGCTGCGGTTCTTCGTTCAGCACGTAGACCAGGTCTCCCTGCGTCATTCGCAGCAAAGGCCCGTCCCATGAAGGTGGCGGGCCTTTGGTGTGTTTGGCAGCAATACCGAACCGCGATCGATGCTCTACTGCGGCGGCTGAATGGGGTCGTTAACGGGCGTGGTCGGCATAGGTGGCTGTACGACCGGAGGTGGACCACCGCCAGGAGCTCCCGGCGCACCAGGTTGGAGCGGAACGCCCGGAGCGTTGCCGCCGCCCGGTATCGTCATCATGTCGGCGAGCGGGTCGTACACAAATTCCCACTCGTTGTAATGATTCTTCTTCTTGTAAACCAAAATCGATTGCTTGGGGCTCATGGGTGAAAAGCCGATGATACCCGCTCCGCCGAAGGACGGACCGGTTGGATTCGTGCTTCCGGCAGCGGGATTATTGGGGTCAGCAGGGTTGCCGGATGCGGGGTTGGCCGGGTTGTTCGGATCGACCGGGTTGTTTGGATCGACAGGGGTGGAGCCTGAATTCGGGTCAGTGGCGGCACCTGCCGTGGTTGAGTTGGCGCCCACAATTGGCGCTGCACCGGGGATTGCATTGCCTACGTTCGGCCCGACGCCTGCCATGGCCATCCCACCTCCGGCAATCGGCTGCCCGAAGAACCCCATCGCAGTCGGAGCCTTGTTCTGGCCGAGCATGATCGGCTTCCACTCCTCCTTGCCGGTGGTAGGGTCTTTGTACTTCTTTCGCAGGTATCGGATTTCGCTGGTCTTGACGAGCGCATCGATATTCGGCGGGTACCTGCCAAACTTCTTGTAGTACATTTTGACGGCGCGAGAATATTGCTTGCCGCGCTGCATCGTTTCAAGTTCGCGGTCGCGCTGAATCTCCTTTGCGATCTTGGGCAAGGCCACAGTAAGGGAGATCATCAGAAGCGCCAGCAGGAACATGACCGCAAGCAGCATGTAACCCTCTTCGGAGGGTTTTGGCTGGCGGCGGATTGGGATTGGATTCGTCAAATTCTGTCTACTGGGCTTGCCCTTGATCCTTGTTCGCAACCAGTGGCAGGGACTGGGTGTTGTTGTAACCAAGGTCGGTAACCTGGACGCTGCCTGGCGAAATTGCCCCGACCTTATAGCGGTGATTGACAATCTCGCCGGTTCTGGCTAGGAAAATGTCGTCCCCATGGACAAAGAACGCGCGCAGCGACCTGTCCTTAGCTTGAGTGTAGCCGAAATACTTTAGATCGATGGCCGGCGGCTGTGGCGGTTCGGGAGGTAGAGGTGTGGTTACAGCCGCCAGTTCTTCGCGTGCGCTCTTTGCCGGAGTTTCAATCGGCTGCAGAGCGGGCGCGGACTCAGCGGAGAAGATATTCCGGCCGGTGCCGGCATACTCGACCTGCTCATTTTGGGCCAGCTTGGCAAAGTGCAATGAGGGATCGAGGCCGCTGTTTGTCAGCTTCTGGGCCTCCGGACCTTCTCCTGTCGCGGAATTCAATCCCGGTTTTCCGCTAGTTGAGGTTGGAGCCCGAAGCGCCGGAACTGCCGTAGCCACCGGGGGCCGGGACGGTGTGGAGGGGCCGGCAAACGCCTTGTAGAGTTGCCAGCCGCCAAAAACCACAATGAAACAAAACAAGATGGAGACGATGATGACCTGGCGCTTGTTTTCAGTTCCCAGTTGCAGAGCCATAGCTACAGACCCTCCTTTCCCGCGGGAGGTGGGGGAGCGGAGGGGGATGGGCTGCTATCACCGATACCCGGCGCCGGAGTAGGGGGCAACCCGCTGGCTGCGGCATCGGCTGGTCGAAGCCAGGTGGAAACCCGAAGCCGCAGGTTCACCATGCCGCCCTGCTGCCCTGTCAAGGACATGGCACGGATGACAAAGAAGGTCTGGTCGCGTTCCAGTGCGTTCACAAGGCGCATGATTTGCGGATAGCCGCCGCTGATGCCCGCGTCCATCGCAATGTCGGTAAGGTCGGAGCCGGGAGGTCCCTGTGTGTATTGGACCCGCGTAAGCCGCACACCGGCTTTGACTTGCAGCTCGCCAATTCGGGTGGCGATTGCGGAGTAATTGGCCGGGATACGCTTTGCGTAAAAGGTCTGAATCTGGTTGCGGGTTTCGTCGACGCGCTTGTCCAGGCCGCGCAGCGGAGCGGTTTCCAAATCGAGGGCCTTGAACTGAAACTGCTTGCCATCCATAGAGTCTGCGGAGCGGCCGCTGATTGCGGCCCAGTCCAGTGCGAACCGCACGGCGAGGCCGATGACAAGTAGAAGCACCAGCGTGAAGCCAATGTAGTGCCATGTGAGCGGGGAGGCGAGATGCTCGCGCCAGGTAGAGGTAGGGCGGTCGCTCATTGCGGGCCTCCTGCATTGGGCTTGGCGTGCCGATTGGGCGGCCGCGAAACGCCGGAATAAGGCGGTCGAGAAGGTTGGTGGGCCGCCCCGGCCGGAACCTGCCCCTTGTGGACAGGAACCGGCGGAGCGGATCCAGCGCGGGCAGTTCGAGGCGTCCCAGCCACTGCGGGCGCCTTGTCGGCCGATTCCTTCTCGGATTTTGGCGCCGGTTTGGTTTCCACCAGCGCGTCCGCGTTGTAGTCGGCCAGCAAATCGAGGTTGAATCGGTTTGAAGCGCTCACCGGCTGCAACGTTTCTCCAGGTCCCCCGGTCGATTCCGAGCTTTCTCCCACAATGCGGGGCAGAACAAAGTGCTTGGAGTGTTCCAGGTTTTTCACCAGATCCACCGCTCGGTCACGGGGTCCGACGACGCGTAAATGAAGAGTGATTTGACCGTCCTTGGCCCGGATTGGCTCAAGAGTAACGACTTGCACGCCGCCGGGCAGGACGGTTTCAAGGTCCTCCATGGCCAGCGTCCATGAGAATGCTTTTTCATCGAAGATCAGATTCAGCGCGGAGGCGTGGGCCAGCACTTGGGCATTCACCGGCTGGCGCATCAAGTCCTGGAAGCTTTGCCTCTCCTGCGTGATGGCGGTAATTTTCTGGTCCAGGGAGTGTTCGCGCGCGCGCGCCTGTTCAGCCTTCTGGTGGAAGGCGCGCAGACCAAGACCCAGTCCGATGGCAACAATGGCCATTACCCCAATGGCGATGCGCAGCCGCTTGAGGGCCGGACCTGCATCGGAGAAGGGGCGAGTAGCGAGATTAAGAGTAACGCGCATGGACTTATCCTGCCTCCGCCAGTGCTCCGGTTACGCCGGCGATGCTCAACTCACCCAGCGCCGTCATGACCCCGGCATCAGGGCGCGGCGCCAAATCGGCCACTGCCAAATCCGGATTATCAATCCACTGCGCGAACCCGTCCGCGCTTCCGTCTCCGGAATAAAACAACTTGCCGGGAGGGGCCTGCAGCTTGTCCTCATAGTAAGCTGCGGCCACGGCAACCCCGCGCTGCACTTCAGTCAGACGAAGGCCGGGATCTTCCGGCAGATCGAGGGTGCGATAGAGCAGCAGGTCATTCCCGTTGGTGATCGAAGTAGTGAGCGCGAGGCCGCTCAAATTGGCGGTCAGCACTGCTTCAAGCGAATCGATTCCAGCCAGGGCCGCAAGGCTTGAGGGCAAAACCGTGCCGGGCTCATAGCCGGCTGCGCGCACCGCAGCCTCGTACTCCTGGAGGATTGCGTTGGGGATGACCGCCGCCAACACTTTCAACTCGGATTTGCTCTCGGTGAGTACCTGGTAACTGACCGCGGCATGCTCCACATCAAAGGGAACCATCTTGCGCAGCCTGAAGCGAAGCACCGGGAAGGCCTCGGCGGGCTTGCCGGGCAAGGAATCGAAGTCCAGCACAAACACGCGTACCACCGTGTCGGGCAGCACCATTGTGACTGCGCGAGTGCGCGGTGACACCTGGCCGAGGGCTGAGCGGATGGCATTTGCTACAGCCTCGGCGGCACGAACATTCGGCTCTCCGATGCCGGGAACAAGCGCTCCCGGCTTCAGGGGCTCAAATGCGTAGACGGGCTGCTGGCCTTTGGCGGGCAGCGCCGCGGCCAACACGCCTTCCGGAGCCAGTTCCACCGCCGCCGGAGGTCGCCCGCCGGTCTGGGTTCCGAGTTTCACTTTGCTCAGAATCGATTGCATTAGCGGGATGCCTCAATGAATGTGACCTTGTTGATTTCCTTGAGCGTGGTCAGGCCACGGCGGACGCGATCCAGTGCCGATTCACGCAGAAAGCTCATGCCTTCTTTTTGCGCAAGCTTGCGAATTTCAGAGGTGGGTTTCTTTTCCAAAATGATTTCCCGAATGGGGTCAGTCAAGTCCAGCAGTTCGTGAATCGCAGTCCGGCCGCGGTAGCCGGTCCCCCCGCACTCCATGCAGCCGGCGCCCTCGCGGAAGCCGAAGCCCTGCCACTCGGCGAGATCCATGCCGCTGGCATGAAGAATGTCGTCGCTGTAGTAAACCGTTTGTGCGCAGTGCTCGCAGATAGTTCGCACCAGCCGTTGCGCCAGAATG
>PLZC01000194.1:21718-21891 GCA_003151985.1 Acidobacteriaceae bacterium
GCGGTCTCCTGGTCGCGGATTTCGCCCACCAGGATCTTGTCCGGGTCATGGCGCAAAATCGATCGCAGCCCGCGGGCAAATGTCAGTCCCTTTTTCTCGTTCACTGGAATCTGCGTGATGCCGCGAATCTGATACTCAACCGGGTCCTCGATGGTGATGATCTTGTCTTCGTC
>PLZC01000004.1 GCA_003151985.1 Acidobacteriaceae bacterium
GAGCGAAGTGCTCACACCGGCGGATGAAGAGCACCACATCGACAAGAACGATTTCAAGGTGCCGTTCGTCTGCGGGGCGCGCAATTTGGGCGAGGCGCTGCGCCGCATCGGCGAGGGCGCGTCCATGATCCGCACCAAGGGCGAGGCCGGCACCGGCGACGTCGTCCACGCCGTCCGGCACATGCGCCAGATTATCCGCGAGATGCGCGCCCTCACCGTGCTTTCAGAGCAGGAACTCTACGCCGCCGCCAAGGACCACCAGGCCCCCTACGAACTGATCCGCATGGTTGCACAGACCGGCAAGCTGCCCGTGCCGAATTTCTCCGCAGGTGGAATCGCGACCCCCGCCGACGCCGCGCTGATGATGCAGTTAGGCGCAGAGGCCATCTTCGTCGGCTCGGGAATCTTCATGAAGGGCAACGCCACGCCCCTCGACGTGGAGAACGACCCCAAAGAGCGCGCCGAAGCCGTCAGCCGCGCCTGCGCCATCGTGATCGCCACCACCCACTACAACGACCCCAGGATTCTGGCCGAAGTCAGCGAGCAGGTCACCGGCACCATGAAGGGCCTGGCCGCCGCCAGCATTGAATTGAAGGACCAGCTCCAAACCCGCGGCTGGTGACCACCTGCGGTGGGGCAGACGCTCGCTATCCGCTCGCACGAGCTTCGTTGCTTCTCATCCTCATCTAACCACACGAGGTGTGCTAGAAGCTCCAAAGCTCCTCAAAATAGCAGCAGCGTCGGCTGCGTTTCCAATTTCTTTATTGCCAGGAGTAAGGAAGATGAAGTCTGGAGTCGGCGAACAGATAAAGCGTTCTGCATATGAAATGGTGAGCGAATTGACAAGCGATACCATATAACGATCCGCTCGAAGAGACGTGGGACAATCCTGAAAACGACGGATCATGACTGCCACGTTATATGCGAGGGGCATATAGATCGTACGCTCAAACGGATCCAGCTTTGGCCATGCCATGTTTCTTTGGCGTTCAAATAGGTCATCCGGGACTGCGCACTCATAATGCAAGGCAACGGGATAATCAGAACATACAAACCAATCGGGACCCTCGGAGTAGAGAAGTGAGTAATACATCCCGTCCAGTTGATCGGCGATGGCGTGTGACAGCCGTAAAATGCCGATGGAGACATCCGTCTTATCAATTACAGGATAGATGTCTCCGCTTTGAAGCCCCATCAGCAGGTTCGATTGAAAATCTGGCGGCACTTCGATACCGTGTCTCGTAGCAACATCCATGAATGTGCCAAAAACCTGCGGTGAGGTTGCAACGTCTGCTGCGTCCGTACTGCGGCTTTCGAAGGCCAACTTCTTGTATTTTTCTTTTGCTTGCGGGACCCGAGCAGCTTGCAACGCCAAAAAAGCGACGAGTGTTTCCCGCTCCTCTTCGGTGAGGAATGGTCGCTCTGGGTTCGCTGATAGGGCACAAAATAGCGCACACGCCGGTCCTTCGTATTTCTGAAAGAATTCCTCCAGGTAGTCATGAGGGAACCCGGGCACGTCGATGTCGTGATAATGCCGCTCAAATCCGATGCTCTCTGGCGTGGCTTCCCACTTTCGATCTTGACCGGGCGGGAAAACGTAAAACAGAGAGTCACGCTTGCCGCATAGCGTGAAACGCGCTAGATAGCCCGCAGACACAAAGTGTTGCCGGATGGTTCGCTGCTTCATACTATGAACGACTCCGATTTTCCTTAATAAGATTACAGTGCAGGGAAATCCCCGATTTTGCACTTGAGACCTGTCATCAGTGTGTCTTGTCAGAGAAAAAGTCGTTTCCTGTTGAGGTGTCAATCCAATAATTTCCTCGGGCCAGACGGTACGAATTCGTTTTTAAGAAAATCTCGCATCCTTTCTCATGAGTCGGAATGTCCGAAGTGGAAATCGCCCCTGAGCCGAATGTCATTGTCAATACATGGCGGTGGCAATTATCAGAATTATTTCCATGTTTGCTAGGCCCGTAGGTGGCGAACAAACCGCGTTCATCCCAAGAGCTAATCTGCCAATCAGTCTCATCAGGGTCGCCGATAACCATCATCCCTTTCACCACCTCAGCCAAAGTGACTTTCAGCTCTCTGCAAACTTTCTCTGTTTGATAGCAGGTAATTTTCACTTGTTCGGGGAAGGCCAGAGCGTCAACCGGGTTATTGGATTCCGGTAACCAGATGCCATCCACGATTAGAAAGCCCCCTTCCGTGTTGATGGGCCTTGACTCGAATCCAGCCATCTTTAGCCGCCCATTGCCAATCGTAATCATTGGTGAAGACGGCGAGAGCATAGTCGGAACTTGTTGCTGTTTTGCCGCAGGTTGAGCCTTCGCAGCTTGTGCGTCATTTGAGGGTTGCTGGGATGCAAGAACGGTGGCCACGACAATGCACCAGAGCAGCACCAGGAACACCCACGGGACAAGGAATCGTGTTCTCATGTTCTCCACCTACCACATTTGTAAGGTAGCATATATTCGCCGTTTATTCTCTATCCTGGCTGAGAATATTTTCATCCATCAATCAGCAGCCGTACCCCATCCTTTCATAGTTTCATCGCGCAAGGGTGGAAAACCGCCCCCGTTCGTTCCCCGAGCCGAAGGCCGCCGGCTGCACAGCAGGCGCTTGACATAGTAAACATTTATGTGTACTCTTGACCCATGAACAGCGCCGAGTTCCAAAGGTGGTTGAAGAGCAAGGGCGCAAAGTTCGATCGTTCGCGGGGCAAAGGTTCCCATATGTACGTGACCTTGAATGGCAAGACCACCGTAATGCCCACGCACAGCGCCGAGATGCGCACCGGCACAGTCGAGAGCATCAAGCACCAGCTCGGTCTGAAGGGAGAAAAGTGATGCTGCAATACGCCGCAAAGTTGACCCCCGGCCTTCCGGAAGAGGGCGGCTACACTGTGACCTTCCGCGATGTGCCCGAAGCGATCACCGATGGCGAAACGTTGGAAG
>PLZC01000107.1 GCA_003151985.1 Acidobacteriaceae bacterium
CCTTGGCAATCGACTGGTAGTTCCAGGTTGGGCTCTCCGGCGCTATCTGCTTTTCGACCGAGGAGAAGAAGGACTGAGCGGTGCCGAACTCGTATTTTGGCGTGACGAAGCAAGAAGCGGCAGGGGCTAAAGCCCCGACTAACGAAGGCGCGCTTGCGGCACGACTGAAGTCGTGCCCTGTTACAAAACAAGGAGAACCCGCGGATGCACCTGACTGTTGATTACTCGCGGCCCAGTGGAAGCCCTCGTCGAGGATGGCCCGCGTGGGACCGCCGCCGTGATCGCCGATGCCGTAGAGGTCCAGCATCTCCGTCATGCCGGTTGCGCGCTCCCGCGCTGCCACCAGATCGCTCGACAGCCGTACCGGGCCCAGATCCTGGTTGCCGTAATCATGCGGAAAATAGCTGAGCACCTTCGACCCATCGGGCGACTCCCACCAGAAGAGCTTGAACGGCAACTGGTTGGTGTCGTTCCAGGTCATCTTCTGGGTCACGAAGTAGTCGATGCCGCTTTTTTTGTAGATCTGCGGCAACTGCCATGTGTAGCCGAACGAATCCGGATTCCAGCCGATGCGCACGTCGACGCCATAGGCCTGCTTGTACCAGCGCTTGCCCACCAGCAACTGGCGCACCAGCGACTCACCATCGGGCATATTCAAGTCAGGTTCCACCCACATGCCGCCAACGATCTCCCAGCGGCCTTCCTTGATGCGCCGCATGATGTCGGCATTCATGTCGGGATACTTGTCGGCCAGCCACTCGTTATAGGCCGCAGCGGATTGGGTGAAGGTGTACTGGGGATACTCGTACATCAACTGCAACGCGGTGCCGTAAGTGCGCTTCACCACGTCCACGGTTTCGGTCCAGGGCCAGAGCCATGCCGCATCGATGTGTGCGTTGCCGGTCAGGTGGAATTCTGCCTGCTCAAGCAGCGGCTTCAGCCCATCAAGCTTGGCGTGCGCGGATTTCAGGCTCGCGTCGAATTTCGCCTGATCGTGGGCATCCAGTGCAGCAGTATCCACGGCCTTGATGGCGCCGTTGAGGGTGGCCATCTGCGCTGCGTCATTTTGCGAAAGCGAAGGAACCAGCAGCGCAGCCGACAGAAATTCGAGCCGCAGGTCATCGGGATTGGGCCGGGATTCGGGGAACTCAATGCCAAGGGTCGCGCCCTTGAAAGTTTTGGTGTCCACCGTATGCAGCAGCTTCACGGCCACTGTGATTTTGTCGCCGGGGTGGGCGCTATCGAAAAGAACGATCGGTTCCAGATCGTCTCCCATGGCGATGCGACGGCCATTCAAGTAGATAATTTGCGGCATGGGGCCGTTAGCCTGGGCGTGGAACTGGAACGAGATGCGCGCTCCGGTGAGGTCGTATCCACTCAGCGTGTCGGGCACCTGAATCGTCTGGCGGAACCAGACCGCATCATTGGGCGCCTTCGCGCCGATGGCGATGGATTGCCAGGAGCTTTCGTCCAGACCAACGGCTTCCCCGTGGGCCAGATCGCCGGCGTGAAGCTTCCAGGCGCCATCGGGCAACTCGTGCAGTGCGGAAAGGCGTTCAAGCACGGCGCGGGAGTCCGGCGAAAGATTGGCGAGACTCTCGGCGGTCATCTTGGCCGCTTGCGCAGCTGTTTGGGAAGCTGCGCGGCCCGGACCTGCGAAAATCATCACGATTGCGGCAAACACCGCGAAGAAGGCACGAATACGGCAGCGCATTTTCAGAACGGAAATCATGGTCTGGAATCCTCCGCAGCATTTTAAGTCATTGACGCGGGATCGCACAGGATTTGAGCTTCGCCTCCCAGGGCAGGCACATAACTCACCTGCGCATCCGGTTCCACCTGCTTTGCCGAGGCCAAAGCGGCCTGCCACGCTTTGCGGGCTTCCTCTTTTTGGCCTTGGACGGCAGCTATATCGCCAAGAGCGGTCAGGCTGATGATTTCTTCGGGGTCAACGGAGACGGCTTCGCGGGCCATGGCCAGCGCTTCCGACGCATTGCCTTTGCCGAGCAGCGTGTAGGCGTTCTGGGCACGGCTTAGCGCGGCGGCCTGGTTCACCTGGAAGGTGCCGCGATAGACCATAACGCCGTAGTCAATGATGCCGGCGAGGAAAAAGAGCGAGACGCCAATGTCCGTGGTGACAAGCGCGGAGTGGGCCAGGATGTTGGGGTCGAGGGTCACCAGGGCCAGGCGTTGGTGCGTTTTTGCAATCCGATTCTTGGCTGGGACTCTGGATTGAGACCGGCAACAATAATTCCTGTTATCAGACAAAACCGCATCCGGAGAGGTACTCGGCAGCAAGCTCCGGGAGGGGTACACTAAAGAGGCTCGGGACTCTCCGCACACCTCCCTCATGTGCCGGAACGTAATTATCGCTTTAGTGCTGGCTGCACTTTCGGTAACTTCAGCCAACGGCTCGCCGGCCTCCCCGGTGAAGACGCACAAGAGTGCCTCGGCCAGGGCGGTCCGCGGCAAATCGCATGTGAAGATGCGGCATCGGGTTGGGCAGAGCAAGAGGGCCAGCCGCGCAGGGGTTAAGGCCGCACCTTCCAGATCGCGATTTTCAGAAAGCTGTTTGACTCCGGCCCGCCATTCCCGGCGCTCTACTCAAATACGCTTTGCCATTCCCTGCAAAGCGACGCCGTTGCGGCGGGTGAATTTGGTTATGCCGGCGCCTTTGTTCGGTTCGAGAACTTCACTGGAGCGGCAAAACACAAGGACAGAGGACGATGGCCTGGAGCGAATCGAGGACGACGAAGACCTTGCGGATCGCATCGCCCGCAAGATGCTGGTTCCGGTACCCGTGTCGACGAAGCTCGAAATCAACCAAAACTTGCCCGCGGACCGGCGCTATTGCCGGCCATGGACCGCCAGTTTTCTCACCGACCTGGCACGGGCCCATGGGGCGCAGTTCCATCGGCCGGTGAGGGTGAGTTCCGCGGTGCGAACGGTGGAGTTCCAGAAAAGGCTGATCGAGACCAACGGAAATGCCGCGGCGGCCGAGGGGGATATCGTGAGCCCGCACCTCACCGGTTCAACCGTCGACATCGCCAAGCAGGGGCTGAGCCGGCAGGAGTTGGCCTGGCTGCGGAGCTGGTTGCTGCCGATGCAGATGGTTGGCAGGATCGATGTGGAAGAGGAATTCCAGCAGACTTGTTTTCACATTACGGTCTATAAAAGCTACATATTGTTGCCGGTGGCACAAATGGCTGGATCGCCAAAAGCGGGACGAACATTGAGCCAACCGCACCTGGCCGGAGCTTCCGGAAAGATCGCCGGGCAAGGACTGTAAAACAGCTCCCCTGAGCGCCAGCCTGCAACCATTTTCCCAAGCTTGCATTTCACGCGAATGGAGCCGCGCCGGTATTTCGCAAAATCATCAACGGAAATTGATGTCCTATTTGTAGCTTGCACGTTTACAATTTCCGGCAAAGCCAAAAGAGGCTTGGCGAGGNNTTTGAAGACATCAAGCGGGGCAACAAGAGCTGGTGGCTGCCATTTCTGCTCTTCATCGTTGTGGGGACCGGTCTTTGGGGGACGGTGACCACCCAAGTGACCTGGCCGATAGTTTTCCAGAATGGTCTAAAAATCAGTCCGAAACAGGCAGAGCGGCTCGAGGCCTTGCCTCCGGAACAGCGAGAACCGCAAATGAAGTATGGCGCAATCGGACAGCAGGTCTTCTGGGGCTTGGCGCCGATTTGGGTAATGGTTTCCAATCTGGTTGCGGCTGGCGTGCTGCTGGGCACCATAAATTTCGGATTTGGCGGGAAAGCAACCTTCGGGCAGGTCTTGGCGGTTAGTTGGTATGCCGGGCTTCCCGGATTAATCAAATTGCTATTGGGAATTGTGGGGTTGTGGGTCGGCGTCGCCGCAGAGTCCTTCTTGCCAGGCAATCCGGCGGGAACCAATTTGGGTTATTATTTCGTTCCCCCAGACACGCCGATCGCGCTGTGGACGATTCTGACACTTCTGGATATCACCATTCTCTGGACTCTCGTGCTATTTGCGAAAGGGTTGGCAAAGGTCGCGGGTACCAAGCCGTCTGCCGGGTACATGGCGGTATTTGGGTGGTGGATCGTTATGGCAATCGTTCAGATGGGAGTTGCAGCGGCTTTCTCCTAGGGACCGCATTCTCGACGCTTATCTCTAAAAGCAAAACGGCGCGAACCCAATCGGGTCCGCGCCGTTTTGCTTTCAGCTGTTGCAGAGAACTACTCCGTCCACCGCCGCAGGATGAGCGTCGCGTTGATGCCGCCGAATCCAAACGAATTCGATAGGCCGATATTGAAGCTGTGGTCGATGGCCTTGTTGGGCACATAATCCAGGCGGCATTCGGGGTCGACATTTTCCAAGTTGATGGTGGGCGGAAGCTTCTGGTTGACCAGTGCCAGCACTGTAATGCCGGCCTCGAGGCCTCCGGCGCCGCCCAGCAGATGGCCGTGCATGGATTTGGTTCCGCTCACCTTGAGCTTATGGCTCAGGGCGTGCTCTCCAAACACCAGTTCGATGGCGCGCGACTCGTTGCCGTCGCCGGCCGGTGTCGAGGTGGCGTGGGCGTTCACGTAACCCACTTCCTCCGGCTTGATTCCCGCGTCTTTCAATGCGGCTCGCATGCTGCGTTGGGCGCCAGCGCCCTCGGGAGCAATGCCGGTGATGTGATAGGCGTCGGCGCTCATGCCGTAGCCAATCACTTCAGCCAGGATCTTTGCGCCGCGCGCCCGGGCAAATTCCAACTCTTCCAGGATGAGGATGCCGGCGCCCTCGCCGATGACAAAGCCATCGCGGTCCTTGTCAAACGGGCGGCTGGCGCGCGTTGGGTCATCATTGCGGGTGGAGAGGGCGCGCATTGCGGCAAAACCGCCCACCGCAAGACCCGTGACCGATGCCTCCGCGCCGCCCGCGATCATCGCGTCGGCATCGCCGTGCATGATCATGCGCACCGAGTCGCCGATGGAGTTGGCGCTGGTGGCGCAAGCAGTTGCTGTAGCTGAGATAGGCCCAGTGGCTCCGTAACGAATGCTGATTTGACCCGCGGCCATGTTGACGATGACAGATGGAATGAAGAAGGGAGAAATCTTGCGCGGGCCGCCCTGCAGCAGGTTGGAGTGCTCGCGCTCGATAATTTCAAAGCCGCCGATGCCTGATCCTATGAAGACGCCGACGCGTTCGGAAATCTCAGGCGTGATTTTCAGGCCCGACTGGGCCATCGCTTCCTGGGTGGCCGCAAAGGCGAAATGAATGAAGCGCCCCATTTTGCGCGCTTCCTTCTTGTCGATGAAATTCAGGGGGTCAAAGTTCTTGACCTCGGCAGCGAACGTAGTGCTGAAGCCAGTGGTATCGAAGGCCTGAATGGGGGCCATACCGCTGGCGCCGGCCAAAAGCTGCCGCCAAACATCGGGAGCGTTGTTGCCTACACCACAAACCAGCCCCAGGCCGGTAATAACGACTCGGCGGGTCACCGGTTACTTGGCACCTTTCGCGGTCTTCTCGTTCTTTTCGATGTAGTCGATCGCATCCTTGACCGTCTTGATCTTCTCTGCGTCTTCATCCGGGATCTCCAGGTCGAAGGCCTCTTCGAACTGCATCACCAGTTCCACAACATCCAGCGAATCCGCGCCCAGGTCTTCCTGGAAGCTGGCGCCGGGGGTAACCTCGGCCTCGTCCACCTGCAACTGCTCAACAATGATCTGCTTTACCTTCTCTTCCACGGCCATGCGTGTATCTCCTCGTATTTTTCAGAACTTCAAAAACCTTCCGGGGGCTTCAGTCGACTTGCCCTCCGCCTGCCTACAATATCGTCCTCAGGCAGGGAAACACAACCGTTCTGCCAAAAAATTGCGCCAAGCCCGGAAACTTCAAGTCTACCGGGCTGACGGGGGTGTGTAAAGGCTTGGCGGCAGGAAGTTCGTGAAGGCGACCGAATAGGAGAAATCACGGAGGACGTCTGGGGCCATGCCCCACCCTAACGCCCTCCCGATCTTCTAATTGGATTATTGGAAAGGACTTGAAGCCACCGGAACATTGCGTTGGGATTTTGCACGAAAGTTGCCGCTCACGGGTTTCACCTCATCCCAAATAGGGAACGCACCGTCCGAACTTGAACACCGGATTCCCGATTTCCGTATAACGTATGACATTGCATATTTTTTATCCCGGTTTCCGTACAGTAAATGGATTTTCTCCCGAAACTAGAGTGCCGCAAAGTTGGTGCAATTGCCGACATGCTGCATTTATTTATCGTTAGTTTTCAATCATTTACACCATGCCGCCCTCCTGCCAAAAAAAGTGGCGCGAGAATTGCATGTTTATAGTCGAACAATCCCACTCTGCAAAAGCTGTCCCCCGGCCAAGCTAGAGATAGTAACTGTAGGGATTGGCTGTTTTTTTTCTGACGTATCGCACTGATATTCAAACTGCTTGAACCCTTTTCAAACCTTAGGAAGGAAGAGACTCATGATCTTCAATTCAAAGCATCTTCGGGCAATGATCGTCGGCGCCGCTCTCAGCGTCGGATTGGCAACCGTTACCTTGGTTCCCCCAACCGCAATGGCCCAGGCCGATCTCGGCACCATCAATGGCACGGTGTCTGACGCTAGTGGCGCAATGGTCGCGAAGGCCGCAGTCACGGTAACCAATCTGGCTACCGGCGCCGTTCGCACCTCGGTCACTAACAGCAAGGGCGAATATACGGTCGCCCAGTTGAACCCCGCTACCTACACAGTCACCATCACCGCGGCCGGCTTCGCCACTGCCACTTCGGCAGTGTCTGTTACCGTTGGCTCGTCGAACTCCGTGGATGCCAGACTGGCCGTCGCGGGGGGCAAGACTGAAGTAATTGTCGCAGCGGACGACTTCGCCGGTGTCCAGTTGGACAAGGCGGAAGTCTCGGCGGTCATTGAGACCTCTCAAATCCTGAGCCTCCCCACCCTCGATCGCGATCCATACAGCTTGGTCGCTTTCTCCGGCAACCTCTCCTCCGATCCAACCGCCGCCGTCCGCGGCGTCGGCTTCAACATCTCGGGCGCTCGCTCCACCTCAGTCGACATCCTGCTCGATGGCGCTGAAAACACGGATATGTACGCAGTGGGAATTGCGCAGACCGTCCCGCTGGATGCCACGCAGGAAATCCGCATCGTCACCTCGAATACCGGCGTGGAATATGGCCGCGGATCAGGTGCGGTCAACGTCTCAACGAAGTCCGGCACCAACGGGCTGCACGGCTCCGTATACGAGTTCAACCGCATCTCGACGTTGGCTTCGAGTGGCTACAACAACAACTACATTCACGCGATCGATCCTTCCGTCTCGGCCAAGCCTCGCTATACACACAACCAGTTCGGTTACTCCGTCGGCGGCCCGGTCAAGAAGGATAAGCTTTTCTTCTTCTCCTCGACCGAATGGACGCGCATCCGCAGCGCGCAGAACGACATCGCCATCGTGCCGACGCCGGAACTGCTCGCCATGTCAGCCCAGCCCATGCAGGACTTCTTCTCCACATACGGCAAGCTGGCCCATCCCGTTAACGGCGCAACCTACACCGGTGGCTCAGACGCGGTGCAAAGCGTCTTCGGAAACGACGTCGCCAACCTCTCTTCCGCCCATCCCGATATCCTCACCACGCCCTTGTTTGGCGAGTCGATCTTCCAGTACGCCGGTGACTCGGGCGGCGGCGCTCCCGTAAACCAATGGATCAGCTTCAACCGCGCCGATCTCACCATCAGCCAGACCACCTCCCTGTTCGGCCGCTACATCCAGCAAAGCGCGGTCAATCCCGCCGGCTACATCAACCACAGCCCCTATGCCGGCTATGACACACCGCAGACCCAGGTGAACCACAACCTCGAGATCTCGCTCAGCCACGCTTTCTCGCCTACCCTGGCCTCAGCCACCAAGCTGCTCGGCGCCCGCAACAACAATGGGCAGCCGCTCGGTGCAACGCCGGTCGGGCCCACTCTCTATGTCAACAGCCTTACGGCCCAGACCCTGGGCGGCGGCACCATTAACTTCCCCGGCTACTCCCAGACCTCTCCCGGCAATGCTCTCCCCTTCGGCGGGCCGCAGAACTTCATTCAAATCGGCGAAGACCTGGCCTGGAGCAAGGGCAAGCACCAGTTCACCTTTGGCGGCAACTTCCTCTTTATCAAGGACAACCGCACCTTCGGCGCTTATGAAGAAGCTGTGGATGCCCTGGTGCAATCCGGGCACAACGGTGCTCTTGCCAACTTCGTCAGCGGCGGTCTCGGTTTCCTGCAAGTGGCCGTTAACCCGAACGGCGCGTATCCATGCATAAGGGATGTCGCCACCGGCGCATATAACGAGACCCCGGCCTGCGACATTCAGCTTCCCGTCAGCTCGCCCAACTTCTCCCGCTCCAACCGCTACCAGGATGGCGCTGCCTACGCATCCGACTCCTACAAGGTTACGCCTCGGCTGAACTTGAACTTTGGAATGCGCTGGGAGATTTACGGACCGCAGCACTCACAGAAGCCCGGCTACGATGCGAACTTCTTTAAGGGGGCGGGAGATACTGACTTCGAGCAGATTCGCAATGGCTCAGTCAAAACACGCGACACTGCTCCCGATGGGCGCCTCTGGAACTTGAACCTGAAGCAGTTTGCGCCCAAGGTCGGCTTTGCCTTCGATCCGGTTGGCAACGGCAAGACCAGCATCCGCGGCGGCTNNCCTTCAACGTGATTCAGAACCCGCCGAACTATGGCGTCATCTCCTTCACCACGGCCGACAACAATAAGCAACTCATTCCTATCAGCACCAACAACTTTGCTCAGTTTGGCACCGGCACGGGCAGCAAGCTGCTACCAAACGTCACCTTGCGTGCGGTCGATCCCAAGATCAGGCCGGCATACTCTGAGAACTACAGCCTTTCCGTCGAGCGGCAGTTTGCCGACACCACGGCGAGCCTCTCTTATGTGGGCACCCGCGGCATCCACAACTACTCCATCGCAAACATCAATCCGTCGTTCGCCGGCGTTAACTACATTGGCGACACCCCTGGCTTGTCGAACCGGCTCAACATGCAGTACTCCAACATCAACTGGCGCGGCGCCGACGGCGACAGCTACTACCACGGCATGACTGCCGAGATTCGCAGCGCGAATCTGCTGAAGACCGGCCTCACCGTTCGCGGCGACTATACCTGGTCGCACTCCACTGACAACACCAGTTCGGCATTCACCGACGGCTACTCCAACAACGACAACCTCGGATACCTTGATCCTTACAACCACGGTCTGGATCATGGCAACTCGGACTTCGACCAGAAGCATCGCGTTGCCGCGGCCATCGTTTGGGAAATTCCGTATGCCAAGAGGATGAATGGCGCAGCCAAGATGATCGCCGACAATTGGACGCTCTCGACCACGTTCAACGCCGCCTCCGGTACGCCCTTCTCGATTTTTGACTGCTGGTTTGCCGTCAGTTCCTGCCCGCGTGCCTCTTTCGTGAACCCGCAGTCGAAAACCAAGACACGGAACATGACCGACATCAGCTCTGCCTACGGCCCCAACACCTACTCCTACATGTCGTTGCCTTCCTACTTTGACCAAAACGGCTACATCGACCTCACGAACTACAACGAGCAGCTCAACCCGTTCATCAATCACGATTACTATGGAGGCGACATTCTGAGCACCGCGGACTACGCGGCGGGCAGCGATACGCCCATCTGCTCCGGCCTCAACGGTGTAGGCTGCCACTTTGTCAAGGGGATGACCGGCCGCAACGCTTTCCGCGGCCCCGGCAACTGGAACCAGAACCTCGGCGTCGTCAAGGACTTTAAATTCCGCGAGCGCTATGCCATCCAGTTCAAGGGTGAGTTCATCAACCTGCTCAACCATGCCAACACCTACCTCAATCTTGGCGGCACCAACGATCCTTCAAGCTTCAGCGACGTCCTGGCCTACAAAATCGGCAACCGCAATACCGAACTTTCGCTCCACCTCTCGTTCTAAATTGACTCACTGCTTAGCTGATGGCCGCGGCTCAACGCCGCGGCCATTTCTTTTGCTCTCAGTTATTCGTACATTGCCGCTATGTTTTACCGATTTCTCAATCTCCGCCTGTTGCGAGTTAGACTGTTGCCCTTGGGTCAATCACAAAGGACAACTCAATGCGCGTATCGACTCCCCGCTTTTGCCTTGCCTTGGCTTTGCTGCTTGCCTCTCCCGCCGCATCCAGCGCCCAAGCCTCCAGCCTGCCGTTGAGCTCCATCCCGCCCATCCCGTTCGACATTTCCGGCTCCGTGATCCGCTCCCATGCCGAGCCGGCAAAGCCCTTCACCGTGGCCGGCGAGCGGGGCGCTGTCCTGGGCCAGCAGGATGGCACATTCGAGGCGTGGATACTGCCCGTCAAGCTTCTCTCGCACCTCACAATCGAGGCCAACGTCGAAGGCTACACCGTCCCCATCGACGTGAACCAGCAGGCTGCGGAAATCGAGGTTCGCCCCGATCGCACCACCCTTACGTACAGTCACATCGGATTCACTATTCGCCAAATCATGTTCTCTCCAAATGCGTCTCCGGCCGGTTCCGGAGCGCAGACAGGCCCGATGGTGCTATTCGAATTCGACTGCGTCCGTCCAACCGACTTCACATTTCGTTTCACCCCCGAACTGCGCTGGATGTGGCCCCAGCGGAATGAGGGAGTCCCGGGCGTCGAATGGGTCCCCGGGGCCCCCAACGGACAGGCTACGGCCAATGGAACGAGCGGCTATTACATCCTGCACTCCGACTACCCGGATCTCGCCGCAGCGGTCACCATTCCCGGCGCGACCTCCGGCATTCTGGCGCCCTACCAGGAGCGGCCGCAGGTCCATCCCATCGAATTGAAGCTGCACATCGACCCCGCCCGCGACCACGGCCGCCTCTTTCCGTTACTGATGGCGGTCGGCACCACCCCGGCCACAGCCGCAAATTCCGCCCTTGCAGCCACCCTGACTCAGCTCAATGCAGGTATCGCCGACGCCTACCAGAACCACGCCGAAAGCTACAAGAAGCTGCTGGC
>PLZC01000029.1:0-139 GCA_003151985.1 Acidobacteriaceae bacterium
TTCAAAACTGCAACACACTGATAATCCATCACTTCCAGAAATATGGTGTAGAAGATGAGCATGGGTTTTGAGTGGTTGCCCAGAGGTCTCTGTCGAGCGCTTCCCATAACTCGTCCGCAGCATGGTTCCAGGACCAGTG
>PLZC01000029.1:149-1133 GCA_003151985.1 Acidobacteriaceae bacterium
CCGGATGGAGCCTAACTGTCGGTGAACATGGCCTTCTGCGGATGCCCCTTGGCAAGCGGAGCCGGGGCGGTGGCATCGCTAAAGTCCTTCGTCCACTGCCAGTTTCTGATCTCAGGCATATCCTCAAGATGTTCGCGGATATAGTCGTGGTGACGTTGCAATTCCTGGTTGAAGAAATTGATGGCATTCTCGGCCTGCAAGCGGAGGCGAGGGATATGCTTCAATGCGTCGAGCGCAAGATGGAAGCGGCTCATTTCGTTGAGAACTACCATGTCAAATGGTGTGGTGGTCGTTCCGTGGTCCATGTAGCCGTGGACATGGAATCGAGACTCATTGGAGCGTCCATGAACCAGGGTATGAATGAGCCAGCGATTATTGTGGAAGGCGAAAATCACCGGCGCCTTCTCAGTGAAGAGTGCGTTGAACGACATTTCGTCCATCCCGTGCGAATGCTTGTCAGGAAACATCAGAGTCATTAAATCCACAACGTTGACGACGCGCACCTTGATGCCTGGCACGTGCTTCTGTAACAGCCACGAGGCTGCGCAGATCTCGATGGTCGGCACGTCGCCGGCGCAGGCAAGCACAACATCTGGCTCGCCCCCTCCATCGTTGGTTGCAAACTTCCATGTGGATGCGCCGCGCGAGCAATGCTCGAGAGCCTCGTCCATGTTCAGCCATTGAAGCTGCGGCTGCTTGCCGCAGGTGACAACATTCACGTAGTTGCGGCTGCGCAGGCANNGGATAGTACACGCGGATCACTTCACTCTGGCGCGCCAGCGCATTGTCTACGTACCCGGTAGCCTGGTGGCTGAAGCCATTGTGGTCGTTGCGCCATGCATGGCTTGTGAGCAGAACATTGAGAGAGGCAAGCGGCCTGCGCCAAGGAAAGTCGCGGCATTGTTCAAGCCATTTGGCATGTTGAGTTGTCATCGAGTCGACCACTTGCGCGAAGGCTTCATATGAGGACCACATGCCATGACG
>PLZC01000029.1:1141-3406 GCA_003151985.1 Acidobacteriaceae bacterium
TTCAAGCGATTGGAATTCGATTCATCGGGGCAAAACATGCGAAAGTTTGTCGGATTCATTTTGAAGATGTCCCGGAAGAAATCGCCCAACTTGCGCGGAGCCTCGGCCAGAACCTGGCCGGGACCAGGGATTTCAAGCGCATAGTCCGTGAAGTCTGGCAGTGCGAGCGTGATCAACTCGCGTCCACCATTCACATGGGGATTGCCTCCCATGCGCCGGTTGCCTACGGGCGAGAGAGCCGCTAACTCGTCGATGAACTTCCCGTTCGCGTCGAACAGTTCCTCGGCTTTGTAACTCTTCATCCAGGCTTCGAGGATTTTCAGATGTTCAGGATTGTCCTTGACCGATGCAAGCGGGACTTGGTGCGCACGGAATGTGCCTTCGATGGGGATTCCATCCACTTCCTTCGGGCACGTCCATCCCTTGGGCGTGCGGAGGATGATCATGGGCCAGACGGGCTGCTTCTTGAATCCGCTCTTACGAGCCTCCTGCTGAATTCCCCGAATCTCGGCGTAACAGTCCTCAAGCGTTTGTGCAAGGAGTTGATGTACGACCTCCGGGTCATCGCCCTCGACAAAGTAGGGCTTGTAACCCCGGCCTACATAGAGGGCCTTCAAGTCGGCGTCGCTCGTTCGTCCCTGGGCGGTTGGCCCCGAGATTTTGTATCCATTGAGATGTAGGATCGGCAGGACGGCGCCGTCTCGCACCGGATTGACAAAGTTGACTGACTTCCAGCTTCCTTCCAGTGGGCAAGTCTCGGATTCGCCATCCCCGATGACGCAGGCGACAATCAGGTCTGGATTGTCGAACGCCGCGCCGAAAGCATGGACCAGCGAGTAGCCAAGCTCTCCTCCCTCGTGCATGGAGTTTGGAACGTGGGGCCCACAGTGGCTGGGCACGCCGCCCGGCGTGGAAAACTTACGGAACATAAGCCGGAGGCCGTTCTCATCGTGAGTGATCTCTGGGTGAACCTCGGTATAGCTGCCTTCCAGGTAGGAGCAGGCGTTCAGGGAAGGGCCTCCGTGACCCGGACCCGAGATGTAGATGATGTCCGCATCATGCTCTTTGATCAGCCGGTTCAAATGAATGTAGATGAAGTTCTGGCCAGGCGAGGTTCCCCAGTGACCGAGTAACCTTGGCTTGATCTGTTCTGCTTTCAGCGGCGAGCGGAGCAGGGGATTGTCAAACAAGTAGATCTGGCCGATGCAAAGATAGTTNNGCCGCACGCCAGTAGCGATTCATCTTGTCCAGCATCTCAGGAGAGAGTGGTCCCTTGGGCTTTGGTGCTCTCTCTTCATTCTTGCCGTCGGCCGCAATCGCGGTCGACAGGCTCACGTCGAAGATGAACCCGGAAGAATTGCCAAATTGATCGAAGTTCTTGCCGAAGGGTTGAGGCGTGTCGTCCTTCTCAACTTTGATGGGGAGTTCGGTGGTGGCCATCGTAGCGTATCCTTTCTCGTTCTCCGCAACTGCTCACATCCTTGCAGCGGCTTTCAGACTTCATATTGTTCAGCTTTGACCGTGATACGGTCCCTCATCACTTAGCTAGCATTTTGCGGATTGATTTCAATTCGGCCCGGTGCTTCTGGGTTGTTGCGGGATAGGACGGTTTCAATCCCCTCAGCGCATCAAGAACGATCTGAGAGACGATCAGGCGGGCGTCGTCCTTATCGTTTGCGGGAACAACATACCAGGGAGCGTGATGCGTGCTGGTTGCGCTTAGGCACTCTTCGTAAGCCTTCACGTAGTCTTTCCAGAACTTTCTTTCATGAATGTCTGCGAGACTCAACTTCCAGTTCTTCTCAGGATTGTCGATGCGCGCCAGAAACCGCTTCCGCTGCTCATTCTTCGAGATGTGCAGGAACACCTTGACGACGCGCGTGCTGTTTCGGTCAAGGTGTTTCTCGAAGTCCACAATGGAGCGATACCGATCGTCCCATTTCGACTTATCATCCTGTAGCTGATTTGAGAGCCCTTCGTTACGAAGCTCCTCCGGATGGACGCGGACGACGAGTACTTCTTCGTAGTAAGAGCGATTGAAGATGCCGATGCGGCCGCGTTCGGGAAGGCGACACGCGGTGCGCCAGAGAAAATCATGTTCCAATTCTTCGGCGCTGGGCTGCTTGAAGCTGAAGACCTCGCATCCTTGCGGATTGATTCCGGACATGACGTGCCTTATGGCGCCATCTTTACCGGCGGCGTCCATGCCCTGGAAGATGAGTAGAAGCGCATGGCGGTTGGATGCGTAGTGAAGTTGCTGCAATG
>PLZC01000356.1:0-302 GCA_003151985.1 Acidobacteriaceae bacterium
TCCTTCGGCGCTTTATCTTCGGCGCGTACAACTTCGGCCTTGATGATGACGCGGCGTTCTCGCTTCCAACTACCGGCCGCATAGTGGGTTTCGCCGTAGACGTGCTCCGTCCGATCGGTGAGACCGGCCAGTAGGCGGGCAACCTCCATGTCCTCTTCCGCCTTGCGATTCAATACCGCATTGCCGGCCATCGCCACTACGTATTCGACGCCGGGCTCGCTATCCAAAAACGCCGGCAGTTCGGGATTAGCGAAGCCGCCGTCGAGACGAACGCGGATGCGCGTCTTGGGAAATGAGCCGCG